>JAHFQX010000007.1 GCA_023259135.1 Betaproteobacteria bacterium | reverse complement strand
GCGCACCTTGGAAGCGACCACCGAGGAAGAATGGGACCGGGTGTTGGGGGTCAACGCCAAGGGCGTGTTTCTCGGCTGCAAGCATGTTCTTCCGGCCATGCGGGCCGCCGGCGGCGGCTCCATCATCAACGTCTCGTCGATTTACGGATTGGTGGGAGCTTCCAAGGTGGCCGCCTATGTGGCGTCCAAGGGGGCGGTACGTTTGCTGACTAAGGCCGCGGCGGTGGAATTCGCCCGGGATCGGATCCGGGTTAATTCCATTCACCCGGGAGTGGTCAGGACGGACATGACCCGGCAGGTGCTGGCCGATCCCAAGGGCGCCACGGCCTTGCTGGGCGGAACGCCGTTGGGGCGGGCAGCCGAGCCGGAAGAAGTGGCGCGGGCCGTGGTATTTCTGGCGTCGGACGATTCATCCTACATGACCGGCGCCGAGCTGGTGATCGATGGCGGCTATACCGCCAAATAACGACTGATCGAGGAGCGGAGCGGATATGAAGAGGTGCTTGATCGCGGGCTGGATGGTGGCTATCGGCTTGATCATGGGGATACCGGCCGCATGGTCCCAATCCCAGTATCCCAGCCGGCCGATTCGCTTAATCGTCCCCTATCCGCCCGGCGGGGCGGTGGACCCCATCGCCCGCACCATCGGCCAGAAGCTCAACGAGGCGTGGGGCCAGCCAGTGGTGGTGGACAACAAACCCGGAGCGGGAACCATCATCGGCACCGAAATCGTCGCCAAGGCGGCCCCCGACGGCTATACGGTGATCCTGGCCTCCAGCAATCATGCGGTAAATCCGGCTATGTACGGCAAGCTGCCCTACGACCCGGTGAAGGATTTCACTCCCATCAATCTGGTATCCATCATTCCCTTGATGCTGGTGGTCAATCCCCAGGTTCCGGTGAAATCGACAAAAGAACTGATCGATTATTTGAAGACCAAACCGGGACAACTCAATTTCTCCTCGGCGGGCAACGGCAGCACCACTCATTTGGCCGGAGAGTTGTTCAAATCCATGGCGGGAGTGGACATCGTCCATGTCGCCTACAAGGGCAGCGGCCCCTCGGTGGCGGGGGTGATGGCGGGAGAGACATCGGTAGCCTTCGACAGCATATTTCTGCAATTGCCTCAAGTGAAGGCGGGAAAATTGCGGGCATTGGCGGTCACCGGGACGAAGCGAACCTCTCTGGCGCCAGAGCTGCCCACCGTCTCCGAGGCCGGACTGCCGGGCTACGAAGCTTATGCGTGGGTGGGATTCTTGGCGCCGGCGGGAACACCGCGAGAGATCGTGCAAAAATGGCACCAGGAAATCACTCGTATCCTCCAGCTTCCGGAGGTTCGGGAGCGTCAAATCAGTCAAGGAGTGGAACCGGTGGGGAGCACTCCGGAATACTTCGCCGATTTCATCAAAACCGAAATAAGCAAATGGGGCAAGGTGGTCAAGCAGGCGGGGATCAAGCTCGACTGACCTATAAACCCCCGAGTTCGGCTTGCAAGGCAATTCAAACGACAACGCTGAAATGGAGTGAATCATGGATCTAGGATTGAAGGACAAGGTCGCCATCGTTACCGGCTCGGGCCGCGGCATCGGGGCCGCCACTGCCCGTGCCCTGGCGCGGGAGGGAGCGAAAGTGGTGATTACCGACATCAACTCGGAAAACACCGAGAAAACATGCAAGAGTTTAGTGGCAGCGGGTTTCCAGGCCATCGCGGTCGCGGGGGACGTGACCAAGCCGGGGGATGTGCAACGGCTCATGGAGGAGACCGCCAAGGCCTATGGTTCGGTGCATATCCTGGTGAACAACGCCGGGTTCCCGCGGGATGCCTACATTACCAAGATGTCCGACGAGGATTGGACCAGCGTTATCGACGTGATTCTGAAAGGCACCTTCCTGTGCTCCCGGGCGGCGATTCCCTACATGATCGCCCAGAAGTTCGGACGGATCATCAACATTTCCTCCCGAGCCCACTTGGGGAACCCCGGCCAAGCCAACTACTCCGCCGCCAAGGCGGGGGTCATCGGGCTGACCCGGGCGCTGTCCTTGGAATCCGGTAAGTTCAACATCACCGTCAATGCCATCGCCCCGGGCTTCATCAAGACCGAGCTGGTGGAATCCTTGCCCCATTACGAAAAAATCGCCGCCAAGGCCATTGCCGCCACCCCCGTGCCCCGCGTCGGAGAGCCCGACGATATCGCCGCCGGAGTGTGCTTCCTGGCGTCCGAGCGGGCCGGCTACATCAGCGGCGAGACCTTGCATATCACCGGCGGCCGTTACGGCTGAGGGCCCATTTTCCCGAGGAGGAAATCAACATGGATGTCGCCTTTACCCCCGAGCAAGAAGCCATCCGGGAAGCGATTTTCAAAATCTGCGCCCAGTTCGGCGACGACTACTGGCTGAAGAAGGACCGGCAGGGGGGGTTCCCTTTCGATTTTCATAAGGCCTTCGCCGAGGCCGGCTGGCTGGGCATCGCCATGCCCCAGGAATACGGGGGCGCCGGGCTGGGGATCACCGAAGCGGCCATCATGATGCAAGCTGTGGCGGAATCGGGCGCCGGGATCAGCGGCTGCTCTACCATTCACCTCAACATCTTCGGCCTCAATCCGGTGGTGGTGTTCGGCACCGAGGAACAGAAACGCCGCATGCTGCCCCCCATGATCCAGGGCAAGGAGCAGGCTTGCTTCGGGGTCACCGAGCCCAATACCGGCTTGAATACCTTGAAGCTCAAAACCAAGGCGGTGCGCAAGGGGGACCGCTACATCGTCAATGGCCAGAAGGTGTGGACCTCCACCGGTCAAGTGGCCAACAAGATCCTCTTGCTGGCCCGCACCCAGGATCCTCAGGAGGTGAAGAAATCGACCGATGGCCTGTCCCTGTTCTACACCGATTTCGACCGCAAATACATCGAAGTCCGGGAAATCGAAAAGATGGGGCGCAAAGCGGTGGATTCCAATCAAGTGTTCTTCGAGGATTTGCCGGTGCCGGTGGAAGACCGCATCGGCGAGGAGGGCAAGGGCTTCGAGTACATTCTCCACGGCATGAATCCGGAGCGCATCCTGGGCGGCGTGGCGGGAGTCGGGATCGGCCGGGCCGCGCTGCGGCGCGCCGCCCAGTACGCCAAGGAGCGCATCGTCTTCGATCGCCCCATTGGCATGAACCAAGGCATCCAGCACCCCTTGGCGGAATGCTGGATGGAATTGGAGGCTGCCAATCTGATGGCGTTCCATGCCGCCGCCCTGTATGACCAAGGCAAACCCTGCGGCGCCCAGGCCAATGCCGCCAAATATCTCTCCGGAGAGGCCGGCTTCAAGGCCTGCCAGACCGCGGTGCTGACCCACGGCGGCTTCGGCTATGCCAAGGAATACCACGTGGAGCGGCTGTTCCGGGAGTCGATCCTGCTGCGCATCGCCCCGATCACGCCTCAGCTCATCAAGTGCTTCATCGCCGAGAAGGTGCTCGGCTTGCCTAAATCCTATTGAGGGACCGCCATGGACTTCGAATTCTCCCCCGAGCGGCAGGCTATCCGGGAAGCTATCTTAAAGATTTGCAGCCAATTCGACGACGACTATTGGCTCAAAAAGGATCGGGAAGGCGGCTTCCCGGTGGAGTTGCACCAAGCGCTGGCCAAGGACGGCTGGCTGGGTATTGCCATGCCCCAGGAATACGGCGGCTCCGGATTGGGTATTACCGAGGGGGCAATTCTGTCCCAGGCGGTGACCGAAAGCGGCGCCGGCCTGAGCGGGGGTTCGGCCATATCCATCAATGTGTTTGCCCCCAACGTGGTGGTGAAGTTCGGAACCGAAGAGCAAAGGCGGCGCATTCTGCCGCCCCTCATCGAAGGGAAGGTCAAGGCCGCCTTCGCCGTGACCGAGCCCAATACCGGTTTGGATACCCTGAAGCTCAAGACCCGTGCGGTGCGGGATGGCGATCGGTATATACTGAGCGGCCGCAAGGTCTGGATCACCACCGCCCAGGTGTCGGAAAAAATGCTGATCCTGGCTCGCACCACCCCCCTGGACGAGGTCAAGCGCCCCACCGATGGATTATCGTTGTTCTATACCGACATCGACCGGCGCTATGTCACGGTGCGGGAGATCGAGAAGATGGGCCGCAAAGCGGTGGATTCCAACGAGCTGTTCATCGACGGCCTGCCGGTTCCCGTCGAGGATCGCATCGGCGAGGAAGGCAAGGGTTTCCACTGCATTCTCCACGGCTTGAATCCGGAACGGATTTTGATCGCCGCCGGATTGGTGGGCATCGGCCGGGTCGCGCTGAAGCGCGCCGCCCAATACGCCAAGCAACGGATCGTATTCGACCGACCCATCGGCATGAATCAGGGAGTGCAGCACCCGCTGGCCGAGAATTGGATGGAACTGGAAGCCGCCAATCTGATGGCCTTCAAGGCCGCCAGCCTGTACGACCGGGGCGAGCCCTGCGGGGCGGAGGCCAACGCCGCCAAATACCTGGCCTCCATGGCCGCGGTAAAGGCTTGCGAGACCGCGGTGCTGACCCACGGCGGCTTCGGCTATGCCAAGGAGTACCACGTGGAACGCTATCTGCGGGAAGTGCTGATCCATTGGATCGCCCCGATCAGTCCGCAACTGATCAAGTGTTTTATCGCCGAGAAGGTGTTGGGGCTGCCCAAATCCTATTGAACGGGACCTGTTGAGGAGGAAGTCGCCATGGTGGATTTCGAACTGACCGACGAACAGAACATACTTCGGGAAACCGTAAGCCGTTTTCTGGCCCAGGAGGTGGACCCCATCGTCGCCGACCACGAGCGCCGCGGGGAATTCGCCTGGGAGCTGCTGCCCAAGCTCAAGCAATTCGGCTACATCGGTGGGTTGCTGCCCGAGCAGGCCGGCGGCTTTGGCATGGACTACGTCAGTTGGGCGGTGCTGATGGAACTGGCGGGCTATCATTGGCTGAGCATGCGGGTGGTGCTCAATACCGTGAACATCGCCGCCAGCCTGCTGCATACCCACGCCACGCCGGCCCAGCGGGAGCGCTTCCTCAAGCCGCTGTTGGAGTGCAAGAAGCGCTTCTTCGTCGGCATCACCGAACCCAACCACGGCTCCAACGTGGCGGGAATGGAAACCCGGGCGGTGGACAAAGGCGACCATTACCTCATCAACGGCACCAAGTTGTGGATCACCAACGGCATCTGGGCCGACTTCGGCATTCTCATGGCCAAGGTGACCCCTACTGACAGCCATCCCGGCGGCATTACGGCCTTTCTGGTGGAGCGGGAGCAGGCCCAGTATTCGGGCCGGCGAGTGCATACCATGATCCTGCAATCCACGGCGACCTCCGAACTGGTGTTCGAGGACGTGGCGGTGCCTAAGGAAAACGTGCTGGGCAAAGTGGGGGAGGGCCTCAAGCTGATTCTCACCGGCCTCAATTACGGCCGGCTGAATGTTTCCATGGGGGCGGTGGGGGCAGCCCAGGCGGCGCTGGATCTATCCATCCGCTACGCCAAGGATCGCAAGCAGTTCGGCCGGCCCATCGGCAGCTTCCAACTGGTGCAGCAGCACATCGTGGAGATGCAATGTCTCACCGAGGCTGCCCGCTGGCTGGGTTTCCGGGCGGCGGCGGCCCTCGACCGAGGCAAGCCGGCGCGCATGGAATGCTCCATCGCCAAGAAGGTTGCCACCGAGTCCGCCTTCGAGGTCGCCAATCATGCCCTGCAAGTCCATGGCGGCATGGGCTACAGCAAGGAT
Organism: Betaproteobacteria bacterium; assembly: GCA_023259135.1. Taxonomy (GTDB): domain Bacteria; phylum Pseudomonadota; class Gammaproteobacteria; order Burkholderiales; family JAHFQX01; genus JAHFQX01. The sequence goes on along the minus strand of JAHFQX010000007.1, from coordinate 67,640 downwards.
TACCCCATCGAACGGATTTTCCGCGACACCCGCGGCGGCATCATTCCCGAGGGGACTTCGGAAGTGCAGACGCTCATCATCGGCCGTGAGATTCTCGGCATGTCGGCCTTCGAATGAGGCTTCCGCGGCCATGACCTTCACCGAGGCGCTGCGGCTCAACGCCCGGCGCTTTCCCGCCAAGCCGGCGCTGTGCTTTGGCGAATCGTCCTGGAGCTATGCGGAGCTGTATCGCCGCGTTTGCGGGATGATGAACGCATTGCGCCAGGCGGGCTATGGCCGCGACGACAAGGTGGCGATCCTGGCGTTGAATCATCCGGATTTCATCACCGCGTATTTTGCCCTGATGGGCTTCGGGGCCGTTCCGGTGCCGGTGAATTACCGGCTGTCCGACGATGACATGCTGCATATCCTGACTCACTCCCACAGCCGCGCCCTGCTGGTGGACCGCCATCATTTGGCCCACGGGGAACGCTTCGCCGGCCGAGTGGAGCAAGTGTATTGCCTGGATGCCTTGCAAGCCGGGGAGGGCGGACGTGTGCTTTCGTTGCCGGAGCGCCTGGCCGCCGCGAGCGATGCCGAGGCCGATCTCCGAGAATCGCGGGCCCTCATCATGCTCCACACCTCCGGCACCACTTCCCGCCCGAAAGGCACCCTACGGGAAAAATGGGGTTTCGAGGAACGGGCCATCGAGCAGGGCTTTGCCACCGAGGACCGCACCCTTTGCGTGATGCCGCTGTGCCTGTCGGCGGGCTTCGGCTACGCCATGCTGCCGCTATACCTGGGGGCGACGGTTTACCTCATGGAATCCTTCGATGCGGAGCGGACCCTAGCCTTGATCGACAAGGAAAAGATTACCGCCGCCATGATGTTTCCGCCTTTGCTGCGCCGAATGATGGAATCTCCGGCGTTCCAGGATTTTTCCGGGCGCTCGCTGCGGCTCATTCAATCGGGCGGCGGGGCGGTGGAGGCGGATTTGCGGCAAGCCTGGTTTGCCAAGGCCGGCCCGGTGCTCAGCATCTACGCCGCCTCCACCGAGGTGGGGCCCTACGCCAATCTAAAGGGCGACGCGGTGCTGCGATATGCCGAGGGCAATTGCATCGGGACGGTATTCTTTGGAGTGGAAGTTCGCCTGCTGGACGACGACGGCAAGGAAGTGGCCGTGGGAGAGGTGGGGGAAATCTGCGCCCGCAGTTCGTTCCAATACGAAGGCTATTACAACGATCCGGAGTTGACGGACAGTACCCGGCGGGGTGAGTTCTTCACTGTGGGGGACTTGGGCCGCTTCGATGCCGACGGCTATCTTTATTTCGTCGGCCGCAAGCGGGATGTGATCAAGAGCGGGGGGATCAATGTCTACGCGCCGGAAGTGGAAGAGGTTCTGGCTTCCCACCCGGCGGTGGCGGAAGCGGCCTGCATCGGCCTGCCGGACCCCGAGTGGACTGAGCTGATTTGCGCGGTCGTCGTTCTCAAGCCCGGCCGGCAGGCGAATGCCGGGGAATTGATGGGTTTTGCCGAGGCCGGCTTGGCCCGCTACAAGCGCCCCCGGCGGGTGATGTTCGCTGCCGAGCTGCCCCGCAACCTGAGCGGCCGGGTGATGAAGGAGAAGCTCAAGAAAATGGTGCTCGACATGAAAGAACATGGGTCATGAAGCTGGAAGTGCCCTTCGAGGTGTTGTTTGGAGACTCCGACCCTTCGGGTTGGGTCTATTACGCGGCGGTGTTTCATTATGTGGCCCAGGCCGAAGCCCGGTTGTTCCGCGAGGCCGGGTTTACCGGCTACGCCATAATACAAGAAGGCTATGGCCTTCCCCGTGCCCACCTCGAAGCCGACTACCGCCATCCCCTCAAGGTTCACGACCGGGGCGTGGTGCGGGCGTGGATCGGACATTTGGGCAACAGCTCTATCCGCATGGAATTCGAGCTGATTCGGGATGGGGAGCAGGAAGCCGCGGTGACGGGCCATATCGTCATGGTGACGGTGGACATTCGGGCCGAGCAAGCCATACCCATCCCCGATTCGTTGCGCTCCGGATTGATGCGGTTTACCGAACCGGAGTGATGCTCCGGATTGCCGTTATTAAAAAAGCACCAGGAGGAATCATGGACAAGCAGGATTTGCAAGGGAAAGTAGCGCTGGTAACGGGCTCCACCAGCGGCATCGGTTTTCGCATCGCCGAGGCACTGGCCAAGCGAGGCGCCCGGGTGGCGCTGAACGGGCGCCAAGCGGCGGCCGGAGAAGATGCGATGAATCGTTTGGCCCATACCGGCGCCGAGTTCATCTTTGAGGCCGGCAGCGCCGCCCGCTACGATGAAATCAGCCGGGTGGTGACCGCCGTGGCGCGGCGTCTCGGCCCCATCGACATCCTGGTGAGCAGCGGCGGGTCGGAGAAGCCCGGCCCGACGCCGTTCCATGAGTTAAAGCCCGAGGATTTCCTGAAAGCTTTCGAGACCCGCTACCTGCCGCGGGTCTTTCCCGTTCATGCGGCGCTCCCCGGCATGCGGGAGCGGCAGCGGGGCTCCATCGTGCTGATCACCACCGATGCCGGCCGTCATCCCACGCCGGGAGAATCCCTGATCGGCAGCGTCGGGGCCGCGACCATTCTCATGACCAAGGCCCTGGCCCGGGAATTTTCCCGCTGGAAAATACGGGTCAATTGCGTGGCCTTGACGCTCACCTCGGATACGCCCCGCTACGATGAGATATTCAGCAAGCCGAGTTTCGAGAATAAGCTGTTCAGCAAGGCATTGAGCCGTTTCCCCCTGGGCCGGGCGCCGACCGCCGAGGAGGTTGCCGAAGTGGCGGCCTTCCTGGCTTCCGACCAGGCGGCCCAGGTGTCCGGCCAGACCGTCAGCGTCAACGGGGGCTTGTCGTTCGGGGGATGGTGACGCCTTGGATGCTCAAAGCCGTCGGGATCGTGAGGATTTCCCGGTTGGCTTCAATGGATATAAACTGCGGCATCAGGAGGTGCAGGCCGGTACCCCACAGCTTGGATTTTGGCTGTTTTTTGAGCCAAGTCACCAAAGCAGAAAAAGTTCTCCTTATTGAGTTATATTTTCATGCTAACATGATTTGTGAATCAAGCTATTGGGGCCGGCCGTGCAAGGAGCAAACTCGAAAACGCGATTATCATGCCCGAATGAGGGGATTAGGTTATGGATACGGGAAGTCCAGGAGTAAGGGGGTTGGTACTGTTTGTCGGGTTGGGCTTTGCGCCATCCGCAATGGCCCTTGATGCGGGCGCCGCGGAATCCTTGATGAAAAAGAGCGGTTGTTTCAAGTGCCATTCGGTGGACAAGAAAAAGGAAGGACCTCCCTACAAGGAAACCGCCGCCAAGCTCAAAGGCAAGCCAGATGCCGAAAAGAAACTTTATACCCACCTGACCACCAATCCCAAGGTCAAGGTGGACGGCAAAGAGGAAGAGCACGATTCCCTGAAGACCAAGAACGAAGCGGATATCCAGAACGTTATCCAATGGATTCTGTCACGCTGAAGGCGTGAGCCTGTGGCGGGAAGCTGGGGGGAAGACAGTGATTAAAAAGGTATGGGAAGCGCTAACCCGTCGTTGCACTATATGCTCGCGGGTAAGGCTGGTGATAGGGGTTGCCGTCGCCGTAGTGTTCCTGACCGTGGCGCTGGTAACCGCCGGCGCCGCGGGGCTGGCCTGGACCAACACGGAGGAATTCTGCATCGGTTGTCACGAGATGCGCGATAACGTCTATGCCGAATACAAGGACACGATTCACGACAAGAACCGCACCGGGGTGCGCGCCATCTGTTCCGATTGCCACGTGCCACGCCAGCCGGGTCCTCTGATTCTGCGCAAGATGCGGGCTACATTCGAGTTGTGGGGTCATTTCACCGGCGTGGTGGACACCCAGGAGAAGTTCGAGTCCCACCGCTACACGCTCGCCAAGCGGGTGTGGACCCGCATGAAGCAGACCGACTCGCTGGAGTGCCGTAATTGCCACCACGACGACTCGTGGGACCCCGACAAGCAGACCGAAAAGAGCAAGAACCGGCACGCCAAGGGAAAGGCCGAAGGCAAGACCTGCATAGACTGTCACTTCGGCATTGCGCACAAGGAACCGGAAGGTCCGGGACCGCAGGAACTGAAATTGTAGCGCTGGAAAAGGCCAAGCCTGGGGTAGGGATTCGCCGCCCCTTTACTAATAATAGTTTTGGGTAGTCTTTAGGGAGGTGCCCTTCATGAAACGATACAGATGCTCCATGGCCGCGATACTGTGGGGTGCCGTCGTGGCCTTGGGCCTTTCCGCGGGAGCGTTTGGAGCGGAATCCGGTTCCGCCGGAGAGCAGGCCAAAGAGCCTCGCAAGGATAGGGTCCTCAAGGGCGACGCCAAATGCACCCGCTGCCATGACGAGACCGAGGAATATCCGGTATTGTCCATCGCCAAAACCCGGCATGGGGTAACGGGCGATGCCCGTACTCCGACCTGCACCAGTTGCCACGGAGAAAGCGACACTCACATTAACAAGCCGGAGGGGGTAAAGGAACGGCCTAAGCCAGAGCGTGTTTTTGGCAAGAAGTCGGACACCCCCGCGAATAGTCAGAATAAGCCCTGCCTGACCTGCCATCAGTCTGGACTCAGGATGGCTTGGCAGGGTAGTCAGCACCAATCGGGGGATGTGCCGTGCGTCGCCTGCCATCAAGTTCATACCGGGAAAGACAAGGTTCTGGCTAAGAGCAGCCAGCCGGAAGTCTGCTTTGCCTGCCACAAGGAACAGCGCTCCCAGATACTCAAGCCGTCGGCCCATCCGGTCAAGGATGGCAAAGTGACCTGTTCCCAATGCCACAACCCCCACGGCTCGCCGGGACCCAAGCAGTTGGCCAAGGCGACGGTTAACGAAACGTGCTACACATGCCATGCCGAAAAACGCGGCCCCTTCTTGTGGGAGCACCCGCCGGTGCGTGAGGACTGCACCAACTGCCATGTTCCCCATGGGTCGATTCATACGCCACTTTTGAAGGTTCGGGGGCCTTGGTTGTGCCAGGAATGCCATTTGGCCCAGTTCCATCCCAGTACCGCGTACAGTGGAACCGGGGTTCCTCCGGTTGGAGCGGCACAGCAGTTGCTTGCCAACAACTGTCTGAATTGCCACTCGCAGGTGCATGGTTCGAATCATCCCTCCGGCCCGCGGAAAACCCGCTGATGGCGCTCGCAACGTAGTCAACGTAGTCGAGGTCCGATATGAAAACGAAGACGATTAACCGCCGCAATACGGCTTCTTGCTCTGCGAAAACGCTATACGCGACCATGGTGTTGACGTTGCTGCCAGGGGTTAGCCTCGCTCAAGAGGACGAGACGATCCGGGATTTGACGCGCAAGCCAAACGAAATCGAGATAGGCATCGCGAATGTGAGCGGGGATTCGTTCAAGTTCGGGGAGTACTCGGGTTTCAAGGATGAGGGCGCGTATCTTATCGGCAATATAAATTTGACGAGCCGGGGCGCTCCCCTCAGCGGCGTTACCACCTATTGGACTTTAAGCGGGACCAATCTTGGCCTCAGATCCCGCAATCTGAAATACGAATACGGCGATCAGGGCAATTACAGATTCTCCTTGGAATACGATCAATTGGCGAAGTTCCGGACCGAATCGGCGCAGACGGTTTTCAACGGAGTAGGAAGCGCCAATCTCACTCTTCCGGCGGGATGGGTGGGGGCGGGAACCACGGCCGGGATGACGCAGTTGACCGGGAATCTGAAGCGCTATGATGTCGAGCAAGAGCGGAAAAACTATTTCTTCGGATTTTCCAAGGTCCTATCCCAAGAATGGGAGATCAAGGCCAATTTCCGACATGAAACCAAGGAGGGGAATAAGGTCGTCGGAGCGGTGATTGGCAATTCCGGAGGCAATCCGAGATCGGTGCTGATTCCAGAACCGGTTGATTACGAAACCAATTTATTCGACGCCACGTTCGCTTATACCACTCCCAAGGCGCAGTTCCAGTTGGGCTATAACGCGTCGCTGTTCAGCAACCAGAACAATTCGCTGGTCTGGCAAAATCCGTACACCGCCATAGCCGGATGGGCGCCGGCGGCCGGTTTTCCGACGGGGCAAGGCCAGCTCGGCCTCCCCCCGGATAATCAGTTCCATCAAATTATCGCGTCCGGAGGTTATAACTTCACGGAAACCACCCGGTTGACCGCAAATTTCCAGTACGGGCGGATGACCCAGGATCAAGCGTTCCTGCCCTATACGGTCAACCCGGCGCTGCTGGTCACCACGCCATTGCCCAGGGGCTCGCTGGATGGCCGGATCGACAACACGCTGCTGAGCCTGGTCTTGACTACGCGGCCCTTGCCCAAGCTCAATCTGCGGGCCTCTTACCGCTATGACGACCGTGACAACAAGACGCCGCAAGCCCAATATCTGTACATCGGGGGAGATTCGACGAACCAGGCAGTGACCCTGGCCTCGGACAGGGCACGCACCAATCTTCCGATCAGCTACAAGCAAAACCAGCTTAAGCTCGACGCCGATTACGCGATCATGGCCCGCACCAAGCTAAATGCCGGCTACGATTACGAAGAAATTGAGCGTTCGTTCGCCGAGGTCGACAAAACGCGTGAACACACCTACCGTATCGGGCTGCGGCGCGGGTTCGCGGAAACCATCAGCGGCGGGTTGAGTTACGCCCATTCGGAGCGGAAGAACACCGGATATCGGGACGTGCCGTTCCTGAACAGTTATTCTCCCCAATACATCGCGACCCTGGCTCCCGGCACGCAGTTCGACAACCATCCCCTGCTGCGGAAATTTACTTACGCAGACCGCGATCGGGACAAGGTGAGGCTTGCCGTAAACGCTTCTCCTCATGAATTGGTTTCCCTGCAGTTCAGCGCCGACTACAATCAGGACGATTACAAGAACTCCATTCTCGGCCTGACCGGGACAAAGAGCCAAAGCTACACCCTGGACGCCTCAATTGCGCCTAGGGAGAATCTGACGATTTATGCTTTCTATACCTACGATAACTTTGCTTCCGACCAAAAGGGAAGGACATTTACAGCCGCCACCAAGTTGGCCCAAGCCACGCCCGTTGTTTCCGCCAGCGATTGGTACAACACTTCCGATGATCGGGCAGATACCATTGGCCTTGGTTTCAAGATGGCGAAGGTGGGGGGACGGCTAGACCTTGGGGGAGATTATGTCTATTCCCAGGCCACCGGAAAAATCAATACGATTTTCCCCGGAGCGTTGCCTATGCCCGACTTGGTGTCGCGCCTCAATCGCCTGCACCTTTACGGAGACTACCAGCTTCAGAAAAACTCATCTGTCAAGCTTAGCTTGATACATGAAAGCCTTCGTATCGCCGATTGGGCATACGACAATGTCAATCCGAACACCCTGGCCAACGTGATGACTACCGGACAGTTGTCCCCCAACTACACCATCAACCTGATCGGCATATCGATGTCGTATAGATACTGGTAGGCAACGGGCGCATCGCTGCCGTCCAGGTGGCTAGGGCCGAAGGGCTTGAGCCGCGGCTTTCTCGAACACGAAGACCCCATTCCGGCAGTCGGCTTGGATCGTATCCTTGGGACCGAAGCGTCCCTCCAGAATCGCCATGGCCAAGGGATTTTCCAACTGGCTTTGGATGGCCCGCCTCAGCGGCCTGGCGCCGTACACCGGGTCGAAACCGGCGGTCGCCAGCTCGTCCAACGCGGCATCCGTGGCGGTGAAGCCGATTTCCATCCGCGCCAGCCTTGCCTTTAGCCCATTCATCTGAATTCGGGCGATGGCGCGAATCTGCTCTTGGCCCAAGGCGTGAAACACCACCATTTCATCGATGCGATTGATGAATTCCGGGCGGAAATAGCTTTTTACTTCCGCCATCACGGCCAGTTTGATGACCTGGTAGTCATCCCCCGCCATGGCTTGGATGTTTTGCGAGCCGAGGTTGGAGGTCATCACGATGGCCGTGTTCCTGAAGTCCACCGTGCGGCCCTGGCCGTCAGTGAGCCGGCCGTCGTCCAGCACTTGCAGCAGCACGTTGAATACGTCGGGATGGGCTTTTTCCACTTCGTCCAGCAGAATCACGGAATAGGGTTTGCGGCGCACCGCCTCGGTGAGGGTACCGCCTTCCTCGTAGCCCACGTAGCCCGGCGGAGCGCCGATGAGGCGCGCCACCGAATGTTTTTCCATGAATTCCGACATGTCGATACGGACCATATGCTCCTCGGAATCGAACAGGAATTCGGCCAAGGCTTTGCACAGCTCGGTCTTGCCGACCCCGGTGGGACCCAGGAACAGGAATGAACCGTAGGGCCGCCGGGGGTCCGCCAACCCGGCGCGGGAGCGGCGGATGGCGTTGCTCACCAGCCGTACCGCTTCGTCCTGCCCCACCACCCGCTGGTGCAAGCGGTCTTCCATCTTCAGCAGCTTGTCCTGTTCCCCTTGCATCATTTTCGAGACGGGAATGCCCGTGGCGCGGGAAACCACTTCGGCGATCTCCTCGGCCCCCACCTGAGTGCGCAGCAGCTTGAATTGGCGGGGTGTTCCCTCACCCTCGGAAGCTGCCTTAAGCTGCGCCTCCAGTTGCGGCAGGCGGCCGTACTGTAGTTCCGACATTTGCTGCCAATCGCCTTTGCGGCGAGCTTCCTCCATCTGGATCCGGATTCGCTCGATTTCTTCCTTGATGTGCTGAGAGCCTTGCACTTGGGCCTTCTCGGCTTTCCAGATGGTCTCCAGATCGGAATATTCCCGCTCCAGCCGCTGGATTTCGGCTTCTAGCAGTTCCAGGCGTTTTTTCGAGGCTTCGTCGGTTTCCTTCTTGACGGCTTCCCGCTCGATCTTGAGTTGGATCAGCCGGCGTTCCAGCTTGTCCATGGCTTCCGGCTTGGAGTCGATCTCCATCTTGATGCGGGAGGCGGCTTCGTCGATGAGGTCGATGGCCTTGTCCGGCAGGAAGCGATCGGTGATGTAGCGATGAGACAACTCGGCCGCGGCGACGATGGCCGGATCGGTGATCTCGACTCCGTGGTGCAGCTCGTATTTCTCCTGTAAGCCCCTGAGGATGGCGACGGTGCTTTCCACGCTGGGCTCGTCCACCAGCACTTTTTGGAAGCGGCGCTCCAGGGCGGCGTCCTTCTCGATGTATTTGCGGTATTCGTCCAGGGTGGTGGCGCCGACGCAGTGCAACTCCCCCCGGGCCAAGGCGGGCTTGAGCATGTTGCCGGCATCGATGGCGCCCTCGGCCTTGCCGGCGCCGACCATGGTGTGGATTTCGTCGATGAAGACGATCATCCGGCCTTCCTCCAGGGCGATTTCCTTGAGCACGGACTTGAGGCGTTCCTCGAATTCGCCCCGGTACTTGGCCCCCGCCAGCAGGCCGGCCATATCCAGCACCAGCACCCGCTTGCTCTTGAGGGTTTCGGGGACTTCGCCGTTGACAATGCGCTGGGCCAGTCCTTCGACGATGGCGGTTTTGCCCACGCCGGGCTCGCCGATCAGCACCGGGTTGTTTTTGGTGCGCCGTTGCAGGATCTGGATTACTCGGCGGATCTCGTCGTCCCGTCCGATGACCGGATCCAGCTTGCCAGCCCGGGCCCGTTCCGTGAGGTCCAGGGTATAGCGTCGCAGGGCTTCCCGCTGGCTTTCGGTTTCCGGGCTTTCTACCGCTTGCCCGCCTCGGGCGGCTTCGATAGCCTGCTCCAGGGCATCGCGGCGAGCTCCGGCATCCCGCAGCAGGCGACCGGTATCCCCCTTGTCATCAATCAAGGCCAGCAGAAATAACTCGGAAGCAATGAACCGGTCTCCCCGGCGCTGCGCCTCGCGGTCGGCCAGGTTCAGGAGTCCGGCCAAGGTCCGGGACAGGCCGATTTCGGCGCCCGGGTGCTCGACTCGCGGCAAATCGGCTAGGCTGCGCCGCAGAGCCCCCTTCAGGGCCGGAACCCGTACTCCGGCCCGCTCTAACAGCGCTGCGGTACCGCCGTCATCCTGCTGGAGCAGGGCATAAAGCAGGTGTTGCGGTTCAATGGCGGGATGGCTCTGGCCGACCGCATGGCTTTGAGCATCGCTCAAGGCTTGCTGGAAGCGGGTGGTGAGCTTGTCGAAACGCATCGGGTTTTCCTTTGAATGAGCGGATTATTTTGGGATATGGGGGCGGTGGCGGAAATTTCAACCTAAATTCGGTAGCGAGGTCGAAGGGTCGGCAGCCATATCAAGAGCTGTCCTCGAGATAGCTGTGAAGCTCAGCACATGTGCTGTCCGCCGTTGATGGCGATATTGGCGCCGGTCACGAAAGCGGCTTCTTCGGAAGCCAAGTAGACGATAAGTCCCGCCACTTCCTCGGGTTGGCCCAGCCGGCCCACCGGGATTTGAGGGAGGATCTTGCTTTCCAGGATATCGGGGCGGATGGCCCGCACCATCTCGGTTCCGATATAGCCCGGGGAGACGGTGTTGACGGTTACCCCTTTCTTGGCGACCTCCAAGGCCAAGGCTTTGGTGAAGCCGTGCATTCCGGCCTTGGCGGCGGAGTAGTTGGCCTGGCCGAATGCCCCCTTTTGGCCGTTCACCGAGGAGATGTTGATGATTCGCCCCCAGCCTCGTTCCACCATGCCGTCGATGACTTGCTTGGTGACATTGAACATGCTGTCCAGGTTGGTGCGCAGCACGGCGTCCCAATCTTCCCGGGTCATTTTGAGGAAGGTGGCGTCCCGGGTGATGCCGGCGTTGTTGACCAGGATATCCACCGGGCCCACTTTTTGGGTCGCCTCGCGGACCATGGCTTCGCAGGATCCATAGTCGCGCACGTCCACCTTGGCGATGGCGATATCGTAGCCATGCACCCGTCTTCCGGCTTGCCAGTTCCGTGCCCGCTCGTCATCCCGCGAATAGGTGGCGACGACCCGGTGACCGGCGTCCCACAGCCGATTGCAGATCAGCTCGCCAATACCCCCCATGCCCCCGGTTACCAGGGCAATGCGCTTTCTTTCCATGGTTAATCCTCCTTAATGGCTTGGACCTTTTCTCTCGGCCTTAAGTTATTCGGCTCGCTGCAGCACATAGCTGCCCGGCGCCATTTCCCGCTCCGGATATTGCCTGCTACCGAGCATACATCGGGCCGGAATGCGTTTGCCACCTTGTTGCCGTTTCAGCCAGCCGCTCCAATGAGGCCACCAACTACCTTGCTGCTGTCGGGCCTGCTCCCACCAGGCCTGGGGACTCAAGCAAAAACTCTGCCCGGTCCAGTAAACGCGCTTGGAGTTTTCCGGAGGATTCACGACGCCGGCGACATGGCCGCTGGAACTCAGAACGAACTGCTTGTCTCCTCCCAGCAGGGCGGCGCCGGCATAGGCCGAGGTCCACGGGACAATATGGTCTTCCCGGGCCGCCAGCACGAAGGTGGGCAAGGCGACTTGCCGCAAATCCAGCGGGACTCCGCTCATAGCCAGGGTCCCGTGCTCTCTGAGGCGGTTTTCCAGATACAGGTTCCGCAGGTAATAGCAGTACATCGGGCCCGACAGGTTGGCGGCATCCCCATTCCAGTGGAGGAGGTCGAAAGCCGGAGAAGGTTGGCCCTTGAGGTAACGGCGGATTGCCGGGGACCAGAGCAGATCGCTGGCCCGCAGGCTGGAAAAGGCCCAGGCCAAACGGTTGCCCGGCACGATGCCGCCTTTGCCGAATTCGGCTTCGCAGGCGGCGACGAAGCCTTCGTCTATGTAGACGCCGATGGGGCCCGGCTCGGAGAAATCCAGCAGCGAGGCCAACAGCGTCAAGCTGGCGGCGGACTGTCGCCGCTTGCCGGCCAGCACCGCCAGGGCGCAGGCCAGCAGCGTTCCGCCGACGCAGAACCCCAGGGTGTCGAGCCGGCGGGTGCCGGCGATTTTCAACGCGACTTCGATGGCTTGCATGACCCCGTGTTCAAGATAGTCGTCCCAGGTGTGGTGCCCGTGGCCTTGGGAGATATTGCGCCAGGAGATCATGAATACCGTGTGGCCTTGCTCCACGGCGTAGCGCACGAAGGAATCGTGATCTTGCAGGTCGAGGATGTAATATTTATTGATGAACGGCGGCACGATTAGCAAAGGGCGCTTGAAAACCCATTGGGTGGCGGGGCGGTATTGGATCAACTGGATCAGGTCATTTTGATAGACCACCGCTCCGGGAGTGACGGCGAGGTTTTCCCCCACCCGGAAGGCGGCCGGGTCGCTCAGGGCAATACGGCCGGCCGCGGAATCCTCCGCCAGTTGCTCCAAGCCCCGTCGCAGGCTGATTCCCTGGGTCTCGAAGGCCAGCCCCAGAGCTTCCGGATTGGTGGGGAGGAAATTGCCGGGGGCGGCGGCATCGATCCATTGCCCTAGCCAAAAAAACAGCCGCTGCCGCTCTTGGCCTTGCGGCTGGGCGCACTCCGCCAGGGCCCACAGCCATTCGGCGGTTAAATGGTAGGCCGCGGCCAGGAAGCGGAAATAGGGCAGTTCTCGCCACGGCTCAGCCTTGAAACGGGGATCGGCGGCGGGGTCCGGGAGGGGGCGGCCTTCCAGAAAATCGCCATAGAGTTGCGCCCACCGGGTTCGGTAATCCCGGTCGAGGGCTTCCCAGTTTTCTCGATGCCGGGCCAGTCCCGCGAGAAAGCCGGAACCGGCGCGGGAGAGGGCAGAATTCTGGGTATTGGACAGCAACTCCCTCCAGCCATGGGAAAACCAGCGCTCCTGGGCTTGCCGCCAGGCTTTGGCCAACTCGGGGTCAGGCAAGGGGGCGGAATTCATGAGGGAAGGGGATCCCATCCCCGCAAGGATACCTTTTCCATAGCGGCGCGGAAAATGAATGAAGCTTAGTGGTGCCCCGTCAAGAAACCGATGCCCCAAATCGAGGCGATGCCCAAAGCGATGAGCGAGCTTTGTTGCAGGGTGGCGACCAGATTGATGCGCCGGTGCAGTCCGGGGATCAAGTCCGCCACCGCCACATACAGCATGGAGGCCGCCGCCAGCCCCAGCAGGCTAGGAATCCAGGCCATGGCATCTTGCAAGGCCCAGTAGGCCAGACCGCCCCCGAGAACCGTGGCGAGACTGGAAAGCAGATTGAAAGCCAGAGCCTGGCCGCGGCTGTAGCCGGAATGCAGCAAGATCAGAAAATCTCCGACTTCCTGCGGGATTTCATGGGCGATGATAGCCAGCGCCGTCACCACTCCCAATTCCACGTCGGCCATAAAAGCGGCGGCAACGATAATCCCATCCACGAAATTATGGACAGTATCCCCCACCAGGATCATGGCTCCGGCGGAAGCATGGTTTTCCGGAGACGGCGAGTGGGGGTGGGCAGGGGGGTCGTGAGCCTCGCAGTCCTGTTCATGGCAATGACGCCAGAGCACGAATTTCTCCAGCAGGAAAAACAGCATGATGCCGGCCAATAGGGTCATGGCCATGGACTGAACGCTGGACGCCCGCTCCAGGGCTTCGGGCAGGATTTCCAGGAATACCGCTCCGAGCATGGCTCCCACCGCGTAGCTGATCAGCATGGGAACTCGGGAAGGCCGGGTTCCCATGGCAAACACCGCGGCGCACGATACGCTGAGTATCCCCCCCAGCAGGGTGGTGGCCATGATCCAGGCAAAAATGGGCATCGGCGAATAGGGAGGAAAAGAGGTCCGCCACGGCGGCGGAGGCGCGGATTATACGTTATTCGCCAGCCGCGGATTCAAGCCAGATCAAGGCGGCCATGCGGCCGGTGGCTCCTTCCCTGCGGTAGGAATAAAATTTGTCGGCTTCGGCAAAGGTGCAGCGGCTGCCGCCATGAATCCGCCTCACTCCGGCGGCGATCAATCGTTGCCGGGCAAGCTCGTAAAGATTTCCCAGCCATTTTCCCGGGATTTGCGCACTGAAGGCTGAAGCCGCCTCGGGATGGCCCTCCAGAAAGGCGGAGCGCACTTCATCGCCGACTTGAAAGTGTTCCGGGCCGATGGCCGGACCCAGATAAGCCATCAGGGAGGCGGGAGCAACCGCCATGCGGTCTAGGGTTTGCTCCAAGACGCCCGCCGCCAGTCCCCGCCAGCCCCCATGGGCCACTCCCACGACCGACCCGGCATCATCGCACAGCAGCACCGGCAGGCAATCGGCTACCAGCACCGCGCAGACCACGCCGGGCAGCCGGGTGACCGAGCCGTCGGCTTCCGGGGGGTGCCGGACAACCTCGGCATCCACTACCGTCACCCCATGGATTTGGCGCAGCCAGCGGGGTTCCGCCGGAAGCCACGTCCGCAACCGCTGCCGATTCTCGGCGACGGCCTCCGGGGCGTCTCCGACGTGGTCCCCCAGATTCAAGGAAGCATACGCTCCTTGGCTGACGCCGCCTTGCCGGCCGCTGACGGCGGCCCGAACCGCGCTCGGAGCGGGCCAATCCGGGATGATCCAATCGCCAGGGAAAAGACTCATGAATTGGGCAACAGAGCAATACTCCGCAACGGGGGATATTTATGAATGCCGCCCGAAACCGGACGTCTGAGTGGGATAATAGCATTCGACAAGGGCCGGCGATTCCGGCCTGTCATCAGAATGGATAAGCCAACCATGGGGCGCATGCGAATTTTGACCACCACCGATCATAACCGGGATAGCGCCGGGATGAGCTATGTCTACCCGGTCGTGTCGCGGCGGGCCGGCGGGGTGTCCGTCGGCGTCAACCTCAACGTCAACAACGCCTGCAACTGGCGCTGCATTTATTGCCAAGTGCCCGATTTGCGGCGCGGCAGGGCACCCCCAGTGGACCTCGATAAACTGGAAGGGGAGTTGCGGGAGTTTTTGGAACAGGCGCTAGAGGGAGATTTCTTGCGGCTCCACGCTCCTCCCGAAGCCCGTCGCATGACCGATATCGCCCTGTCGGGCAATGGCGAGCCGACCAGCGCTCGGGAATTTGAGCAGGTGATCGAGCGCATCGCTCGGGTCATGGCCGATTTTCGTCTGCAAAAAGAAGTAAAACTGGTACTGATCACCAACGGCAGTTTGATCCACCATTCCCGTGTCCAGCAAGGGCTGCGGCGAATGGCTCGGAGCAACGGGGAAGTGTGGTTCAAAATAGATCGGGCCACTGCCGAGGGGCGTTATCGGGTGAATGGCAGCCGGATAGCCGTGGAGCGAGTCAAGCACAACCTGAAAGCCAGTGCGGCGCTGTGTCCGACATGGGTGCAGACTTGCCTGTTCGCCCTCGACGGACAAGCGCCGGCGCGGGACGAATTGGACGCTTACTTGGACTTGCTGGCCGCCGCTCTCCAGGAGGGAATTTCCCTACGCGGGGTATTGCTCTATGGGCTGGCCCGGCCCTCCTTGCAACCCGAGGCGCCGCGGCTCAGCCCCTTGCCGGCGGAATGGCTGGAAAGCTTTGGCCGGGAAATCGCAGCGCTGGGATTGACCGCTCGGGTATCCGCTTAGGATCGAACTCCTTCAGCGGGAACTTTTGGAGCGCTGTTGCTGCCCTTGCTTCAGCTTTTTGTAAAGCGCCGGGCTGTGATCTTTAAGCCGGCGCCCTGCCTCCAAGTCATCCCGCTTGATCTTGCTTAGATCGACGTGCTCGATATGGACCAGCCTGACCAGCTCGCGCACCGGCCTAGGCATGTTACGACCGTTTTCATAGCGGGAGCCGCCGCTTTGGGTCACCCCGACTTTCGCCCAAAATTCCTGTTGATTGATGCCCAGCTTGCGGCGGATTTCCCGCGGATTGGAGATAGAATCGAAAGGTTTCATGGTTTATAGCTCCGGCTCTTCGGTTATCGAGAAAACGTACCATGGCTTCTCGTCTCGGGGACGCACAAACCGCTTGCCCTGAATATAGTACGCGCAAATATGACAAGCAGCCATGCCGAATGGTTGCATGGGTCGCGAAATTCTACCGGAAACCGGGTCAGCAGAGCTATCGGCCTGGTTTTTGAGCTTTTTCCAGTGGTTTTTGTGGGCGGAGTTAGGATAGAATCCGCGCTTCTTTGCGCACTAATCCATGGCACTCATCGTTCAAAAATTCGGCGGCACCTCGGTTGCCACTCTGGAGCGTATTAAAAACGTCGCTAAGCGGGTGGCTCGATTTCATGCCGACGGGCATCAAATAGTGGTGGTGGTTTCCGCCATGGCGGGGGAAACCAACCGCTTGCTCGGTTTGGCCAGGGAACTTCAGGCCCGTCCGGACCCCCGGGAGTTGGACGTATTGGTTTCCACCGGGGAACAAGTGACCATTGCCTTGACAGCCATGGCTTTGACCGAATTGGGTCTCAGGGCGCGCAGCTATACCGGCACCCAGGTCAAGATCCTGACTGATGATGCCCACACTAAAGCCCGGATCCTGAACATCGACGAAGCCAATTTACGGGCCGATTTGGAAGATGGTTACGTGGTCGTGGTGGCGGGCTTTCAGGGGGCCGATGCCTCCAATAACATCACCACCTTGGGACGTGGCGGGTCGGACACCACGGCAGTGGCTATCGCGGCGGCTCTCAAAGCCGACGAATGCCAGATTTATACCGACGTCGATGGGGTCTATACCACCGACCCCCGTATCGTCGAGGAGGCTCGGCGCCTCAAGACCATTACCTTCGAGGAAATGCTGGAAATGGCCAGCCTGGGCTCGAAGGTTCTGCAAATCCGCTCGGTGGAATTCGCCGGAAAATATCGGGTTCCCTTAAGGGTATTGTCCAGCTTCGAAGAAGGTGGAGAAGGCACGCTGATTACTTTCGAGGAAGGCACCATGATGGAAAGAGCGATCATCTCCGGTATTGCATTCAACAAGGACGAGGCCAAGATAACCGTGCTGGGCGTTCCCGACCGTCCCGGCATCGCCTATCAGATTCTGGGTCCCGTGGCGGACGCCAACATCGATGTCGACATGATCATCCAGAACGTCGGAGTGGACGGCCTGACCGATTTTTCCTTCACGGTTCACCGCGGCGATTTCCACAAGGCCATGGAAATCCTCCAGCAGGTTCAATCCCACATCTGCGCACGGGAGGTATTGGGAGACGATAAGATCGCCAAGGTCTCGGTGGTGGGGGTCGGCATGCGTTCTCACGTGGGAATTGCCAGCACCGCCTTCCGGGCATTGGCCGAGGAGGGAATCAACATTCAGATGATTTCGACTTCGGAAATAAAAATTTCCGTGGTTATCGACGAGAAATACATGGAGCTTGCGGTACGGGTGCTGCACAAGGTCTTTGAACTCGATCAACCGGCGGAATCGGTTTGACCGCGTAAAGACAACCTATTATCCTAGCGCACTCTTCGGAGAGATGGCCGAGAGGTCGAAGGCGCTCCCCTGCTAAGGGAGTATAGGGTCAAAAACTCTATCGAGGGTTCGAATCCCTCTCTCTCCGCCAGTTTGATGTCTCAAGTTGGTTTGGCTTTATCGGGCGCCCGTAGCTCAGTTGGATAGAGTACCTGGCTACGAACCAGGGGGTCGTGGGTTCGAATCCTGCCGGGCGCGCCAATACACCAATTGACCAATTGAGCTTGCAGAAATGCAGGCCCTTCTTAATTTTCCGGAAATTTTCCTATCCCGACGCTGACCCTGGAGATGCCAGTGCTGATCTGGACGGTCGCTTCCTTGGCGCTGGTGTTCCTGTTTATTTAAGCGCGGAGACATAAACCCAACTAGATTGGGTTTTCTGCTATAATGACGACAGTCAAGAGAATTGATTGGGCTCAGGGTAGTGGTCTATCCGAATGACCATCGCCCCGCCCATGTGCCTGTAATTGGAAGCGACAGCGAAGCGGTATTTGATTTTAACTGCCCCTTCGGGCCGCCGGAGTTGCGCGAGAATTATGGTTTCTCGCTGAAGGATCCCGGAAAGGTCAAAGGCGCATTGGCTGAGGATTTGACTTTCCTTTGTGCAGAGTGGGGCAGAATTCATGGAAATCCATAAAGGCGAGTTCATGGCTGCAAATCGGCAAGGCGCCGACCGGGTGCGAGCTACTCCGATTGCAACGGATGCACGTTACGATCGAAGTACAGACCGTGTCGTGATTGGTCTCAGCAGCGGGATTGAAGTCGCGTTTCATCCTTGCCAAGCACAAGGGATCGAACATGCCAAGCCTCACCAACTCACCAAAATAGAAATTACCCCCTCGGGTCTAGGCATTCATTTTCCGAAGCTGGATGCGGACATCTATTTGCCAGCGCTGTTGGAAGGTTTTCTGGGCTCAAGGCGCTGGATCGCTGCGGAAATGGGCAAGATCGGAGGCAAGGCATCAACGAAAGCCAAATCTGCGGCTGCCCGGCGTAACGGCAAACTCGGGGGACGACCGAGGAAGATCAAAGAGGTAGTCCGCGTATAGCTATCTCCCTGAAATGATTTCGAGCCAGTACCTGGATTCGTCCCCACTGGCGCTTAAGGCCGTCAAGGCAGAGTGAGAACCTCGATCCCAGGCCCCTTAGCGCGGCTCGGCCCTTTGAAATTGCCAGGAATTCTACTTGAAACCTAGCCATTCCGAGTTTCTTCCGGTTCGTGCTCTGCGTTGCCACATCCGCACCTGGGGAGATTCCGCCGCCCCGAAGGTTTTTATGCTTCACGGCTGGATGGATGTGTCGGCGTCGTTCCAATTCGCCGTCGATGCCCTGGCCCGGGATTGGCATGTCATTGCTCCTGACCTGCGGGGCATGGGGCTTTCGGGATGGTCCCAGGACGGTTATTGGCATCCGGATTATGTGGCCGACCTGGACATCGTCTTACGGCATTATCAGCCCGAAGGTCCGATCAATCTGATCGGGCACAGCATGGGGGGGAATATCGTCACCTGGTGGGCCAGCCTGCGGCCCGAGCGGGTGCGCCGTCTGGTGTCGATGGAGGGTTGGGCGCTGCAGAAAGCCCCCCCGGAGTTGGCTCCGAAGCGTTATCTGGCATGGCTCGAGCAGGTTGCCCACCCGCCCACTTTCAAGCCGTTTGCCGGATTCGAGGTTCTGGAGGCTCGGCTGCGACGGGATAATCCGCGGCTTGCCGGGAAACGAGCCGCTTTCCTCGCCCGGCATTTGGCCCGGCAACTGCCCACCGGGGAAGTGTTGTACGTCAGCGACCCCAAGCAGAAGATGGGGTCTCCCATTTTCTACCGGATCGAGGATGCCGTGGCCTGCTGGGACCGGATGACGGCCCCCATGCTGTGGGTCACCGGGAGCGAGTCAGTGACGGATAAATGGGCTGTGGAATCGACGACGCTGTTTCTCGGCCACCTGCGACAACACCACCCGGCATTCCGGGAAGCCGTCATATCCGACGCGGGGCACATGATGCACTGGGAGCAACCCGAACGCATGGCCCGGCTGATTGAGGACTTTTTGGAGTAAATCCGTCCGCTCCGGTGGGTCATCGGTCCAGCCTGAACCGATGGGTCACGGTGGCAGCCCCCTTTCCGCCGGGGGCAAAGGAGCGCTCGACGAAATTCACCTCACCCCGGCGATCCGCCAGGATGACCGTGGACAGGCGGGTGCCGTACTCCGGCGTGGCGATGAACGGAGCGGACAGGGTGCGTTCCCAGCCGGGGTCCAGGCCGGTATCCGATAATTCGCTATCCAGGGCGGGGGCGCGGTCTTCCAGCATTTCCAGCAGGGCGCCGATCAATTCTTCCCCGGACCGATCCAGCAGGGATTGGGTGCGGCGCTTGACCCGCTCCACCTTGGACCAGGGGGTGTTGAGCAGATGGTTGCTGATGCCATGCACTCCCGGCGGTATTTCCACGATGCCGTTGCCCCGGTTGGAAAAATAATAAAGCCCCCCGGCATCTCCGATGATGAAATTGAAGCCGTTGTATTCCCGTCCATGGGGAGAGAGGGCACGGAGGAAATCCAAGGGGGGTATTCCTCCCTCCAGATAATCCTTAACCAACAGCCCTCGCGAGCGGGCGCCGGACCGCTTGGGGATTTTTTCGCGAAAGTTGGTGATGGCGGCAAAGCGTCCGCCGCGGGTGATGCCCATCCACGTCCCGCCTTGCTCCAAGTCCCGTCCCGCCAGCACTTGCGGGGCCTCGGGCCAGAAATCGGCAGGGGCGGTGGGCCGCCGGAAATATTCGTCTCGGTTGGCGGCCAGCACCAAAGGGTATTCAGGGTGGATCCGGTAGGCGATGGCGATCAGGCACATGGCTGGGATTCAAAGTATTTCGGTGAAACATTCGATAGACGTAGTAATGGCAACCCATGCCTTGGGTTCAAGCGACAGCGGCGGCGGGATAGGGCAAAGGCAGAAAGTCCGCCACGGGACCGCCGGGAGCGCCGTAGCGAACCCCTCCGCCACCAACGACGCTTTCCTGGATAACCGCCAGGGCCTCGTACCCGCTCTGGGGAGCGGGGGCCACGTTCACCAAAATTCCCGAGGCTTGCTCCCCGGTCTCCGGGCTAAACAAGGAATCCGCTATGGCCGGGATAGCCGAGGCCGTGAAATGGATGCGGTGCAGGCGCCGTTTGACCTGCCCCAGATACTGGCTGCGGGCGATGATTTCCTGGCCGGGATAGCAGCCTTTCTTGAAGCTGACGCCTCCGATGCGTTCCAGGTTGATCATTTGCGGGACGAATTGCTCTTGGGTGGCGGCGGTGATCCGAGGCAGGCCGTCGGCGATGTCCAGCCACTCCCAAGCCGGGGTGCCCACGGGGCGGGCGGCTTGGGCCAAGGCCCGCCAGAGCTGCGGGATTTCGGCAACGGGAGCCGCGACAATGAAACGCTGTCCGGAAAGGCGGATGACGCTGGCCGCTGGGGTTTGGCTCACCGCCATGGCCGTGGCGGGGACGACTGGGCCTAGGGCGCCCTCCAGGATTTGGGCGGCCTGGAGACCGGCGATGCCCAGCAACGCCCGCTCCGCTCCGGCATCGGCAAGAGTCAGCTTGGCCCGCAGCACGAACTTGGACAAGCGGTTTTGGATGGGCTCTCGCAACTCCTCCGAGAGCGCCAGCCAATACACCCCGTCCCGCTGCCACAACAACAGGTTGGCCAGAATGCGCCCCTTGGGGGTGCAGTAGGCGGCATGGCGCGCCTGGGCGGCGCTGACTTCCCGGACATCGCAACTGAGCTGGCCTTGCAGAAAGGCGCCGGCGTCCTCCCCCCGGCCGGCGATAAGGCCCAAATGGACGAGAGGGCAGAGGACGGTCCCGGCCGCGGCGGCTTGTAGTTCGGCGGCAGGGTCGCCGAAATGGGCTACCTTGCCCTTTTCCAGGCGGGCGTCCCAGCCTGCCGCAATTTGTTGCCAGATCGAGTCCATTTTCGCGGTGTTTTCGTATCCTGAACGGGAGTGAAAATTTTACTCCCCCATGGAACGATAAGGGGTTTTATTCTCCGATTTGCAGCAGCAGCCCGAGCTGACGGGCGCGCCGAAAGGTCCACAGGAATACCGCGACTCCCGCCGACAGGTAGAGCAGATTGAGCAGGACGGCGTTGGCCAGCAAATCCATCCGGAAAATGCCTTCGATCATCACGGCCCGCATGCCCTCGAACACGTGACTGGCGGGCAGGGCGGCGGCCACCGGCTGCAACCAGGAGGGTAGGGCGCTCACCGGGTAATACACTCCGCTGACCGGGGCTACCGCGAAAATGGCTGCCCAGGCAAAGCCCTCGGCCCCCAGCCCGAAACGCATGACCAAGGCGGACACCATCAGCCCGATGGCCCAGCCCATCACGATAAGATTGATGAAGAAGGCCAGCAGCGGCAATCCCAGCTTGAACAGCGAATAATGATAGAGGGGGATGGCCAGCAAAGCGGCGCCTCCCACGCCGATCAAGGTGCGCAAGGTGCTGATGGCCAGCATGGCGACGATCATTTCCGGGGGGCGCAGCGGGCTGGCGAACAGATGGCCCAGGTTGCGGGAATACATTTCCTCGAAGAAGGCCAGAGACACCCCCAGTTGCCCGCGAAACAGAATATCCCACAGCAGCACCGCGCCAATCAGCATGCCTGGCGCTTGGGCGACCCAGGAGCTATGGATGGAGAAAAATTGGCTGATGAAGCCCCACAGGATCATCTGCATCGAGGGCCAGTAAGCGAGTTCCAACAATCGCGGCCATGACTTGCGCATCAGGTAGGCATGGCGGGTGACCAAAGCGTAAATCCGTAGCAGCGCAAGGCTCCAGCCGCTCATCCGGCGGCCTTTTTGGCGGAAGCGGGAGCCGGGGCCCGGGCCACGTCGAGAAACACTTCTTCCATGCTGGCTCGGCCGTGGGCGGCGATCAGCGCAGCGGGGGAACCTTGGGCCACAATGCGGCCGCGCTGCATCATGATGACTTGGTCGCATAGCCGCTCCACTTCCGGCATGTTGTGGGAAGCCAGCAGCAGGGTGGCGCCGCTGCGGGCGCGGTAGTTTTCCAGGATGGCGCGAATCCGGTCGCCCATGTCGGGGTCCAGGGAAGCGGTCGGCTCGTCCAGAATCAGAACGTCCGGTTGATTCAGGAGCGATTTGGCTAGGGCCGTGCGGCTTCTCTGGCCCGCCGACAACATGCCGTAGGGGCGCTCCAGCAGGTCGCCGAACTCCATCTCCTCGGCCAATTCCCGGATGCGTTTTTGCGGTCTGGACAGGCCGTACAAGCGGCCGTAAACCATCAGGTTCTCCCATACCGTCAAGCGCTTGGGCAAATCAACGTAAGGGGAGGTGAAATTCATCCGAGGCAATACCCGATAACGATGCCGCAGCATATCCTCCCCCAACATGGAAACCGTGCCGCTGTCCGGCAACAGCAGGCCCAGCAGAATCGACAGGGTGGTGGTCTTGCCCGCGCCATTGCCCCCGAGCAAGGCGCAGATGCTGTTGGCGGGAATGTCGAAGGAGACCTTTTCCAACGCAGTCACGTTTTTGAAGCGCTTTCTCAATCCCGCCACCCGAATGGCAGGAGCCGCGTCCGGCTGCGCTGAGGCGGGGGAGGGGGGGAAGGGGATCCGCTCCGCTGCGCCGGGGAAGACTGAATTTTTCATGGGATGGGGTATTTTGCTATGATTGCCATGGGGATTTCAAACCCGCCATGTCCGAATCCAATTCATCCCGCCTCCATTCAGCCATTCCCGCCGTGCCTGGGATGCGGCGGCCATTCTGATATCCAATATGGCTCAATTCTTCTCGGTGCATCCGCAAAACCCCCAGCCGCGACTGATCCGCCAAGCCGTAAACATGGTGCGGGACGGTGGAATCATCGCCTATCCCACCGATTCTTGCTATGCCTTGGGTTGCCACTTGGACGACAAGCAAGCGGTGGAGCGCATCCGGGCGATTCGCGGACTGGATGCCCGGCATCTCTTGACCTTGCTCTGCTGCAATTTGTCCGACGTGTCCCGCTATGCGCGGGTTACCAACCCCCAGTACCGGCTTCTCAAAGCCGCCACCCCGGGCTGTTATACCTTCATTTTGGAGGCCAGCCGGGAAGTGCCCCGGCGAGTGCAACATCCCAAGCGCAATACCATCGGCCTGCGGATCCCCGATCATCCCGTGGTGCAAAGCCTGCTGGTCGAACTGGGCGAGCCGTTGCTGAGCGCTTCCTTGATTTTGCCGGCAGCGGAGCGTCCTCTGACCAATCCTCTGGAAATCCGGGAGCAATTGGAGCATAGCCTCGATTTGATTCTGGATGCCGGGGTGGGCGGTTTGGAAATGACGACCGTGATCGCTTTCGAAGGGGATACCCCGGAAATAGTGCGTCTGGGAAAGGGGGACCCGGCTCGTCTGGGCCTTTAACCGAAACCGAGCCCGCCTCCATGGAATACAGCCTCATTCAAAACATCGCCATTTACGCGTTGCCGGTGATCTTTGCCATCACCCTGCACGAAGCGGCCCACGGTTACGCCGCCCGGCATTTCGGCGATTACACCGCCCATTTGGCCGGCCGTATCAGCCTCAACCCGTTGCGGCACATCGACCCGGTGGGCACGGTGCTGGTCCCGGCGCTGTTGCTGGCCCTCAGCAAATTATTCGGCGGTGGCATCCTGTTTGGGTGGGCCAAGCCGGTGCCGGTGAACTTCGGCAATCTGCGGCGTCCCAAGCGGGACATGCTATGGGTGGCGGGGGCCGGGCCGGGTGCCAATTTCGTCATGGCCCTGGGTTGGGGAGCGCTGATGAAGCTGTCCACCCTGATGCCGGAGAGCGCTTTCAATTTGCCCATCGCCTTGATGGGGCGGGCGGGAGTGGAAATCAACGCCGTGCTCATGGTGCTCAATTTATTTCCGTTGCCTCCCCTGGACGGGGGGCGCATGGCCATCAGCCTGTTGCCGCCGCGATTGGCCCATCGCTTCGCTCGGGTGGAGCCTTACGGAATGATGATTTTGTTGCTGCTATTGTTCAGCGGGGCGCTGGGCAGCCTGATTTTTCCCTTCATTATGCTCGTCATTAGCCTCATATCCTGGCTATTCGGCATATAACCGCGGAGTGCGATATGTATCAGGATCGAGTCCTGTCCGGCATGCGGCCCACCGGGGCCATGCATTTGGGTCATTACCACGGCGTGCTGAAGAATTGGCTCACTTTGCAGCATGAGCACCCCTGCTTGTTTTTTGTCGCCGATTGGCATGCCCTGACGACCCATTACGGCACGGCCGAAGTGATCGAGCAAAGCACCTGGGAGATGTTGGTGGATTGGCTGGCGGCGGGTATCGATCCCTCTCAGGCCACGTTGTTTATTCAGTCGCGGGTTCCGGAGCACGCCGAACTGCATTTGCTGCTGTCCATGATCACCCCCCTGGGCTGGCTCGAGCGTATCCCGACCTACAAGGATCAGCAGGAAAAGCTCTCCGACCGGGATCTCGGAACCTATGGCTTCTTGGGTTACCCCCTGCTGCAAAGCGCGGATATCCTAATTTATCGCGCCAATATGGTGCCGGTGGGCGAGGATCAGGTGGCCCATGTGGAATTTACCCGCGAGTTGGCCCGCCGCTTCAACCATATCTACGGCAAAGAACCTGGATTCGAGGAAAAAGCTGAATCGGCCGTCAAAAAGCTGGGCAGCAAAAAAGCTCGGCTGTATCGTCAGTTGCGCACTGGCTATCAAGAGCGGGGGAATGCGGAGGCCTTGGCGGCGGGGCGGGCGTTGCTGGAAGAAGTTCAGAATTTAAGCTTGGGAGACCGCGAGCGGCTGTTCGGCTATCTGGAAGGCGGCGGCAAGAAAATCCTGGTGGAGCCCCAGGCCTTGCTGACCGAGTCCTCCCGCATGCCTGGCCTAGACGGCCAGAAAATGTCCAAATCCTATGACAACACGATCACCCTTCGGGAAGACCCGGCCAGCGTCGAGCGCAAGATCCGCACCATGCCGACGGATCCAGCCCGGGTGCGGCGCTCCGATCCGGGAGACCCGGAAAAATGTCCGGTTTGGCCGCTACATCTGGTGTATTCGGATCCGGCCCGCCGCGCATGGGTTCAACAGGGCTGCAAAAGCGCCAGCATCGGCTGCCTGGAATGCAAGCAGCCGGTCATCGAGGCGGTACTCAAAGAGCAAATCCCCATCCGGGAGCGGGCCGAGCAGTACCTGAAAGATCCCACCCTGCTGCGGGATATTGTCATGGACGGCTGCGAAAAAGCCCGCAAGCTGGCTGCCGAGACCATGCGGGACGTTCGGGAAGTCGTGGGCTTGGCTTACGGGTAGTTACGGGTAACCGCCCTTGCAATGCAGCCCATCCATCCCCACATACCATTCGCTGCTGACTCAATCGCGCTAAAGATCCTTTCCGATGATTTCCGAATCCGCTCAACAGCCTGACCCGATGGAAGGCGAAGTACTGGAGGGGGGGGGCAGTGATTCCGCTTCCCAGGCAGGGTTGCCCGCGCCCTTGCCGCCGCTTCCCACGACCCTCCACTTGCTACCGCTCACGGAGCGGCCGTTCTTCCCCGCGCAGACACTACCTTTGCTGATGAACGAAAATCCGTGGATGGCGACCTTGGAACAGGTCGGCACCACCCCGCACCGGATGGTCGGGCTGGTATTGGCCAAATCGGAGCGGCCGGAGCAGGCTCGGCCCGAGGATTTTTATCTGGTGGGGACTGTGGTCCGAATGCATCATCCCATGCAGACCGATGGGAAGTTGCAATTCATCGCCGAGGGGGTGACCCGATTTCGCGTCTCCGAATGGATAAGCGACAGCGCCCCCTACGTGGCCCGGGTGGAATATCCTGTGGATCGGCGATCCCAAGCCACCGATGAAATCAAAGCCTATGCGGTTGCCATTATCAACACCATCAAGGAGCTGATCCCGCTTAACTCCTTGTATAGCGAGGAACTGAAGTTTTTCCTGAATCGCTTCAGTCCCAACCAGCCTTCCTTGCTGGCGGATTTCGCCGCCAGCCTGACCACCTCCTCCAAGGAAGACCTGCAAGGCGTGCTGGAAGCCTTCAATCTGCGGCGGCGCATGGAGAAGGTGCTGGTGCTGATCAAGAAAGAACTCGACGTGGCCAAGCTCCAGTTCCAGATTCGCCAGCAGGTCGGAGAAAAAATCGAGAAGCAGCAGCGGGATTTCTTTCTGCGGGAACAGTTGAAGGCGATTCAAAAGGAACTGGGCATTGCCAAGGACGACCGCACCGCCGACCTGGAACGCTTCCGGGAACGGATCGCCGCGCTATCGCTGCCGGAGGGCGCCGCGAAGCGGATCGATGAGGAAATGCAAAAACTCTCTCTTTTGGAGGTGGGCTCTCCGGAATACGCGGTCACCCGCAATTACCTGGATTGGCTCACCCAGCTTCCCTGGGGAAAACATTCCGAGGATAAATTGGATTTGCGGCAGGCCCGCAAGGTGCTGGATGAGGAACATTACGGCTTGCAGGACGTCAAGGAACGGATTATTGAATTTTTGGCGGTGGGGAAGCTAAAAGGGGCCGTATCCGGTTCCATCATCCTGCTGGTGGGTCCGCCGGGGGTGGGAAAAACCTCCATCGGCCGTTCCATAGCCGCCACCCTCAGCCGCCGGTTCTTCCGTTTTTCGGTGGGGGGCATGCGGGATGAAGCCGAGATCAAGGGCCACCGCCGCACTTACATCGGCGCCATGCCGGGCAAGTTTATCCAGGCCATCAAGGATGCTGGGACCGCCAACCCGGTGATCATGCTGGACGAAGTGGACAAGATCGGCGCCTCTTACCAGGGCGATCCCGCCTCAGCTTTGCTGGAGGCCCTGGATCCGGAGCAGAGCAGCGATTTTCTGGATCATTATCTGGATGTGCGCTTCG
The DNA here is from genome assembly GCA_023259135.1 of Betaproteobacteria bacterium. Classification (GTDB taxonomy): domain Bacteria; phylum Pseudomonadota; class Gammaproteobacteria; order Burkholderiales; family JAHFQX01; genus JAHFQX01. The sequence continues at coordinate 40,538 of JAHFQX010000007.1, read as the reverse complement.
ATCTGTCCAAAGTGCTGTTCGTCTGCACCGCCAACCAGTTGGACACGATTCCTGGCGCGCTGCTGGACCGGATGGAGATCATCCGGCTGCCCGGCTATATCTCCGAGGAAAAAGTCGAGATCGCCAAACGCCATCTGGTGCCCCGTTTCCTGGAGCGTAGCGGGGTGGAGAAGGGGCAATTGAGCTTCAGCACTCCGGCGTTGCGGCGGCTCATTGAGGGTTATGCGCGGGAAGCCGGAGTGCGGGGTCTGGAAAAGCAAGTGGGCCGCATCGTGCGCAAGGCGGCGGTGCGGATCGTGGAAGGGGAAACCCGGCCATTGCGGATTGGCCCCCAGGAAGTGGAGGAATACCTAGGCAAACCGATTTTCACCCGGGAACAGCCGCTCAAAGGGGTGGGGGTAGCCACCGGGCTGGCATGGACGCCCTTGGGCGGGGTGATTTTGAGCGTGGAGGCCGGTTTGGTGCATACCAAGAACCGTGGCTTCAAGCTCACCGGCAAGCTCGGAGAGGTCATGCGGGAATCGGCGGAGATTGCCTATAGCTATATCTGCGCCCATCTCAAGGAGTTCGGAGCGCCGACGGCTTTCTTTGACGAAGCCTTCGTCCATCTGCACGTTCCCGAAGGCGCCACGCCCAAGGATGGTCCCAGCGCGGGGATCACCATGGCTACCGGATTGCTGTCTCTAGCCCGGAATCAGGCGCTACGGCGGTCCCTGGCGATGTCGGGGGAACTGTCCCTCACGGGTGAGGTATTGCCGGTGGGGGGCATCCGCGAGAAAGTGGTGGCGGCCCGACGCGCCGGCATCATGAAGCTGATTCTCCCCGAGGCCAATCGACGGGACTTCGATCTCTTGCCGGGATACGTTCGGAAAGGTCTCTCTGTCCACTTCGTCAAGCATTACCAGGAAGTGAAATTCTTGGTGTTTGGCCCGGCACAAGAATCCGCCGCGCTCTCCAGAAGGCGTTCCCGCGGTGTGGAGCTTTAAGGCCTGGCGACGCGGCCGCATCCTTACACTCCACCCCATCGAGGATGCCCTGTGGCAGGCTATGCTGGCCGCCACCCCGCTGCTTCACGGACTTTCTTCCCGGGAACTGCAGCGCTTGCGGGACTGGGCGACGCTGTTCCTGCAAGACAAGCATTTCAGCGGCGCCGGCGGTTTGGTCGTCACGGACGCCATGCGGCTAGACATCGCGGCCCGAGCCTGTCTGCTGATCCTCAACCTGGATTTCGACTGCTACCGCGGATGGAGTGAAATCATCGTCTATCCCGAGGAGTTCGTCCCCGAACGGGAATATATCGACGACTCCGGCATTGTTCATATCAGCCGGGAACCTCTCTCGGGGGAAGCCTGGCTGGGAGGACCGGTGATTCTGGCCTGGGGACCGGCAGGGGAGAGTGGAGGGGGCTTCAACGTGGTGCTGCACGAATTTGCCCACAAGCTGGACATGCTCAATGGCGATGCCGACGGTTTTCCCCCTTTGCGGCGGGGAATGAGCCAACAGCGCTGGACCAAGGAATTTCACGACGCTTACGAAAAGCTGTGCCGTCAAGTGGAACGGGGAGAACAGACCCCCATCGACCCTTATGCCGGAGAAAGTCCGGCGGAGTTCTTTGCGGTGCTGACCGAGGCTTTTTTTGAAGTTCCCAACACGGTCAAGACAAATTACCCGGCTCTTTACGCCCAACTCAAAGCATTCTACTGCCAGGATCCATGCGCCCGTAGCGGCTCGCGGCCGGATTAAAAAATCCGTCGTCGCAGCCGGGTTTCGTGGAGCACCGTGGTGGCTAATTCCTCTATGGACTTGGTGGTGGTATCCAGATAGGGAATGCCTTCCTGGCGCATCAAGGCTTCCGCTTCGCGGACTTCGAATTGGCAGTTGGCCAGGGTGGCATAGCGGCTTCCGGGCTTGCGCTCGGAACGGATCTGAGTGAGCCGTTCGGGATCGATGGTCAGGCCATACAGCTTGTTCCGAAAAGGCTTTAACTGCGGAGGCAGTCGCATCGAGCTGAAATCTTCCGGGATCAAAGGGTAGTTGGCCGCCCGAATCCCATATTGCAAGGCCAGATACAGGCAGGTGGGGGTCTTGCCGCAGCGGGATACGCCGATGAGAATTACGTCGGCATCGTTGAGATCCCGCGTCGACACGCCGTCATCATGGCCCAAGGCGTAGTTGACGGCGTCGATCCGATGATGATAACTCAGATGGTCATCCATGCGGTGAGAGCGTCCTGCCACCGTGGAGGGCTGAATGCCCAGTTCCTTCTCCATGGGGGACAAGAAAGTATGGAAGCAATCCAGGGTCAAGGCGTTGGCCGAAGCGAGAGTTTGATTAACCTCGGGATTGATCAGCGTGCAGAACACCAAAGGCCGAAGGCCGTCTTTTACTCCGGCTTCATGGATGCTGTCTACCACAGCGGCGGCTTTTTCCGGGGTATCGACGAAGGGGATCGTCACCTCGCTAAAGCCCAGGCCATCGAACTGGGCCAGCAGGCTGTGCCCCAGCATCTCGACGGTAATGCCGGTCCTGTCCGAAATGAAGAAAGCAGTGCGCTTGCGGGTCATGGCGTGGTGCACGTCGTTGCAGGAGAGGGTAAAATACGCTGTCGATTGTACACCAACGTATTTACCCCAGGTGGTCTTGATGAGTTCTTTTCCTTATGTGCTGTGGTTTGACGAACTGAGCATGGCGGATGTTGCCCGGGTGGGCGGCAAGAATGCTTCTTTGGGAGAGATGATCAACCACCTGTCGCACGCCGACGTCCGGGTGCCCGGTGGATTTGCCACCACCGCCGAAGCTTATCGGGATTTTCTCGCGCAACAGGGACTAGAAAAACGTATTGAGCAGCGGCTTGCCGGATTGGATGCCGAGGATACCGTGGCGCTGGCTGAGGCTGGGGGGGAAATTCGTGGTTGGATAATGGATACCCCTTTTCCGGAGCGATTCCAGCGGGAAATCATCCAAGCCCATGCACGCTTGGTGGTCCAGGAAGGCGTCGATATCTCTGTGGCAGTGCGCTCTTCGGCAACCGCCGAAGACCTGCCGGATGCTTCCTTCGCCGGCCAACAAGAAACTTTTTTGAATATCCGCGGCCCGCAAAATTTGCTGGAAGCCGTCAAGCATGTTTGCGCCTCGCTGTACAACGATCGGGCTATCTCCTATCGGGTGCATAAAGGTTTTATCCATTCCGAGGTTGCCCTCTCGGTGGGAGTGCAACGCATGGTGCGCAGCGATTTGGGGTCCAGCGGGGTACTGTTTACCCTGGATACGGAATCCGGCTTCGATCAAGTGGTGTTCATCACAGCCTCCTATGGCTTAGGGGAAACGGTGGTGCAAGGAGGGGTGAACCCCGACGAGTTTTATGTTTACAAGCCTGCCTTGAAAGCCCGGCGGCCCGCTATTCTGCGGCGTAATTTGGGTTCCAAGGCCATTAAAATGGTTTACTCGGATCAACGGGCGGCCGGCCAATCGGTGGTGACCCTGGAAGTCGGCCAGGCCGAGCGGCAGCGCTTTTCTCTCACCGATGCCGACGTCGAAGAGCTTGCTCGCTACGCCGTGATTATCGAAGAGCACTACGGCCGCCCCATGGATATCGAGTGGGGCAAGGACGGCCTGGATGGCAAGCTCTACATTCTGCAAGCCCGGCCGGAAACCGTGAAATCTCGTTCCTCCACCGAAGTGCTGCGACGTTACCGACTGCAGCGGAAATCGCGGGTACTGGCTTCTGGGCGCGCTATCGGCCAGAAAGTCGGGCTGGGGCCCGTGCGGCTGATCGCCGATGCCAGCGAAATGGCCCGAGTGCAACCAGGGGACGTGTTGGTCACCGACATGACCGATCCGGACTGGGAGCCGGTGATGAAGCGGGCTGCGGCCATCGTCACCAATCGCGGCGGCCGCACCTGTCATGCCGCGATTATCGCCAGGGAATTGGGGATTCCGGCCGTGGTGGGTTGCGCGGACGCCACGCGAATGCTGGAGGATGGCCAACAAGTCACTGTATCCTGCGCCGAAGGCGACACCGGCCACATCTACGAAGGCCTGTTGGAAGTCCAGGTTACGGACCTGTCTCTGGATACCATGCCCGTACCTCCGGTGAAAATCAGCATGAACGTGGGCAATCCGGAGCTGGCTTTCGAACTCCGGCGATTACCCAATGCCGGAGTGGGGCTTGCACGACTCGAATTCATCATCGCTCGGATGATCGGAGTTCATCCAAAAGCAATCCTCGATTACCCCCGGCTGCCGGCGGATATCAAGCAAGCCGTGGAACAACGCAGCAGCGGCTATGCCAGTCCGATGGAATTTTATGTGGAGAAACTGACCGAGGGCATTGCCACCCTGGGAGCGGCATTTTGGCCCAAACCGGTCATTGTCCGCTTGTCGGATTTCAAGTCCAACGAATACTCGGCCCTGCTGGGAGGGCAGCGCTACGAACCCCGTGAAGAAAACCCCATGCTGGGTTTCCGTGGCGCATCCCGCTACGTGGCCGAATCGTTCCGCCGCTGTTTCGAGTTGGAGTGCCAGGCACTGCGCAAGGTCCGGGACGAAATGGGGCTGACCAACGTGGAAATCATGGTGCCCTTCGTGCGCACCGTGGACGAAGCCCAGGCGGTCATTGATCTTTTGGGGCAAAACGGACTCAAGCGCGGGGTCAACGGATTGCGGGTCATTATGATGTGCGAAATCCCCGCCAATGCGCTACTGGCCGATGCCTTTCTCAAGCATTTCGACGGCTTTTCCATCGGCTCCAACGATCTTACCCAACTCACCTTGGCGCTGGATCGGGATTCGGGGATCATCGCTGACTCTTTCGACGAACGGAATCCGGCAGTGAAAGCCCTTCTCCATCTCGCCATCCAGGCATGCCGAAAAGCCGGTAAATACGTGGGAATTTGCGGCCAAGGCCCGTCGGATCACCCCGATTTGGCTCAGTGGCTGGTGGAAGAGGGGATAGAAAGTCTTTCCCTCAACCCGGATACGGTCGTCGAAACCTGGCTGTTTCTAGCCGGCCAGAAGAACGGCGAAGCCATCGTTTCGCCTGGCCGGGCGTGACGAGGAAGCGCTATTTTTTCTCGTGCTGTAGCGGGCAAGTGCTTATTCCGAACAGGGAATATAGCGGACACCAACGCATCAAACCGGTGGCCAACGGAATAATGCCGATCAGACCGAGCCAGCGAGCATCGCTTTCCACCACGAACACCAGCCCCAGCAACACGATGCCCGCTACAATGCGGGCGCCCCGATCTATGTTACCCACGTTTACTTTCATGGCGACCTCCTGGATTGACCGAATGGGAACGCGACAGCTATGTAGGGATGGGAAATGTGCCACGGGCCGGGCTATCCCATTGCCGCCGATCAACTTACTCCAAGACTTGCTTCTCCACAAGAGTTGCCATCCCAGGGCCAAAAACCGGTGCACTGGATGGTGGTTTTAAGCTATCATCGGCGCTACGCTCTGCGAGTCATGAAATGACCAAGTTTATCTTCGTCACCGGCGGCGTGGTGTCTTCTCTGGGCAAGGGGATCGCCGCCGCGTCCCTCGCCGCCATCCTCAAATCCCGTCGCGTCCGCGTCACCCTGCTTAAGCTGGATCCCTATATCAATGTCGATCCGGGAACCATGAGCCCGTTCCAGCACGGGGAAGTGTTTGTTACCGACGACGGAGCCGAAACCGACCTGGATCTGGGCCATTACGAGCGTTTTGTCGGCGCCAAAATGAGCAAGCGCAATAATTTCACCACCGGGCAGATATACGAGAGCGTGATTCGCAAGGAGCGGCGCGGCGATTATCTGGGCGGGACTGTCCAAGTGATTCCGCATATCACCGATGAAATCAAGCAACATATCCGGCAAGGCGCGGGGGACGCGGAGATTGCCATCGTCGAAATCGGCGGTACGGTGGGGGATATCGAATCTTTGCCTTTTCTTGAGGCCATTCGCCAGATGGCCATTCAACTGGGGCGCAATAACGCCTGCTTCATCCACCTAACCCTGGTGCCTTACATTGCCTCGGCCGGAGAGATCAAGACCAAGCCTACTCAGCATTCCGTAAAAGAGCTGCGGGAAATCGGCATCCAGCCGGATATCCTGCTATGCCGCGCCGACAGGCGGCTGCCCGATGACGAACGCCGCAAGATCGCGTTGTTTACCAATGTGGAAGAGGCGGCCGTCATCTCTGCGGTCGATGTGGATTGCATTTACAAGATCCCCGGGCTGCTCCATGCTCAAGGGTTGGACGAGATCGTTTGTCGCAAATTGGGGATCCAGCCACCCGCCACGGATCTGCGGGTGTGGGAGGAGCTGGTTTACGCCATGGAGCATTCCATTACCAAGGTACGGGTGGCGTTGGTAGGTAAATATGTAGACCTCACCGAGTCTTATAAATCACTCACCGAAGCGCTGATCCATGCTGGGATCCATACCGGGTCCAAGGTGGAGATTCAATACATCGATTCCGAATCCATCGAGCAACAAGGGGTCGATGCCCTCAGAAATGTCGATGCTATCCTGGTTCCCGGCGGTTTCGGTAAACGCGGGGTGGAGGGAAAAATTGCGGCCATCCGTTATGCGCGTGAGCGGGGGGTCCCCTATCTGGGAATTTGCTTGGGGATGCAACTTGCCGTCGTCGAGTACGCTCGGCATTGCGCCCAGATGGGAGGCGCCCATAGCACCGAGTTCGATCCCGATACGCCTTTCCCGGTAGTGGCTTTGATTAGTGAATGGGAGGATCCAGATGGCCTGCTCCAGGCCCGAGATGCCGAGTCCGATCTGGGTGGCACCATGCGGCTGGGGGGACAAGAGTGTTTGCTTGCGGAGGACAGTCTGGCCCGCCAGATTTATGGCGCGGAGCGCATCACGGAGCGACATCGGCATCGCTACGAAGTCAATAATGTTTATTTGCCCCGTCTGGTGGCTGCAGGATTACGGGTCAGCGGCTTCTCCGCTCGGGAACGGCTATGCGAAATGATTGAACTGCCTGGCCATCCCTGGTTTGTCGGTTGTCAGTTTCACCCCGAATTCACTTCCACCCCCCTGACCGGACACCCTTTGTTTTCCGCTTTTATCCGGGCGGTTTTAGGGCCGGAGAGGGCCGACAAGCCTGCCCTGTTACCCCACGCCGCGGCCGATGTGACATGATTCCCTACCCATGAAACTCTGCGGCTTCGATGCCGGTCTCGGGCATCCGCTGTTTCTCATCGCTGGGCCCTGCGTCATCGAATCTCGGCAGTTGGCCTTGGATACGGCCGGGCTCCTTAAAGAAATCTGCGCCGGACTGGATATCCCCTTTATCTACAAGTCATCCTATGACAAGGCAAATAGAACATCTGAAAAATCTTATAGAGGCATTGGGTTAGATAAAGGTCTTGATATTTTACTTGAAGTTAAGCGGCAGATTGGCGTACCAGTCTTAACCGATGTTCATACCCCCGCGGAAGCTTCCAGGGCAGCAGAGGTGGTGGATGTCTTGCAAACCCCCGCTTTTCTGTGCCGGCAAACCGATTTCATTCAAGCGGTAGCCCGGGCCGGCAAGCCTGTCAACATCAAGAAAGGGCAATTTTTGGCTCCTTGGGACATGGTCCATGTAATCGCCAAGGCCAGGGTAGCCAGCGGCCAAGACAATATTTTGGTATGTGAACGGGGTGTTTCCTTCGGTTACAACAACCTAGTGGCGGACATGCGTTCTTTAGCCGTCATGCGGCAAACCGGTTGCCCGGTGGTATTCGACGCCACCCATTCGGTCCAACTGCCCGGAGGACAGGGGGGGAGCAGCGGGGGACAGCGGGAATTTGTGCCGGTCTTGGCCCGGGCAGCGGTAGCGGCAGGGATTGCCGGCCTATTCATGGAAACCCATCCCAATCCTGACCAGGCCCTATCGGACGGGCCCAACGCATGGCCGTTGCAGGATATGGCCAGTTTGTTGGCAACCCTGAAGGAACTGGATACATTGGTGAAACGACAGCCTTTTCCGGAAGATATTTTGCCTACAAAACAATTTAGTAAATAGTAAATTCCAACTTCGGAAGGACTGGTTATGAGTTCAATTGTTGATGTGGTGGCCCGGGAAATTCTGGATTCCCGTGGCAACCCCACCGTCGAAGCCGATGTGTTACTAGAGTCCGGTGTAATGGGGCGGGCGGCCGTGCCTTCCGGAGCCTCCACCGGGACTCGCGAGGCCGTGGAATTGCGGGATGCCGATCCCCAGCGGTATGGGGGGAAGGGGGTTCTCAGGGCAGTGGAAAACGTCAACACCGAAATCTGCGAAGCAATCATCGGATTGGACGCCACCGAGCAGTCGTTTATCGATCAGACCCTGATCGACCTGGACGGGACCGAAAACAAATCGCGCTTGGGAGCCAACGCCTTGCTGGCAGTTTCGCTGGCGGTGGCCAAGGCGGCCGCTGAAGATTCTGGGTTACCCCTCTACCGTTACTTGGGGGGGGCTGGTCCGATGCATTTGCCGGTACCCATGATGAATGTCATCAACGGTGGGGCTCATGCCAACAATCAATTAGACCTGCAAGAGTTCATGATTATTCCCGTGGGTGCCGAGAGCTTTCGGGATGCCCTGCGGTGGGGTGCGGAAATTTTCCAAACCCTCAAAAAAATAATTAATGGTAAAAAGTTACCCACCACGGTGGGAGACGAGGGCGGTTTCGCGCCAGATTTGCCGGGGAATGAAGCGGCTCTTAAATTGCTGCTGGAGGCCATCGAAGAAGCCGGCTACATTCCCGGCAGCCAAATCGCCATTGGGTTGGACTGCGCCAGCTCGGAATTTTACCGGGAGGGTAAATATGTCTTGGAAGCTGAAGGGTTTACCCTGACTTCCGCCCAATTCGCCGATTATTTGGCTAACTGGTGCGACAAGTATCCCATCCTCAGCATCGAGGACGGCATGGCAGAAGGGGATTGGGCGGGCTGGAGAATCCTCACCGATAAACTGGGCCGTTCGGTGCAGCTGGTAGGGGACGACGTGTTTGTCACCAACACGCGGATCCTTAAGGAAGGGATCGAGCAGGGCTTGGCCAACTCGGTGCTGATTAAAATCAACCAGATTGGCACCTTGACTGAAACCCTGGCAGCCATTCAAATGGCCAAGCATGCCCGTTATACCGCAGTGGTTTCCCACCGGTCCGGTGAAACCGAAGATACGGTGATCGCCGATATCGCCGTGGGCAGCAACGCCATGCAAATTAAAACCGGCTCCCTCAGCCGTTCCGACCGTCTAGCCAAATACAACCAGTTACTGCGCATCGAGGAAGACCTCGGGGAAAGCGCACGTTATCCTGGTCGGGAAGCCTTTTATCAGTTGCGCTAGATGCGGCTTCTTACCCTGACCCTCGTGGCCTTTCTGGTGTTGGTTCAATATCCCCTTTGGCTGGGGAAAGGCAGTTGGCTGAGGGTCTGGGAGATGGACCGCAAGCTCCAGGCCCAGACCGAGGTGAATCGGCGACTCCGGGCTCGTAATGCGGCCATGGACGCAGAAGTTCGCGATTTGAAGCAAGGCTACGACGCCATCGAAGAGCGGGCGAGGGCGGAACTGGGTATGATCAAGGAAGACGAAATATTTTTCCAGGTTATCGAGCCTGAAGCGGCGGTATCCCTCCGGAAGCCCGAGGCGACCATAGCGCCAGCGCTTCCCCCCAAAAAATCCCCCGACCCCAATCGTTCGGAAAACAAACAGTAGGTGTCATGACCGCCAAAATCATCGATGGCGTGGCCATCGCCAAAGTCGTGAAGGAAGAATGCCGTAATCGGGTCGAGATTCTTAAGAGCAAAGGGACGACCCCAGGTTTGGCGGTGGTGATCGTCGGTGAAGATCCTGCTTCGAAAGTCTACGTTCGCAACAAGATCCATGCCTGCGAAGAGGTCGGGATTCACTCCGCAATCCATGAATTTCCGGGGACAGCATCCCAGCAGGAGATCATTACCTGCGTCCGGGGCCTGAACCAAGACCCCGCCATCCACGGTATTCTGGTGCAACTCCCCTTGCCGGCGGGCATCGAATCAAGGCGCGTGCTCGAGGGAATAGCCGCGGAAAAAGACGTCGATGGCTTTCATCTGCGCAACGTCGGTGCGCTAACGGTCGGAGAGCCGGCTCTCCCGCCTTGTACCCCAGCGGGCATCGTTCGGATGCTGGAACACGAAAAGATAGCCATCTGGGGGCAAAACGCCGTCATCGTCGGCGCAAGCAATATCGTCGGCAAACCTGCCGCACTGATGCTGCTGCAACGAGGAGCGACCGTAAGCTTGTGTAATTCCAAAACTCAAAATTTGGCCCAGTACACCATCATGGCAGATATTCTGGTAGTAGCCACGGGTCGCCCCGGCATTATCACCGGTCCCATGGTCAAGAAGGGAGCCACGGTGATCGATGTCGGCATCAACCGCCTTTCCAACGGCAAGTTGGTTGGCGACGTAGATTTCGAGGGGGCGCGAAATCGGGCGACTTACATTACCCCGGTACCAGGCGGAGTAGGTCCCATGACTGTGGCTTGCTTAGTGAGCAATACCGTCCAAGCGGCGGAGCGAGCAGCAGGCATCTAAGTACGACCCCAGTTCCTCGCCGGAGCACCTATCTTGCCTTCTGCTTACGCCTGGTTAGCCGTGGCCGTGGGAGCTGCGCTTGGGGCTTGCCTGCGTTTTGCCCTCGGCGTGTTGCTGAATCCGGTGTTGCCGAATTTTCCCTTGGGAACTTGGTTTGCCAACCTCGGCGGCGCTTTTTTGATTGGGGTAGGGATGGAATACATCCTGCGCCATCCTGCCATACCCCCTGAATTAACAGCATTTTTGATTCCCGGTTTTCTCGGCGGACTGACCACTTTTTCGGCTTTCTCGGCCGAATCGCTATCCTTGCTCCTGCGCCAGGAATACGCCTGGGCCGGATTTCACGCGACCGCTCATGTGCTCGGCTCGCTGGTCATGGCTGGGATGGGAGTCTATACGATTCGTTGCCTTCAATTGCCCTAAATCGAACATTCACACCTCCCTTCATTGGGCAGTCCCAGGACGTGCGAATGGCAAAAGGCCAATACCCGTACCCCCTTTTTTCTTACGAATCGGGAGCATGATAGAATCCACCCACAGGAAAGAATGAGCATGGCCGAGAACACCGAAAACCTGATCCTCGAACACCTGCGCAACCTCAGGAACGATGTCCTGACGCTTCGGGCAGAGATGCACGAAGGCTTCAATGACCTGAAACTCCGGGTCAGTTCCATCGAGGAACATACGGCGGGCTTGCGCCGCGATCTGGCTTTGATTCATGGGGACATCGCCAACATCCACCAGCGGCTCGACCACCACGAAAAACCCCTGGAGCGTATCGAGCGACGCCTGGAACTCACCGCCACCACCACCTGAAAGACAACCCTGCCCCCTTGATGGCCACCAGCGGCCGCCGGAGACGTTCCACGGCATCCGCCGGGGCGCCGTGGACGGGACCCGGATAGCAGGGCGGCCTGGAATCGCTCCTCGTAGCCGCATCGCCAATTGCGGGCCATGGCGAAAGTCAGGCTCAGCCAAGCCATTTCGTGAGCCCTGAAGGGTTTGCCCTCGGGGGACCGCGAGGTGTCCCCGTGGATCGTCCAGCCCCGCCAGGCGTCCCCCGGCAATGCATAGCCGGTAGGGCAAAAAGGCTTGCGTTGATCGGATCGCCGGTGGCGCTTCATCGAGGTAGCAACTTGGCCGGGGGGTGAATCTACCATTTCTGGGTCAGGGGATGCTTGCGAGCGCCCCAAATGCGACCCTGGCGGCAATGGAGTTCATACGCCCACCGGTGATTCCGGATATCCCCTCCGCTACCGGAGCCGTTTTCCCGCAATCCCACTCGCCCACTCGGGCACGAGCGCACGCCGAGCCCTCCCATCGGCTCCGCGTTCGCGTATCAAGCCGCCTGAAAAAGTTCCACGCGCCGCGGCCGGCGGCCGCTTCACTGGGTTTGACGCCCGCCTGCCTGATGAGATGCGTCGCAATCACCCGGTGGATGATCTGCAATACCGGGCAGCGGGATCGGGAACGAGAGCACCCATTGGCGCACTGGCCCCTTGGAGATAATTCGATCAACCAGCCAGGCGGGGCTCTCCGCCATGCGGCGTGCCCCGCACGAGGGGCAAATGCCACGCCGCTTGCAGGAAAACGCCACCAGCTTCTCGTGGCCGCACCCGGCGCAGCGCACCCACAGGACGTCGTGGGCAAGGATGCCACATTCGAGAAACGCATCGAACTCGTCTTTGACGAATTGGGGCAAGCTCGGATCGCCGCAGCGCGGCAGTGGGCTATATTCCATGGCCTGCCGGAAACGGCGTGACGGGGCGCAATAAGCGCAGCGCATTGCGCCGGATGTGATTTTGTTCGGCGCATTACGCTTGCGGCTAATGCGCCCTACGATCTGTCGATAACCAGGCCTGACCAGCGTAAGACATTGATCTTGCGACACACCCGCCTGCTCAAGCTGGCCATCATTTTTTGGATATCGACTTCATCAAACCGTCACAAAGTGAGCGCATCATGCCCGGCGGTGCTTACCCAATCCGCTTGCTGATCGGATTTACTCGAACCAATCCCGTGATTGATCGTGAAATCGAATCGTAATCCCGGTGTCCAGGAGGCGAATGATGATCCGGCTGAAAGATGTCCATGTCACTTTCCCCGGTGGCATAACAGCGCTGCATCCGATGTCGCTGCACTTCCGGCAGGGCGAGTTCACGGTCTTGCTCGGTGCCTCTGGCGCCGGAAAGTCCACGCTGCTGCGCTGCCTCAACCTGCTGACTCCGATTTCGGGCGGGAGTATCACGGTTGAGGGGCTGGGCAGCCTCGGCGAGCGCCGCCGGTTGCACGATCACCGCAAACATACCGGAATGATTTTTCAGCAGCACCAGTTGATTGGCCGTCAGAGCGCGCTGGCCAACGTGCTGCTCGGCCGCATCGGGTACCACGCGACGTGGCGCAGCCTGTTTCCGCTGCCGCTCGCGGAGCGGCGCATCGCCCTTGAATGCCTGGAGCGTGTCGGTCTGTTGCACAAGGCATTGGAGCGTGTCGACCGGTTGAGTGGTGGCCAACAACAGCGCGTCGGCATTGCCCGCGCACTCGCACAGCGGCCGCGCCTGATGCTTGCCGACGAACCGGTGGCGAGCCTCGATCCGACGACCTCGCACAGGGTGCTGTCACAACTGCGTCGCATCGGCCGCGAGGACGGCATCACTACCGTCGTCAGCCTGCATCAGGTGGACCTGGCGCAGGCCTACGCTGACCGCGTCATCGCCCTCGCCCACGGGCGCGTGGTGTTCGATGGCGCCCCAGCCGGGCTCACGCCAGCCACGCAGCAGGCCATCTACCGGCAGGCCGGCCACGGCGATATCGAACCGGCCGCGCCCGCTGCTCCGGCTTTACCCGCTTACAACTTCGCAACCATCGAGGACTGACCATGAAAAAACTGCTGACACTCATCACTGCCGCGCTGTTTGGCCTGTTGCTTCCGGCATTCGTGCAGGCCGCGCCCGATCCGGACCCGCAGACTTTGAAAGTGGCACTGCTGCCGGACGAGAACGCCTCCACCGTCATCAAGAACAACCAGGGGCTCAAGGATTATCTCGAGGCGCAGCTTGGCAAGAAAATCGAATTGATCGTCACCACCGATTACTCGTCCATGATCGAGGCCATGCGTCACGGCCGCCTCGATCTGGCCTACTTCGGACCGCTGTCCTACGTGCTCGCGCGTCAGAAGAGCGAGATCGAGCCGTTTGCGGCGCTCAAGGTCAAGGGCAGCACCACCTACCAATCGGTGGTGATCGCAAACATCTCGTCCGGCGTGAAGGTGATCGGCGATATCAAGGGCAAGAACATGGCCTACGGCGACAAGGTTTCAACCTCCAGCCATCTGATCCCGAAATCGGTGCTGGCAGAGCAGGGCCTCAATGCCGGTCGCGACTACGAGGAACACTTCGTCGGCTCGCACGACGCCGTGGCTATGGCGGTGCAGAACGGTCACGCCCAGGCCGGGGGGTTGAGCCGGCCGATCTTCGAGTCGCTGGTGGAGCGCAAAATCGTGAGTCTCGACAAGGTAAAGGTTCTTCAGTACTCCAAGCCGTTCCCGCAGTACCCGTGGACCATGCGCTCTAACCTGAAGCCGGAGCTCAAGGAAAAGATCCGCAGCGTGTTCCTGAACCTCAAGGACCCTGCGGTGCTCAAGTCGTTCAAGGCCCAGGGTTTCGACGTTATCACCGACCGGCAGTACGATGTGGTGCGCAACCTCGGACCCCTGCTCAAGATTGACCTGGCCAACTTCCAGTAAACGACGGATGACGACCCCATTTCAGAACTACGACCAGTTACTTAGCGCTGAGCAGAGTGCCTGGAATCGCGATGCGCTGCGGCTTGCCGCGGTGTTCTCCGTCATCCTGGTGTGCGCTTATTATGTCGGGCTGTTCGACGGCGCGCGCCTGGCGGAGGGCGTGCCGAGCCTGTTCAGCCTGCTGAGCGAGATGCTGCCGCCTGATTTCGGCGGCTGGCGCGGCTGGATCAAGCCGCTGTTCGACACGCTTGCCATGAGTGTGGCCGGCACGGCGCTGGCGGTGGCGTTATCGGTGCCACTCGCGTTCTTGGCGGCACGCAACACCACACCGCACCCGGCCGTCTATCAGGTGGCACGTGGGATTTTGAACGGCTTGCGCTCCGTGCCGGAACTGATCCTGGGCATCATCTTCGTCGCGGCGGTCGGTTTCGGCGCCTTGCCCGGGGTGCTGGCGCTCGGCCTGCACTCGATCGGCATGGTCGGAAAATTCTTCGCCGAGGCCATCGAGCACACTGACGAAGCGCCGATCGAGGCGGCGCGCGCCGCTGGCGGCACGCCGCTGCAGGTGGTCCTGCATGGTGTCCTGCCGCAGGTGCTGCCGCAGATGGCGGACATCTCCATTTACCGCTGGGAGTACAACTTCCGCGCCTCGACCGTGATGGGCATGGTCGGCGCCGGCGGCATCGGTTTCGAGTTGATGGGCTCGCTGCGCATTATGCAGTACCAGGAAGTCTCGGCGTTGCTGCTGGTGATTCTGGCAATGGTGACGCTGGTGGATGCCTTCAGCGGCATGCTGAGAAAACGATTCAAATAGGACCGGAGCAACGCCGGATGAAACCGAAAATCGTCCTCACTCATCGCGTGCACCCCGAGGTCATTGCGCTGCTGGCTGGGTACGGCGAAGTTATCCCCAACGCCAGCCCCGAGACTCTGGCGCCCGAAGAGATACTGCGACGGGCGCGGGCCGCCGCCGCCATCATGACCTTCATGCCGGACAGCGTAGACGAAGCATTCCTGCGCGCCTGCCCGCAACTGCGCGTGGTCGCCTGCGCACTCAAAGGCTATGACAACTACGATGTCGATGCGTGTACCCGTCGCGGCGTTTGGGTCACCATTGTCCAGGATCTGCTCACCATCCCGACCGCGGAACTGACCATCGGCCTGCTGATCGGCCTGACGCGCAACGTGCCGGCCGGCGACCGCTTTGTGCGCAGCGGCCAGTTCAACGGTTGGCGCCCGGTGCTCTACGGTGCCGGCCTTGCCGGCAACACGCTGGGCATAATCGGCATGGGCGCGGTCGGCCAGGCCGTCGCCCAACGTCTGGCGGGCTTCGGAATGCGCGTGCTGTATTCCGATCCGGTGGGGCTGCCGAAGGAGAAGGAAACGCGCTGGAACCTTGAGCGTATGGATCTGGCGGCGCTGCTCGCTGCGAGCAACTTCGTGGTGCCGTTGGTTCCGTACTGCGGCGCGACTCTGCACCTGATCGACGCCGGCGCGCTCACACAGATGAAACCGGGCGCCTTCCTCATCAACACCTGCCGCGGCTCGGTTGTCGACGAACAGGCGGTGGTCGCGGCGCTCGCTTCCGGCCGGTTGGCTGGCTACGCCGCCGATGTGTTCGAGATGGAAGAATGGGCGCGCCCCGACCGGCCGCGCGCGATCCCGCAGGCGCTACTCGACGACAGGGCGCGCACTCTGTTCACGCCGCACATCGGCTCGGCGGTGGATGCGGTGCGACTCGATATCGAACTTGAGGCGGCGCACAGCATCCTCCAGGCGCTGCGCGGCGAGACCCCTCAGGGCGCGATCAACCGTCCGCAGGCGAGGGCGATTGCCTGATGGTGTTTGATCGATGGGGTCGGGCCTCGTTGAAATAATCAGTCCCGCCGCTCCGCCGTTCGCCGCCATTCTCGTGGCGTTGCCTAGAGCCGGCTGGGCATAGGAACTTTAAACATAATTTTCCGCACAGGGACACTCTATCCCTCCGCCCATGATGGCATCAATCGCGTGACAATTCACGCAAGTTCCGCTGTTGTCTGCAGAATCTCGCCCTTCGCTGCGTCCGCTTTCCCGCAATCCGCACTCGGGCACGAGCGCACGCCGAGCCCCCCCGTCGGCTCCGCGTTCGTGTATCAAGCCGCCTGAAAAAGTTCCACGCGCCGCGCCGGCGTCCGTGGCGATCGCCGCGATGACCTTCATCTTGCCGCCGCACTACGGGTAGCGTTCGATATCGATGTCGAACACCCGCTTGAGCAAGCGCGCCCAACTCATGCGCGCTAAGGCGCCGCACGCCGCGCGGCGTATCGCCAGCTCAGCACTTTGCGCCCGGCCCGCGGCCCGAACGCGATGCGGTAGATGCAGGAGGCCGCTTGCAGGGGCGCGAGCAGGTTCTCCGGATCGAGGAATCAATCCGCCTCGGACTGCGCCGCGCCGCGCCGAGCCCGTGCGCCGCGAGCAAGTGCGAAAGCGCTCGAAGAGTACGCATAATGTATATTATGTTAAATTTAGCCACGGTGGACGGCACATTACCCATGAAAGCCTGACGGAAATATACCTTGGGCTTACGCCGGCGGAGGTGGCGGCACGACTCAACATTTGCTGGCCAGCCGGCCCAGGAGACAAAATATCCATCAGACCGGGACGGGCGGGTCTATTCCAGATCAGGTTAGTCGTGATAATCACAAGAGCCTTGAGCGACGAGTGGCCGAGGATTATTCCTCTGCGCCGGCTCGAATCAGAAGTTCGGCGATGTCCGTGTTGCCCGTGTCGATGGCCCACCCTAAGGCGCTGCCGCCGGAGCTATTTTTGTGGTTAATGTCTGCACCGAATTCCAGCAGAATCAACACGGTTTCCAGATGACCTCCCCGGACGGCCATCATGAGGGGGGTGGTGCTATTGTCGGATTCGGCATTGATCATGGCACCCCGTTGCAGCAGTAGCCGAACAATCCCAGTTTGACCTGCCCAGGCGGCGTAACTCAGTGCGGTCCAGCCCGGATGGTTTAGAGCGGCTCCCCGCTCCAGTAAGGTTTCCACCAGATCTACCGACCCCTTGGCAGCTGCTAGCATCAGGGCTGTTTCGCCATACCGGTTGCGGCTGTCCAGTTTGGGTCGAAACCCCAGCAGGGCCTTTGCTACTGCCCAATTTTGCTCCCGGCAAGCAAGGATCAACAGGGTATTGCCATCCGCATCAACGGTATTGATATCCATACCGCTCCGCAGCAGTTGTGTCGCGGTGGCGATATCCCCGACCTTAACTGCTTGCAGGATATCGTCGTAGGATTCCGCCCAACCGGGGACTGTTACCAAGGCTGTCAGCAGCGCCGCCAATAATAACCCCCAAGAATGGCGCAAGACTTGGGGCGTCATGGGTGGGCTACGGTGAACAATTGGAAAAAATTCCGGGTGGTCGTTTCAGCCACTTCTTCCAGCGGAATCCCGCGCAGGCGCCCAATCTCTTCCGCCACATGGCGCACGTAGGCTGGTTCATTGGTTTTCCCGCGATGGGGTGTCGGCGCCAGGTAGGGGGAATCCGTTTCCACCAGCAGCCGCTCGGCTGGGACGAGCTTGGCGACCTCTTTCACCGCGGCGGCGTTCTTGAAGGTGACGATGCCGGAAAAGGAAATATAGAAGCTTAACTCCATGGCTCGTTGGGCTGTTTCCCAACTTTCAGTGAAGCAGTGCATCACCCCCCCCACTTCGCGGGCATTTTCCTGTTCCAGGATGTCCAGGGTATCGGCAGCCGCTTCCCGGCAATGAACAATAAGGGGCTTGCCGCATTCTCGCGCCGCCCGAATGTGGGTCCGAAAACGTTCTTTTTGCCACGCCATATCCCCCCTGAGACGGAAGTAATCCAGTCCGGTTTCGCCGATGGCCACCACCTTCGGATGACCGGCCGATTCCACCAAGCAGCCAATGGAGGGTTCTTGTTCTTCTTGATGATCCGGATGCACCCCTACGGAAGCGAATACATGAGGGTGGATTCTCGCCACTTCAAGCACTCTAGGAAAATGAGACATCGTGACTCCTACGCACAAGGTGTAGCCCACCCCCTGCCGGGCCATGCCTGCCATGACTTCCGGCAAACGGGATGCGAGCTCAGGAAAATCCAGGTGGCAGTGAGAATCGACCAAGGGGCTCATGGTTACGCAGTTACGCAGCGCGTTGAATTTCTGTCGTCTGGAACAATCGGGAATATTCCGCAAGCCAGCGTTCTACCAGCAGCTTACGATTCAAAGGGTGTTGCAGAGCGCGATGTTCGCGCAACAGCCAACGATAGCACCGGGTCAGTTCCCCATGCCCAATCGACTTGGATAGTTTTTCGAGAATCGGCCGAGAATCTAAATGATATCGGATACGGCCAGTGGACTTGAGGCAGAGCAGATCGTAGCACCAGTATTCCAGCCACCCCAACAGGCGGACCTCTTCACCCTCTTTTAGCCAATCCCCCACCCTGCCCAGGGCTATCCGGCCACGCCCCAAGATTTCCAGAAACTGCTGGCGCCGTTCCCAGTAATTTCCTTCTCCCAGCATCAGTGCGGCCAGGGGAGCGTATCCGGCCTGGGCCAGGGCCAGCCGGGCATCAACCACGCCCTGCTGCTCCAGCCAGGCCACAGAAGTCGGCACGTCGGGTGCTGGCAACGACAGTTGCCGGCAGCGGCTGAGAATAGTGGGAAGCACGGCCCGGGGGCGATGACAGATGAGAATGAAATGGGTGTGGGGAGACGGCTCCTCCAGGCTTTTCAAAAGAGCGTTAGCGGCGTTGTTGTTGAGCGCCTCGGCAGGATAGAGCAGCACCACTTTGGCTTTTCCTCGATGGGCTGTTTCCTGAAGCAACGGTGATAGGGCGCGGATAGCGTTAATAGTGATGAACTGGGGGGCTTTACGTTTTTTGGATCCATTTTTTTCGCCGTCGGATTCGGGCTCTTCTCCCTCTCCCGCCCCTTCTCCTTCTCGACCTTCGACGCTTTCAGCCAGGGTAACCCGTTGAAAATCGGGATGGGTTCCGGAGCCAAACCAGCCGCAGGCCAGGCAATTTCCACACGCGCCTTTGGAGGTGGGACTTTCGCACAACATAAATTGGGCCAGAGCATGCCCGAAGGATTCCTCCCCTGTTCCCTGGCGAGCCTTCAACAACAAGCCTGGGGGAAAGCCATTCGGCTGAGCAAGAATTTGGGCCCAGAGAGCCTCTTGCCATGAAAATATATTATTTAACATATTGTTAAAATAATATCTTGAAGTTCTTTGTGAACTTCTTCCTGGGTCTTCGAAGCGTCGATAATCCGAATGCGCTGGGAGGCTTGGGATGCTCGCTCCAGGTAAGCGTTCCGTACGCGTTGGAAAAAGCCTTGCTCTTCTTGCTCAAAGCGGTCCAATGCCCTGCCATCGGCAATCCGAGCTTTGCCCAGGGCCGGGGGCAGATCGAATAGCAGGGTCAGGTCGGGCTGAAAATCAGGATGTACCCACTGCTCCAATGCGGTGAGCTTGTCCAACGCCACTCCCCTCCCACCCCCTTGATAAGCAAAAGAGGCATCGGTGAAACGGTCGCAAACTACCCAGGTGCCAATCTCGATGGCTGGGAGAATGCATTGGGTCAAATGTTCCTTGCGAGCGGCGAACATCAGTAAAGTCTCGGTCTCCGAGTCCATGGAGCGGGTGAGCAGCAATTCCCGCAGGGATTCTCCCAAGGGGGTGCCACCAGGCTCGCGGGTGAGCAGCACGGAGTAGCCTCGATGTTTCAGAAATTCCACGAGAATGGGCAGATGGGTGCTTTTACCCGCGCCATCGATTCCCTCCAAGGTAATGAACCGCCCTTTCATGGTTTTTGGTATTTGTTGACGGCTTGTTCGTGGGCCGACAGGGAAGAGGAAAAATGGGTACTCCCGTCCCCTCGGGAGACAAAGTACAACGCAGAATTGTCCGCCGGACGTAGGACTGCCGACAGCGAGCTTAAACCCGGCATGCAAATCGGGGTAGGCGGTAAACCGACTCTCACATAAGTATTGTAGGGCTGATCGGCGATCAAGTCCCGTTTTCTCAGATTGCCGTCGAACTTGTCCCCGAGGCCGTAAATAACCGTAGGATCGACTTGCAGCCGCATACCTAGGCGTAGCCGGTTCATTAGCACCGCGGCCACCAGAGGCCGGTCTTGTTCCCGCCCGGTTTCTTTTTCCACGATAGAAGCAACGATCAAAGCTTCATAAGGGGTGGCAATAGGCAGGTCGGAGCGACGGGATAGCCATTGGGTTGTCAGCTGGGACTGCATGGCGGCGCGAGCCTTGCGGAGGATATCGACGTCCTTGGTGCCATGGCTGAAAAAATAGGTATCCGGAAAAAAGAGCCCTTCCACCGAAGGCTCCTCTACCCCCAAAAGCTCCGGCAGTTGCTTTTCCCCTATGCTCCCAAGGGTATGTGCCACTGCCGGGTGAGTATCCAAGGCTGTCCGCATCTGCCGAAAAGTCCAACCCTCCACGAAGGTAATGCTGTCCAGCCGGGCTTCTCCCCGGGTAATCAGCAACAGCAGGTTCAGGGGACTGATGGGCCGTTCCAATTCGTAGGTCCCGGCCTTCACTGCTCCGGCTTTGCCCAAGGCCCGAGCCAGCACGACAAAAATTGGGGGATTTTTGAGTATGCCGACTTCCGCCATATGGCCGGCGGCAGAGCGCAAAGTGCTGCCGTTTTTCAAGGTAAACTGAAAAGGCGTTTGGGGCGGGCTGAGGGGCATAAACCCATAGACTGCCAATCCAATGAGCGGTGCCAACAGAATCAAAAATAGCCAGCGTCGTTTACGCTGTGGATGAGGCTTATGCGCCATCGTCTCGGGCCAACCATTGGCTGATCTGGGCAGCCACCGGCCAGCGGTCCCAGATTTGCCCGCCGACCTCTCGTACCGGCCACAGGCCAATCAGGCTATTGACAAGGAAAACCTCGTCGGCCTTCAGCAAGCGAGGCAAGGGAATATTTTCCTCTCGGCAAGGAGTGGCGGTTTGGACCGCCCATTGCAGAACACGCCCCCGCTGTACTCCGGCCACCCCGCAACGACCCAAAGAGGGGGTGGCACAGATCCCCGCCTCGACGATGAACAAGTTGCTCATGGTGCCTTCGATGGCGTTATCCTCGATGTCCAGTAACAACCCCTCCGCAAGCTCCGGATCATCCCATTCCGCCCGGGCCAGCACGTTCTCCAGCCGGTTTAGATGCTTGATCCCAGCCAACCTGGGCTGCCAGGCCAAGCGCAAAGCGCAAAGATGCAACCGAACTCCGGATTGGGCGTAATGGGGCGGGTACGAAGGGGAGGGGGCGGTGCGGACGATATGGGTAGGTTGCGGGTCGGGAGGCGGAGCATAGCCTCGCCCGGCTACGCCGCGGGTGACGATGATTTTAAGAACGGCCTCGGGCTCCCGAGAGCAGGCCAGCGCAACATCCCGCTCCAAGGCATCGAGGCTCGGGATAGGGATTCCGAGTCCCATGCAGTCGCTGAGCAGCTTACGTCGATGACGCTCCCAGTGCAGAGGGCGCCCTCCCTGAATTTGCACGGTGCGGAATACGCCGTCTCCATAAGCCAAACCGCGATCATCCAAACTCACGCTATCGGATTCCCGGCCGTTGACGAGATTCATTTCTTGCTTTCCGGCTCAACTGGGGGCAGGGGGTTAAATCGCCTGGACCGGGAATGCCAGAAGGATCGGGTCTAAACTCGGCGAAACACCAAGGTCGCGTTGGTTCCACCGAACCCAAAGGAATTTGATAGGGCTCCCCGGATGCTGATTTTCCGGGCCATGTTGGGAATGTAATCTAAATCGCACTGCGGGTCCTGCTGGCCCAGGTTGATGGTGGGTGGGGCAACCTGGTGCTTAATGGCCAAGGCGCTGAAAATGGCCTCGACTCCCCCTGCCGCTCCCAGCAGATGGCCGGTCATGGATTTGGTGGAGCTCACCGCCAGTCGTTTCGCATGGTCCCCGAAACAGCGTTTTACCGCCACGGTCTCGGCGATGTCTCCCAAGGGCGTCGAAGTGCCATGGGCATTGATGTAATCAATTTCGTCCAATGCCATGCCCGCATTCTTGAGCGCAATACTCATGCAGCGGGCGGGGCCCTCCCCATCTTCGCAGGGGGCAGTGATATGATGGGCATCGGCCCCCATGCCGAAACCGGCGAGTTCGGCATAGATGGTGGCACCCCGGCGCTTGGCATGTTCCATCTCTTCCAGGACGAGCACGCCAGCGCCCTCACCTATCACAAATCCATCGCGCTCCACATCCCAGGGCCGGCTTGCGGTCGCAGGATCGTCGTTACGGGTACTCAGCGCCCGGGCCGCGGCAAACCCCCCCACCGCCAAAGGGGTGATGCAGGATTCGGCACCTCCCGCAATCATGATGTCGGCATCCCCATATTCGATCCATCGCGCCGAGTCGCCAATGCAGTGAGTGGCGGTGGCGCAAGCACTGACGATGGCCAAGTTCGGCCCCTTGAATCCATACATGATGGATAGATTCCCGGAGATCATATTGATGATGGTGCCGGGAATGAAAAAGGGAGAAATTTTTCTAGGACCGGACTGCTGATAGACCTTGTCGGTATCCTCGATCATCGGCAACCCGCCGATGCCGGAACCGATATTGATGCCGATGCGCTCCGCATTATCAGGATGCCCCGCCAGGCCTGCGTCCTGAATGGCCTCAATAGCGGCAACCAACCCGTAGTGAATGAAAATATCCATCCGCCGGGCTTCCTTGGCCGGCAGGTATTGGCTGACATCAAAATCCTTCACCTCTCCGGCGATCTGAGAAGCAAAGAGACTAGGATCGAAGCGGGTAATGCGGGTGATACCCGAACGACCCGCCAAAACGTTGTCCCAGGAATCCTTGATTCCGATACCGACGGGGGAGACAATTCCCAGGCCGGTAATCGCTACCCTGCGGCGCAACATGGATATGGTTTCCCTTGGCGATTCGACAAGAAACTCAAGAAGCCAGCGCTTTGACGTAATCGATGGCTTGCTGAACCGTCGTAATTTTTTCTGCCTCCTCGTCGGGAATCTCGCAGTCGAATTCTTCTTCGAGAGCCATCACCAACTCCACGGTATCCAGGGAATCGGCCCCCAAATCGTTGACGAAGGAAGATTCCGCCTTCACTTCTGCCTCGCTAACGCCCAATTGCTCCGCGACGATTTTTTTAACGCGTTGTTCGATATTTTCCATCGATGCCCCCTTCCCTTTCTTTATCAAATGAATCGAATGTGAAAGCCGTTTGGATCGAACGGCGGCGCGCCTGACCCCAGATAATTCATTTTGGAGGCTCCCCGAGCCTATACATCTGCCGCTTGCTCCGCGTCCATAGACTCCGCTGATGAAGTTGCTCCGCGGATGCATTTTACCAAATTTGATATGGCCGTAATATGTCGCCAGGAAAATTCAGGGCTTCCTTAGCGTCTATATCATTCCATATACAACCCTCCATTGACGGGCAACGTGGCCCCGGTAATGTATCCGGCAGCCGGAGACGCCAGAAAAGCGACCGCCCCGGCGACGTCCTGGGGCTGCCCTAGCCGTCCCAAGGGGACCTGCTGGAGGAGTTGTTCCTGCTGAGCTTGGCCTAGGTCTCGGGTCATATCGGTGTCGATGAAGCCCGGAGCGACGCAATTGACAGTGATATTGCGGCTGCCCACTTCCCGCGCCAGGGATTTGCTAAACCCGATTATTCCGGCTTTGGCGGCGGCATAATTGCTTTGTCCGGCATTCCCCATGCTGCCTACCACCGAAGTGATATTGATGATTCTGCCGTGACGGGCTTTCATCATGGAGCGCAGCACCAGCTTGCTGAGCCGGTATACCGACTTCAGGTTGGTGGCCATGATGTCGTCCCATTCCTCGTCTTTCATGCGCAGCAATAGGTTATCCCGAGTAATGCCGGCGTTGTTGACCAGCACGGTCACATGTCCGAATTGCTGCTGCACGGCGGAAAATACTTGTTCCACCTGCCCGGAATCATTGACATTGAGGATCATTCCGATTCCCGTGACGCCGGCTTCCTGAAATCGTGCAGTGATGGTTGCGGCTCCAGCATCAGTGGTAGCGGTTCCCACGACTACCGCTCCTTGCCGGCCCAATTCCAATGCAATCGCCTGGCCGATCCCCCGGCTGGCGCCAGAGACGAAAGCGATTTGTTCTTTCAGCATGCTCCAGTTCCTTTATTGAGCCAGCAGGGCGATGGTCTGGCGGATAGCGTCGGCATCGCTCAAAACGATGGCTTGTTGCACCCCATCGATCCGCTTGTTCATTCCGGTCAGAATCTTGCCGGGGCCGGACTCTATAAAATGAGTAATCCCTTGAGCAGTCAAAGTTTTGACCGTATCCACCCAACGCACCGGACTGAACAGTTGCCGCACTAAGGCTGCTTTGATTTCCGCCGGGTCGGTGATGGCCCGCAAATCAGCATTATGAATGATTGAAATTCGCGGCCGGTCGATTCTGATCTCCGCGATAAAGTCCCGGAGTTTTTCGGCGGCGGGTTTCATCAGACTACAGTGGGAAGGAACGCTCATGGCGACCGGCATCACCTTCCTTGCCCCTCTTTCCGTTGCCAGCGCCGCTCCTCGGGAGACGGCTGCTTTGTGGCCGGCGATCACCACCTGTCCCGGCGAATTAAAATTAGCCGGCTCCAGCACTTCTCCTTGGGCCGCATCCCGACATACCTGACGAATCCTCTCGTCATCCATCCCGAGGATCGCGGCCATGCTACCCGTACCCTCTGGAACCGCTCGCTGCATCGCTTCGGCACGAAATCGGACCGTCCGCAGAGCATCAGGGAAAGAAAGGGCCTCGGCCGCCACTAAAGCGGCGTACTCTCCCAGACTATGGCCTGCCATGGCTTTGGGCTCCGGCCCGTGGGCGGCTCGCCAAGCGCGGTAAATTGCCACTTCCGCGGTTAAGAGCAACGGCTGGGTGTTCACGGTTAGATTCAGCGTCTCGGCAGGGCCTTGCTGGGCCATGTCCCACAGGTCGAAACCCAGCACTTCCGACGCCTGGGAGAAAGTGTTTCGAACCTCATTCAGTGAATCGTAGGGGGCCATCATGCCCACCGATTGAGAGCCCTGCCCGGGAAAAACTAGTGCGAAATCCATGCCACTGAACCTTTCATTACCAGCGCAACAGCGCTGCACCCCACGTAAAACCGCCCCCCACTCCTTCCAACAGAACCAGATTCCCCGGCCGAATCCGGCCGTCCCGCACCGCCTCGTCCAGCGCCAGGGGAATGGATGCGGCAGAGGTATTGGCGTGTCGTTCCACGGTGGCAACGACCTTGTCCATCCCGAGCCCCAGTTTTTTGGCGGTAGCCTGGATAATCCGGATATTGGCTTGGTGGGGAATCAACCAGTCCACCTCGCGAGGAGACAGGCCATTGGCAGCGAGGGCCTCCAAAGCGACCTCCTCCAGCACCTTAACGGCAAACTTGAACACCGCGCTGCCTTCCATGACCACGAAAGGGTGCCCTTTGATTTCGCCTCGTGACACGCAGCCAGGCACTGAAAGAACTTCGTGATAGCTGCCGTCGGCATGCAGATGAGTGGATAGAACGCCGGGGGTATCGCTGAGGCCTAGCACCACGGCCCCCGCCCCGTCGCCGAACAACACGCAAGTAGAGCGGTCCTTCCAGTCCAGAATGCGGGAATAGATTTCGGCTCCAATCACCAAGGCATGTCGGCACGCCCCGGAGCGCAAGAACTTGTCGGCGGTTGCCAAGGCATAAACGAATCCGCTGCACACCGCTTGCATATCGAAGGCGGGGCAATTCTTGATACCGAGTTTGTGCTGAACCAGGCAGGCGGTGCTGGGAAAAATCATGTCGGGAGTGGTCGTGGCCACCACGATCAGCCCAATATCCTCGGGGCCGACGTCGGCAGCTTGCATGGCTTTTCGGGCCGCGGCCACCGCCAGATCGCTGGCGTTTTCGTCATCGGCGGCGATGTGCCGCTCCCGTATTCCGCTGCGGCTGTAGATCCATTCATCGGTGGTGTCCACCACGCTTTCCAAATCCCGGTTAGTCAGAAGCTTGGCAGGCAGATAGCTACCAGTGCCGATGATGCGGGAATACATCAAGCCACCTCCCTTTCACTGCTCAAGCGGGCGCCGATGCGCTCCAGGACGCCGTTGCGCACCTCCTCCGCAGCCCGCTCGATAGCCCATTGAAATGCAAAAGAATCAGCGGAACCATGGCTTTTCACGACAATTCCTCGCAACCCGAGGAGGCTGGCGCCATTGTAGCGTCGATGATCCACCTTGTTCTTGAAAGCCCGCAGTACGGGCAAGGCGATTAACGCCGCCAACCTGGAATATAAGCCACGGCTGAATTCTTGGCGCAGCAAGGTAGCAATCATTTGGGCCAATCCTTCGGATGTTTTCAGGGCCACGTTACCAACGAAACCGTCGCACACCACCACATCCACTCCTCCCAGATAGATATCGTCGCCTTCCACATTGCCGATATAGTTAAGGTCGCTGGCCTTGAATAACTCGCCAGCCTGCTTGACCGTATCGTTACCCTTGATGTCTTCCTCACCGATATTGAGGAGTCCGACCCGCGGGCGCTTCACATGGTCCACGGCGCTCACCAGGGAGGAGCCCATCAAACCAAATTGCAGCAACTGGGAAGGCGTGCAATCCACATTGGCTCCCAAGTCCAGCACATAAGTGTGGCCTTGCAAGGTAGGTAAGGCCGAAGCGATGGCCGGCCGCTCGATGCCGGGCAGGGTTTTGAGCACGAATCGAGAGATGGCCATAAGGGCCCCGGTATTGCCGGCGCTCACGCAGGCATCCGCCGCTCCGCTTTGCACCAGATCCACCGCCACGCGCATGGATGAATTTTTCTTTGATCTCAGCGCCAGCGCGGGGGATTCGTCCATCTCCACCACTTCCGACGCGTGGACAATGGATAAACGGGAAACGTCGCCATGGATGCGTCGCAACTGGGCGGCCACATCCGGCTCCAAGCCGACCAGCAAGATACGGCAGCCTGGAATCCGCTGAGCCAGCTTGGCTGCCGCAGGGACGGTAACGGGAGGACCGTGGTCTCCTCCCATGCAATCGACGGCGACGGTTATTTCCATGCCGGGCCCGCCAGCAGGGCGACAAGAATTCAAATTAGCGGGAAGCCGGGGGAGCTTCCGCATTCAAAATTCGGGAGGAAAGTTTATTCGCCTTTGGGAGCAATGACTCTCTTGCCACGATAGAACCCGGTGGGAGTCACATGATGGCGCAAATGAACTTCCCCGCTGCGGGGCTCTATAGCCAGGGGCGGATTAACTAAGTAATCATGGGCCCGGCGCATTCCGCGCTTGGAAGGAGATTTTTTGTTTTGCTGAACAGCCATATCGGAAAACCCCTCAATTCGAATAACAACGATCTATTAACGGCCCCACAATTCCTTCAGCCCAGCCATCGGGCGATGGGTTGCCGCCACCTCGGTGCTGGCCAAACGGCAGGCGGCTTCGGCGTGGCGCGGGAACAGGGGCAAGGACAGCAAAACTTCTTCTTCGACCAAATCCAGGACATTCATATTCCGGCTGCCAAGGATGTGATCGACTTCGGGGTTTTCCTCGGCCAAGTCACCTAACTGATTTTCTTCGGCATACAGCACGAACTGCCGGTTAAGGGCCAAGGAGTGATCCACTGGACCCAAGCATCGCTGGCAGACAAGCCGTAACTGGCCCGCGATCGAAAGCCGCAACATTGTACCTTCTTGGGGATCCACGAAACCGGATAAAACGAAATCCAGTTCGCCGGTGGATTCCTTCAGGGCCTCCTGGAGCCGGGTAAATTGGGCAACCGGCACCCGCAAGGCCATCTGGAGACCCTTACGGGCAAAATCCGGACTGTCGATAACCGCCTGTTCGAACATAAGCGGCGCATGATATTATTTCTAACAGTCCGTGTCAAAACGGTTTTCCAGAAAATCCCGGGGGTGGGATCCGGCTTTCTCCACCTTCCGCTTTCCAAACGGGAAAGTAATTCGGCTTTATTTTAGAGCTTCTCGGCGTGGGCAAACCTATTTTTATTCTGGCTTCATCTTCGGTTTATCGCAAGAAATTACTGGAGCGGCTGTGCATCCCCTTCTCCACCTGGGCTCCGGAGGTCGACGAAACCCCCCTGCCCGGCGAGGCCTCATCCGATACCGCGGCCCGCCTGGCGGAAGCCAAGGCCCGTGCTTGCAAAGTCGTTGCAGCTGAAAGCCTGGTGATTGGTTCGGATCAAGTCGCCATGCTCGATGACGAAGTACTGGGCAAGCCTTACACTTTTGAAAATGCGCTGCGTCAGCTGCGCAAGACCCGAGGCCGGGCCGTGCAGTTCCATACTGGGCTGGCATTATGGAATACCGCCGCCGATCGTATGCAGTCTCGGGTCGTGAGCACCGTGGTGCATTTCAGGGATTACACCGACGAGGAAATTCACGCCTACCTGAAGAAAGAGCAACCCTATCACTGTGCCGGCAGCGCCCAGTCGGAAGGCTTGGGAATCGCCCTAATACAGAGCATACAAGGGGATGATCCCACAGCCTTGATCGGCCTGCCTTTGATCGCCTTGGTGGCGATGTTGCGGCAGGAGTCGGTTTCGGTGCTGGATTAACTCGGGGCCTGGATTGGTCTAACGCAATGTCCCGACGCCAGAGAATCGCAACAGACTCTCGGCAACTCCTGCCCCTAGGCGCTTGGCAAAGCGTTCCGCGAGATTCTCCCGTGGAGTGAAATCCACGATATCCTTGGCCTTCACCACCTCCCGAGCAACGTAATCCACGCTCCCCAAGGCATCGGCAAGGCCGAGTTCAATGCTCTTTTCGCCGGTCCAGATCAGGCCGCTGAATGTGTCCGGAGTCTCTTTGAGGCGGTTGCCGCGCCCTTGGCGGACCACTTGGATAAACTGCTGGTGAATATCTCGGAGCATCTGCTCGGCGTAGGCTTTTTGGGCCGGAGCCAAGGGCCCGAAGGGGTCGAGGAATCCCTTGTTTTCTCCAGCGGTGAGCAGACGTCGTTCGATACCCAGTTTTTCCATGGCCCCGACAAACCCAAAGCCGTCCATCAGCACCCCAATGGACCCCACCATGCTGGCTTTATCCACGAAAATCTTGTCGGCGGCGGCAGCAACGTAATAGCCGCCGGAAGCGCAGACGTCCTCCACTACGGCGTACAGCGGGATATTCGGATGCAAGCCACGCAATCGGCGGATCTCATCGTTGATATAGCCTGCCTGGACAGGGCTGCCCCCTGGGCTGTTGATGCGCAGGACCACCGCCTGAGTGTTTTTGTCCTTAAAAGCCTCCTGAAGCCCCAGGTTGATTTGATCGGCGCTGGCAGCGCCGTCAGAAGCGATGATCCCGGTGAGTTCCACCAACGCCGTATGTTTTCCAGGGATTGGGACTTCCTTCCAATTCAACCACCCCAGGGTCAAAAACAACAAAGCAAAAAAATAAATTAAAGTCAGGGACTTAAAGAAAATTCCCCAATGCCGGGCTTTGCGCTGCTCCTCCAAGGCGGAGGTGGCCAGCTTTTCCAGCAATCGGCGTTCCCACTGTTGTTCTTCGGGTTGAGGAGATTCCATTATTGCGAGTCGGCCATCAGAAAATCGGGGTTGGGCAGCAGGAAAATTTTTCCATCTTGTTCTTGCACCGGGACATAAATCAATTTTCTCCCCTGGCAAGGGCCGCCGATGCAGCGTCCCGTGTCCGGGGCATAAAGGGCTCCGTGGGTGGCGCAGATCAAGTATAACCCGGAAATATCGAAGAATTCACCAGGGCGCCAATCCAGATTCATGGGCCGGTGGGCGCAACGATTAAGATAAGCGTAGACCCGACCCCGGTGCCGAATGGCAAAAGCCCGCTCCGGCTTTCCTCGATATTTCACCCCGAACTCCAGTCCCTTCCCGCCCTCCTGAAGATGGGCGCCGTCCCCGATCAGCCGTGGGTTCGCAGCCATGCCGCCAGAGACGAAAAATCTTCGAAATACCCAAGGGGGGAGTGCTGTTCCAAAGCGCTGCGGGGATGCGCCCCATAACAAACCGCCAGGGCAGCCATGCCGGCATTGGCCGCCAACTGCAAATCGTGGGTGGTGTCCCCCACCATCACGGCATCTTCGACTTTCATAGCCAGTTCATCCAACAACTCTTCCAGCATTGCCGGGTGAGGTTTCGGAAAAGTCTCGTCGGCACACCGAGAAGCCTCGAAAAAATTCGCCAACCCGGTCGATTCCATTGCACGGCGCAGTCCGGAACGGCTCTTGCCCGTAGCCACCGCCAGCGTGAAGCCCATGTCTCGAAGGGATTCAAGTGCTTGGCGTACTCCCGGAAACAGGGGCAAATTTTGATCCTCGGCGAGAAAATGCTTCCGGTAACGCTCGGCAAGGGCACGGTAGCCGGAGGGCTCCAATTTAGGAACGGCATAGCGCAAAGCGTCTCCCAATCCAAGACCGATAATGTGCTTTGCCTTGTCCTCAGAGGGAATGGGCAGGCCCAGATCGCCGCAGGCCGCTTGCAAGGAGCGGGCAATAAGGCCTGTGGAATCCATGAGGGTTCCATCCCAGTCGAATATCACCAGCGGGAAGCGCTGCGGCATGTTAATGAACTCCGGTTTTAACTTTAGGGCTGGCAATGGGAAGGAGGGCCGTCAAAAAAACCTCCAACTCCTCCGGTAGCGGCGCTTCGACCTTGGTCTCGATTCCTGTCTGGGGATGACAAAAAGTCATGGACTTGGCGTGCAGAAACATCCGCCCGAGACCTTGCTTCGCCAATTCCCGGTTCCAGGCAAAATCCCCATACTTCCCGTCCCCTGCAATAGGGTGTCCGAGATGATTCAGATGAACCCGAATTTGATGGGTGCGGCCGGTACCCAACTCCGCTTCCAGCAAAGCGCAGCCCCGCCACCGTCGTAAAGGCCGAAACACTGTCCTGCAGGGCCGCCCCTCGGCATGGACCGATACCCTGCGTTCCCCGCTGGCCGTGACATACTTGTGCAAAGGAGCTTCCACTACTTTTTTCCCCCCGCTCCAATGGCCCTGGACAAGCACCCAATAACGCTTGTCCACCTCTCCTTCCCGCAATTGCCGATGCAGGACGGTCAGTACGGAACGCTTCTTGGCGAGTAGCAGTATTCCGGAGGTATCCCGGTCCAGCCGGTGGACCAGCTCGAGAAAATCCGCCGCGGGGCGCTGGGCCCGTAGCAATTCAATTACCCCCCAACTAATACCGCTCCCCCCATGGACCGCGATTCCCGCGGGTTTGTCCACGACCAACAGGCCGTCATCTTCCAGCAGGATCTGAATTAGAGGGGCGAATTGGAGCGCTTTGGCAGATGGGGCTGAAACCTTGGCTGGACTCGCCGTCCGTACCGGAGGGATGCGGATTTTGTCTCCCGCCTGGAGACGATAGCCGGGTTCGACCCGGCGGCTGTTGACCCGTGCCTCTCCTCCTTGAACCATGCGGTAAATCCGGCTTTTGGGGACCCCCTTGAGGGTTTTAACGAGAAAGTTGTCGAGCCGTTGGGTCTCGACTTCCTTGCCGACGGTAATCCAAGTCACGGAAACTTTGCCTAAATCTTTCATTTTCCTTATACTACCCGGGAGGTTGTTGGCACTCGCCCCCCCTAAATGGAAATGGGGAAAACCCGATAGAGATGGCGGGAGCATTGCTCCGAGCACTCTAAGGAAGGCCTGGAAAAGTGAGCGAGGCGCGAAGCCGAGCAGTGACCAAAGCCTATCATAATGGACAGGCAAGGAAGCCAGTACCGTGTACGGCGCCGTAGCCACTTATTCAGACCTTCCCTAACCCAGGGCCACACCTTACATACTGGTTACTTTCACTCACCAGCCCCAAAAGCAGTGACTCAATGTTAATAGATAAACGCGCTCAAAGCACCGTGGAGGTTTCCGGGTTTCGCATCGGACCTGAACCGAAAGTAACGAAACCCATATGGACCGTTCTCTCAATGGCACAGACCAGAGTCAGCAAATCGCATATGATCTAAGCTGAGCCCCAGTCTACCCACCATGGACTGCCGTCCTGGTGGCCTCCCCGTTTCAATGAGCGCGGGAGCGAATTTGGATGAAACGCATTTTGTTTAACGCGACCCAGCCCGAAGAGCTGCGAGTTGCTATAGTAGATGGTCAAAAACTTATCGATTTAGATATCGAGCACTCAGGCAAGGAACAACGCAAAAGCAATATCTACAAGGGGGTGATCACCCGCATCGAGCCTAGTCTCGAAGCCGCTTTCGTCGATTATGGCACCGACCGCCACGGTTTCCTGCCTTTTAAGGAAGTGGCGCGTAGCTACTTCAAAAGCGGTCATGGAGATCTTTCCCGTGCCCGCATCCAGGATGTTCTGGAGGAAGGGCAGGAACTCATTGTCCAAGTCGAGAAGGACGAACGAGGCACCAAAGGAGCGGCGCTCACCACTTTCGTCAGCCTCGCCGGCCGTTATTTGGTCTTGATGCCCAACAATCCACGGGGAGGCGGGGTTTCTCGCCGGGTGGAAGGCGAGGAACGCAATGAGTTGCGGGATCTGGTTACCCAACTGGATGTCCCCTCCGGCATGAGCGTCATTGCCCGAACCGCGGGCATTGGCCGCAGCTTGGAAGAGTTGCAATGGGACTTGAGCTATCTTTTGCAGCTTTGGAGCGCCATTGAAAACGCCTCCCACCAGCAAAAAGGTCCCTTCCTGATCTATCAGGAAAGCAGCTTGGTCATTCGGGCGATTCGGGACTACTTCCAGCAGGAAATCGGCGAACTGCTGATCGATACCGAGAGCGTTTATGAACAGGCTCAACAATTCATGGGCCACGTCATGCCCAACAATGTTAACCGGGTGAAGCTCTATCGAGACGACGTACCTCTGTTTTCTCGCTTCCAGATCGAGCATCAGATCGAAACGGCCTATGCCCGACAGATTGCCCTGCCTTCCGGCGGAGCGGTGGTGATCGACCACACTGAGGCACTGATTTCCATCGACGTCAATTCGGCCCGCGCCACCCGGGGCGCCGATATCGAGCAGACCGCTTTGAACACCAACCTCGAAGCCGCCGAAGAAGTTGCCCGGCAGTTGCGTTTGCGGGATCTGGGCGGGTTGATCGTCATCGACTTTATCGACATGGAGAGCCAAAAGAACCAGCGGGAGGTGGAAAATGCCCTGCGGGACGCGCTGCATTACGACCGGGCTCGGGTGCAAATGGGAAAAATCTCCCGGTTTGGGCTCATGGAGCTATCTCGCCAACGGCTACGTCCTTCCCTTGGGGAAACCAGCCATGAACCTTGTCCCCGTTGCGGGGGCATCGGTTATATCCGAGGCATCGAATCCACGGCCTTGCACGTGCTGCGGATTCTGGAAGAAGAAGCGATGAAGGAGAATACCGCCGCGGTCCATGCCCAAGTTCCGGTGGACGTAGCCACTTTTCTGTTGAATGAAAAACGCTCCGAGGTCTATGGCATAGAAGCCCGCCTCAAAATCAACATCGTCCTGATTCCCAATCTGCATTTGGAGACTCCTCACTACACCGTGATTCGGCTGCGCCATGACGAAGTAAATCAGGCAGGGATGATGCCTGCGAGCTATGCCATGGTCGAGCAGCCCAGTGCGGATGAAGCTGCGCCTGGTCCGAAAGAAACTCCCGGAACCCGTCCCCAAGCCGCAGTGCAAATAGTCGCGCCGGCGCGGCCGGCCCCGGTGATAGTGGAAGCCAAGGAATCCGGAGGAAAATCCCCCTCTATCCTGGGTAAACTGTTTGGCTGGCTAAAACCGACGCTTACCGAAAGCCCGGCGGAAAAGGAAAGCCCCGCGCCGGTTGCTCCCCCTCGCGCCAGGAAAGATTCGGATCGCCGGCGTCTATCCCAGCAACAGCGCCGGGAACCCCGTGAAAGCACCCCCAAAGGCGATACCGACGGACAACAGCCCACCCAGCGAAGCTCTGGCAGATCGCGCCACCCGGAAGGAGGACGGGGGGGACAACAGCCCGGCGCGGACCAGAAACCCCGCTCGCCCCGGCCAACTCAGCCGCTGCCCTCTTTGGAAAACATCGCTTTGCCACCGGATGGAAAGCCCGGAGCGGATGGCGAATCCCCCGCCCCGTCCTCCGGGAGGCGGCGCCGCGGACGCCGCGACCGCGGCGCCCGCGGTGAACAACGGACATTCATTCCTCAAGACGAGGGTGAAACGCCTAGCCTCACATCCCCAAAAGAAGCCTCTCAGGAGCCGCTCGTCACTCTCCCGACCCCGAAGGAGGAGGCTGTCTCGGTATCGATCGACGCTTTCACCCCCCTCGTAAATGCTGCGCCGGCCCCTAGCCCGGGAGTGGCGTCGGTGCAAGAATTTATCGCTCCCGTGGGGTCGCCTCCATCACCTTCTCCGACTTCCGCTCCACAGCCGGTTCAGCCGGCGGCAAATGCGGATCTTAGCGGCGGCGGGCTGGTATTGGTGGAGACCAATCCGAGTAAAGCCGGCTTTGCTTTGCCCCTTCAAGAGCCCCCTCCCCCCAGTCGCCCTCGCCGCCCCCGCGTCCCTGCCGCGGAAGTCCCGGACGAGCCGCTGCTCCAAGTGGAAACCGGCAGAAATCCCCCCCACGGACCGATTCCGTAAACGAAGCCGAAAGCCGCTGCCTACTTGGACGGGAGCGTTTTCAGGAAGCCGTGGCAAGCGTCCTCGATCATGTCCAACACCAGTAGGGATCCGGCACTTCTTGACGATAGTGTCTGGCGCTGAAGCGGGTTACCAGCTCCAGGGTTCCGCTGAAGCCGGACGGACGGCGAGCCTAGAGAAAGGCAAGATGCCCGAAATCCAGGGCCAGGAGGCAATTGAATGCGGAAAAATCCTCCGGCGATACCTTGCGGGCCCGCAAATCATCCATAACGTAGCCGCGCCGCAAAGCGGCCCGGATCGTGCGGGGGTCGGGAGGCTCGCCGATGTGGTAACCGTGGGTACCGGCCGAATCGCACAGCACGTCGCTGCGCCCCGCCAGCGCCAGATGATGACGGAACACCGCCTCCGCGGTAGGGGACCTGCATATGTTGCCGGTACAGACGAACAACAGCCTCATGGCATTTTCGGCGGCCGGAAAATTTTGCGGGATGACTCCATGGGATTTATTCATTTCCCATCACCGCCATCAAATGTTCTCGAAGAACCTTGAGTTGGTCCCGGCGGTGGGCGGCCTGCTCGAACTCCAAGTTCTTGGCAAACGTCAACATTTCCTTTTCCAACCGCTTGATCTCGCGGTTGATTTCCCGCTCGCCCCGCAATCGGTAGAGCGACTCCGGCTCCGCCACGGCCAATCCGGCCCCCTGATAGATGCCGTCAATGATGTCCTTGATTTTCTTGGAAATGCCTTTGGGAGTAATGCCATGGGCCTGGTTGTGGGCGATTTGCTTGGTCCGGCGGCGCTCAGTCTCCTGGAGGGCGCGGCGCATCGAGTCGGTTACCTCATCAGCATAAAGAATCGCCGTGCCGTTGATGTGCCGAGCCGCCCGGCCGATGGTTTGGACCAGAGAACGCTCGGAGCGCAGAAAGCCTTCTTTGTCGGCGTCCAGAATAGCCACCAGGGATACCTCGGGGATATCCAATCCCTCCCGCAGCAAATTGATGCCGACCAGCACATCGAATTCTCCCAGCCGCAGATCCCGAATGATCTCCACCCGCTCCACCGTTTCCACATCGGAATGCAGGTATCGCACCCGGATTCCGTGTTCCCCCAAGAAATCCGTCAAGTCTTCCGCCATCCGCTTCGTGAGGGTGGTCACCAGTACTCGTTCTTGCTGAACTGTCCGCTCGCGGATTTCCCCCAGCAAATCGTCGACTTGAGTAGCGGCCGGGCGTACTTCCACCATGGGGTCCACCAAGCCGGTGGGCCGGACGACCTGTTCCACCACTTGGGCCTGATGATTTTTTTCGTATTCGGCGGGGGTGGCGGAGACGAAAATTACCTGCCGCAGGGTGCTCTCGAATTCGTCGAAACGCAGCGGGCGATTGTCCAGCGCGCTGGGTAGGCGGAAGCCGTATTCCACCAGGTTTTGCTTGCGGACCCGGTCACCTTTGTACATCCCCCCCAATTGGGGCACTGTCACATGGCTCTCGTCGATGAATACCAGGGCATTGGAGGCAAGATAATCCATCAGGGTCGGCGGCGGAGCTCCCGGCGCCCGGCCGGAAAGATGGCGCGAGTAATTCTCGATACCCTTGCAGAACCCGAGTTCGTTGAGCATCTCCAGATCGTGGCGGGTGCGCTGCTCGATGCGTTGGACCTCCACCAGCTTGTTTTCGCGATGGAAGAATTCCATCCGTTCCCGCAATTCCGCTTTGATGCCCTCAATGGCCCGCAGCACCGTGGCCCTCGGCGTAACATAGTGGCTGGAGGGAAAAACCGTGAAACGGCCCACCCGCTGCAGCATGCGCCCGGTCAACGGGTCGAACAGATGCAGGCTTTCGATCTCGTCGTCGAACAGGCTGAGCCGGATCGCGGTCTCGGAATGCTCCGCGGGGAAAACATCGATCACATCCCCGCGGACCCGGAAAGTTCCCCGCTTGAATTCGATTTCATTGCGCTCGTACTGCATCTCGGCAAGCCGCTGGATGGCCTCCCGCTGGCTGAGCCGGGAGCCTTCCTTGAGGTGCAGAATCATGCCGAGGTACTCGCCGGGATCGCCGATGCCGTAAATGGCGGAAACCGTGGCCACGATCACCGTGTCCCGGCGCTCCAGCAGGGATTTGGTGGCCGACAGCCGCATCTGCTCGATATGCTCGTTGATGCTGCTGTCCTTCTCGATGTACAGATCCCGGGACGGAACGTAGGCTTCCGGCTGATAGTAGTCGTAGTAGGAAACGAAGTATTCCACCGCATTTTCCGGAAAGAATTCCCGCATTTCCGCGTACAACTGCGCCGCCAGGGTCTTGTTGGGCGCCATAATGAGGGCGGGCCGCCCCAGCCGGGCGATGACATGGGCCATGGTGAAAGTCTTCCCCGAACCGGTGACCCCCAGCAAAGTCTGGAAGGCCAACCCGTCGGAAATTCCCTCAATCAGCCGGGCAATGGCCTCGGGCTGGTCACCGGCGGGTTCGAAGGGCTGATGGAGCCGAAAGGGGCTATTGGGGAAGGTGGCGATCACGGCTACAATACGGCGGTTTTTCAAACGAATTAGATATTATCACGCCACCATTGTTCCCTTATTCGCCGATTGCCGATAGCCATGATCCTGTCCTCCCGCGTTCAAGCCATCAAGCCTTCCCCCACCCTCGCCGTCACCGCCCGGGCAGCCCAGCTCAAATCCGAGGGCAAGGACATCATCGGCCTGGGAGCCGGGGAGCCGGACTTCGATACCCCCGACCATATCAAGGCGGCCGCCATCGAGGCTATCCAGCAGGGCTTCACCAAATATACCCCGGTGGGCGGAACTCCCGGGCTCAAGCAGGCCGTTATCGCCAAGCTGCGCCGCGATAACGGCCTGGATTACCGGCCCGGACAAATCCTGGTGTCTTGCGGCGGCAAGCAAAGCTTCTTCAACCTGGCGCTGGCCACCGTCAATCCCGGCGACGAAGTCGTCATTCCGGCCCCTTACTGGGTCTCGTACCTGGACATCGTGCTGATCGCCGAAGGCAAACCGGTGGTCATTGAGGCCGGGATCGAACAAGGCTTCAAAATCACCCCAGCCCAGTTGGAACAGGCCATTACCCCCAAAACCAAGCTGGTGGTCCTCAACAGCCCCAGCAATCCCACCGGGGCCGTGTATCGGCTGGAGGAATTGCGGGCCCTGGGAGCGGTGCTGGCGCGCCACCCCCATGTACTGGTGGCCACGGACGACATATACGAACATATCCTCCTGACCGAGGGCAAGTTCGCAAACATCCTCAACGCCTGTCCGGAGCTCCACTCCCGCACCATGGTGCTCAACGGCGTCTCCAAAGCCTACTCGATGACCGGCTGGCGCATCGGCTACGCGGCGGGGCCGGAAGCCATCATCACCGCCATGGAGAATGTGCAATCCCAGAGCACCTCCAACCCCACCTCCATCTCTCAGGTGGCTGCCCAAGCCGCTCTCAACGGTGACCAAGGTTGCATCCAGCCGATGGTCAAAGCCTTCCGGGAACGTCATGCCTTCGTGGTGGAACGGCTCAATGCCATGCCCGGCGTGCGCTGCCTACCGGCTGGGGGAGCGTTCTATGCTTTCCCGGACGTGCGGCAAGCCATCGCCTCCTTGCATGGCAAAGGTGTTTTGAAGAATGCAACCGATGTCGCTTTCTGCGAGTACCTGCTGGAAAAGGCCGGCGTCGCCGTCGTGCCCGGCTCGGCTTTCGGAGCGGAAGGGTATGTCCGACTTTCCTTCGCGACCTCGATGGACAATCTCAAGGAAGCCCTGTCACGCTTGAACAAAGCCTTGGCATAAATCCGCTGCCGGGCAGATGGGGTGAATTTCCCCAAGGCTGCCTCCAGGAATAGCTCCGCATTGGAGTTGGATGTAATCGTCATCGGCGCCGGAGCCGCCGGCATGATGTGCGCCGCACAAGCCGGACAGCGTGGCCGCCGAGTGTTGCTCATCGACCATTACCCTAGACCTGGGGAGAAAATCCGCATTTCCGGCGGCGGCCGCTGCAATTTCACCAATATCCATTCCAAACCCGAAAATTTCCTGTCCCAGAATCCCCATTTCTGCCGTTCGGCTCTCGCCCGCTACACTCCTAGGGACTTCATCGCCTTGGTCGAGCGCTATCGCATCCGGTATCACGAGAAAACCCTCGGCCAGTTATTTTGCGACGGCAGCTCCCAGCAAATCATCGACATGCTCAAGAACGAAAGCCAATTGGGCCGGGTGGAGTGGCGTCTGGCCTGTCAAGTCCAACAAGTCTTCCGGAAAGGCGGAACATTCAACGTCGCCACCAGTCTGGGCGCGTACCGGGCAAAAGCTTTGGTCATCGCTACCGGGGGACTGTCCATACCCAAAATCGGCGCCAGTCCCTTGGGCTACCGCCTGGCCGAGCAGTTCGGCTTGAGAGTTGTTCCCCCCAGGCCGGGACTGGTACCCTTGAGCCTTGGCCCTGAAACCCTTGCCCATTTGGGCAGCTTGCCGGGCATTGCGCTGGATACGGAAATTTCCTGCAACGCAGGCCGATTTCGGGAAAATTTATTGTTCACCCATCGCGGCCTCTCCGGACCGGCGGTCCTGCAAATCTCCTCGTATTGGCGAGAAGGAGATGCCATCAAGATAGATCTGCTGCCGGGCCAAGATGTGGAAGCATGGCTGTTGTCTCGGCGGCTCAGTTCCATGCGGCTCGATAACCTATTGGCAGAAATTCTTCCCCAACGCTTTGCCCAGCGCTGGTGCCAGATGGCCGGCTGCGCTAAACCGTTAAACCAACTCCCTCACAAAGCCCTACGGGAAGTTGCCCACCGGCTCCGCGGCTGGAATATTAAGCCTTCCGGAACCTTCGGCTACAAGAAGGCCGAAATCACCTTGGGAGGAGTCGATACCAGGGAGCTATCGTCGCAGACGATGGAGGCGAAAGCCGTACCGGGCCTCTATTTCGTGGGAGAGGTCGTGGATGTGACCGGCCATCTCGGAGGGTTCAATTTCCAGTGGGCATGGGCCAGTGGCCACGCGGCCGGCCAGGCCATTTGATAAAATCAACATGGGTGGGCAGCTACGATTTGGCTACGGGGCAAGAAGTGAAAACGGCCCGCAGCGCTGCGAGCGGCTTGTGTTCTGGCTCCCCGACCTGGGCTCGAACCAGGGACCTGCGGATTAACAGTCCGTCGCTCTACCGACTGAGCTATCGGGGAATTTGAAGCCGGGGAATCTTACATTCTCGCCTCGTAACGGTCAACGAAAGTCGGCAGGATTTGCGCCGACTCTTGCTCTCGCCCACTACGATGCTCATAATCCCTCTTGTCAACCAAGCAATTGGTTAATCCGCTGCAGCAACCCTAATCAATGAGCGCCCAGCCGTCTCCGGCTGCGAATCCGGGGCGGAAATTATGGGCCATCTCTGGAGATCGATCGAATGACCGCACGCTATCGTTCCGTTTTTCATCCCGGCTTGTTTTCGGACCAAACCGTAATCGTCACCGGCGGCGGCTCCGGCATGGGCCGCTGCACCGCCCATGAATTGGCGAGCTTGGGGGCGGGTCTGGCGCTGATCGGGCGCAAGCTCGAGAAGCTGGAAAAAGTTCGTGACGAGATCGGCGAAGCCTATCCCGAGGCGCGGGTGAGCTGCCATCCCTGCGACATTCGG
>JAHFQX010000006.1 GCA_023259135.1 Betaproteobacteria bacterium | reverse complement strand
TTTCCCGGGCGATGATGAGCTTCATGATCTGCGCCGTGCCGTCGCCGATCTGCAGGCCCAGCGTATCCCGCATGCGCTGCTGATGTGGCAGGTCGGTGGTGTAGCCATAGTGGCCGTGGGTCAGCAGGCATTGATGAATCACTTCATAGCAGATTTTCGGCACCCACCACTTGCACATGGCGGCCTCGGCGGTATGAGGCAAATCCTTGTCCCGCAGCCACAGCGTCCGGTAGCACAGCGCCCGAGCCGCCGTCAGCAGCGTGTCGGCTTCCGCCAGGGGGAAGGTCACGCCTTGGTATTGAGCAATCGGCGCGCCGAAAGCTTTGCGCTCGGTGCTGTACTGCCAGGCTTCGTCCAGCGAGGCTTGGGCCGCTCCCAGGCATTGCAGGCCGATCAGCGCCCGGCTGTAATCGAAGCCGTTCATGATTTGGAAGAAAGCCCGGTTTTCTTCCCCCATCCGATGGTTGGCGGGAATCTTCACGTTGTCGAAGAAGACCGAACCGCGGCCGACGATTTTGGTGCCCAGGTCGCTGAAGCGGGTCCGGCTGACGCCCGGAGCATTCAAAGGAATCACGAACGCGCTGATGCCCTTGGCCACGTCCTCCACCTTGCCGGTGCGGGCAAAGGCGACAATCACGTCGGCCTGTTCGGAAAAACTGATGGAAGTCTTTTCGCCGTTTATGATGTAGTGGTCGCCCTTGGGCTCGGCCCGCAGAATCAGGTTGGCGGCGTCGGACCCCCCCCGCGGCTCGGTAAGCCCCAAGGCCACCAGGGATTCCCCGGCGGCAATCTTCGGCACCCATTCCTGAGCCACCTCGGGAGCGGCATACTTGCACAGGATTTGGCCCATCAGCCAGCTCACCAGTTGCACATAGCTGATGTTGAAGTCGCCGTAGGCGATTTGCTCGATGATCAGGCCGCTGGTGGCACAGTCCACCCCCATCCCGCCATATTCCTCGGGCAAGGCCGTGCTGATGAGCCCCAGACTGCCCATCTCCTTGAGCACGGCGCGGTCGATGGTATGGGTTTTTTCCCGCTTCATGTAATCGGGGGCGAGCCGTTCCTTGGCAAAACGGGCCGCCAAATCCCGCATCGCTTCCTGTTCCGGAGTGAGTGAAAAATCCATGGAATTCCTTCTCCTTCAGTATGTTAAATAATCCCGTTCAGCCGGGAGCGGAAGACACAAGCGGCGGCCCAACGCCAAACTTGCAGTTGGGCTAAGTTACCACGGGTCGCGACCCCGATCAATCGGACGCTTGTTAGGTGAGGCGGGTGGGCGGCCTAACGGGTTGCCGCTAACATTCGCGGCAGAGGAAACACTACATTCTCATGGATCCCAGAGATCGCCGTGACCTCTACGGCGCCCAGTTCCTTGAGCCGCCGGATCACTCCATCCACCAACATCTCCGGGGCTGATGCTCCCGCGGTGACTCCCACCCGGCGTTTGCCGGCCACCCAAATCGGATCCAGCTCTTCGGCTCTGTCCACCATGTAGGCGGGGATTCCCGCATGGGCCGCCACTTCCCGCAAGCGATTGGAGTTGGAGCTGTTGACCGAACCCACCACAATAACCACCTCGCACTGGGCAGCAAGGGTTTTCACCGCATCCTGGCGGTTCTGGGTGGCATAGCAGATGTCGTCTTTCTTAGGGCCCACAATAGCCGGGAATCGGACTTTCAGCGCCGTCACGATGGCCGCCGCATCATCCACCGACAGGGTGGTTTGGGTGACGTAAGCCAGGGGGGCGGTTCCGGAGACTGGGAGCTTGGCCACGTCCGCGACGGTTTCTATCAGATGAATACCGCCGTCGCACTGACCCATGGTGCCTTCCACCTCGGGATGGCCGGCATGGCCGATCATGACGATCTCCATGCCCTGCTCCCGCAGCTTCGCCACTTCCACGTGGACTTTGGTAACCAATGGGCAGGTGGCGTCGAAGACTTTCAGGCCCCTAGCCTCCGCTTCCCGCCGCACGACCCGGGAAACGCCGTGGGCGCTAAAAATCACAGTGCTGCCGGCGGGGACTTCGGCCAAATCTTCGACAAATACCGCGCCCTTGGCCTTGAGGCC
Organism: Betaproteobacteria bacterium; assembly: GCA_023259135.1. GTDB lineage: Bacteria > Pseudomonadota > Gammaproteobacteria > Burkholderiales > JAHFQX01 > JAHFQX01. The sequence continues at coordinate 72,535 of JAHFQX010000006.1, read as the reverse complement.
GTCCACCACGAATTTGTTGTGAACCACTTCATGGCGAACGTAGATGGGCGAGCCATACAAAACTAGGGCCCGTTCCACGATGTCGATGGCACGCTGCACGCCGGCGCAAAAGCCCCTGGGCTGAGCGAGAAAAATTTCCACGGGTGGGCGGCTGGCTGGAAAAGGAAGTGGCCAAATTATACACTTGGCGCCCTCACCCAGCACAAAGGACGTGATGGCCGATTTCTTGCGAGCGGGGGTATGGCTCCTGTTGGGGTTGGCATGGTGGACTGGCGGTTGGGCCCAGGCGCCCCGGGTCAATGCCGAGATCGTGCTGCAGAATTCTCTGCTAGCAGGATTCCGCCACCATGACGGGAAAGCGGTCTGGGACCGAATGGCAACAGGGGATGTTCTCGATCTGGTGCGCGAACCTAATAATCCCCACGACGGCAACGCCGTGCGGGTCGAGTGGCGGGGCCATAAATTGGGCTATGTCCCCCGCCGGGAAAACCAGATCGCCAAACAAATGGACGCCGGTCTCTCCCTGACCGCTCGGATCACGAAACTGGAAAAGCGCCGCGGCCCCTGGCGGCGCATCGAGTTCGACGTGATGGTCGATCCATAGCCCTTCAAACCGGCGCTTGCTTCGCAAGCATTCAGTCTGCCCGCAAGTCCGCTAAGTTTGCGCCCCCCAAAAAAAACCCCGCCGCGGCGGGGTTTTCCGGAACAGACTCGGTACAGCCGGGTTACATATCCATGCCGCCCATGCCGCCCATGCCGCCCATCCCTCCCATGCCGCCGGACATGGGGCCTTCTTCCTTGGGAAGCTCGGCCACCATGGCATCGGTGGTCAGGATCAAGGCGGCGATGGAAGCGGCATTTTGCAAGGCGTAGCGAGTCACTTTGGTGGGATCCAGCACACCCATCTCCACCAGGTCACCGTATTCCCCGGTGGCCGCGTTGTAACCAAAGTTACCCTTGCCTTCCAGCACCTTGGCCACCACCACCGAGGGCTCGTCACCGGCATTGGCGACAATTTGGCGCAACGGCTCTTCCAAGGCCCGCAACACGATCTTGATGCCGGCATCCTGGTCGCTGTTAGCCCCTTTCAGGCTGGTGATGGCCTGCCGAGCCCGCAGCACGGCAACCCCGCCCCCCGCCACGATGCCTTCTTCCACCGCGGCGCGAGTAGCATGCAGCGCATCCTCGACCCGGGCTTTCTTCTCTTTCATTTCCACTTCGGTGGCGGCGCCCACTTTGATCAGCGCCACGCCGCCAGCCAGCTTGGCCACGCGCTCTTGCAGCTTTTCCCGATCGTAGTCGCTGGTGGCTTCCTCGATCTGCTTGCGGATCTGCTTGACCCGGCCCTCGATACCCTTGGTATCGCCGGCGCCGTCGATGAGGGTGGTTTCTTCCTTGCCGACTTCGACGCGCTTGGCCTGGCCCAGATCCTTAAGGGTGACTTTCTCCAGGGAGAGGCCCACTTCCTCGGCGATCACGGTACCGCCGGTGAGAATGGCGATGTCTTCCAGCATGGCTTTGCGGCGGTCGCCGAAGCCTGGGGCTTTTACCGCGCAGGTCTTGAGGATGCCGCGGATGTTGTTCACCACCAAAGTGGCCAGGGCCTCCCCTTCGACTTCTTCGGCAATAATCAGCAAAGGACGGCTGGCCTTGGCGACTTGCTCCAGCAGCGGCAGCAACTCCCGGATGTTGGAGATTTTCTTGTCGTGCAGCAGGATGTAAGGATTTTCCAGCAGGGCGATCTGCTTGTCGGGATTGTTGATGAAGTAGGGGGAAAGATAGCCGCGATCGAATTGCATGCCTTCCACCACTTCCAACTCGTCCGCCAGACCGGAACCGTCTTCCACGGTGATGACGCCTTCCTTCCCGACCTTGTCCATCGCCTCGGCGATGCGCTCGCCTATGGACGTGTCGGCGTTGGCGGAAATCGCCCCCACCTGGGCGATTTCCTTGCTGGTGGTGCAAGGCTTCGAAATCTTCTTGAGTTCCTCCACCACGGCCGCCACCGTCTTATCGATGCCACGCTTCAGATCCATGGGGTTCATTCCGGCGGCGACGTACTTCATGCCCTCTTGGACGATAGCCTGGGCGAACACGGTGGCGGTAGTGGTACCGTCGCCGGCGATGTCGGAAGTTTTGCTGGCCACCTCTTTCACCATCTGGGCGCCCATATTCTCGAACTTGTCCTTCAGCTCGATTTCCTTGGCCACGGAAACCCCGTCCTTGGTCACCGTGGGGGCGCCGAAAGAGCGCTCCAGCACCACGTTGCGGCCCTTGGGCCCCAAGGTTACCTTTACCGCGTCGGCTAGCACATTGACGCCCACCACGATCTTGGCGCGGGCGGAATCATGGAACAACACTTGTTTTGCAGCCATCATGCACTCCTAAAATTCGATATCTATGGAAAACCGTGGAAAAACGCCGGGTCAGCCTTCGACAACACCCATCACGTCTTCTTCCCGCATCACCAAAAGCTCCTCTCCCTGGACCTTGACGGCCTGTCCGGAGTATTTCCCGAACAGCACCTTGTCTCCGACCTTCACCTCCAGGGCGCGGACGCTACCGTCTTCCAAAATCTTGCCCTTGCCCACGGCAATGATTTCGCCTTGATCGGGTTTTTCTGCAGCGGTGTCGGGGATGACGATCCCGGACGCCGTTTTGCGCTCTTCTTCCAACCGCTTGACAATAATCCGGTCGTGCAGAGGACGAATTTTCATTTCATGCTCCTAAAAAAATCAATGGGTTACTAAAGATGTCCGAGGCCTTTGCGAATATGATTAGCACTCGTCTCTGGCGGGTGCTAATCATATTCGCAAACTATTGCCGTTTCAAGAGGCTTGTTGCGAGAGGCCCTGGGCATCCTCGGATCGGACAATTCCGAGCGATCGGCGGAATTCCTCGCGGGCGGCGGAGCTGATGGCAACCACCGCTGGATGGGTCAGGCGGCGCTCCACCGAAATCGCGTAGAACTGCTCGGTGACCGCCTCGGTGCCGCCGATGGCCACGACGCCGTATTGGCGACGCACCTGCCGGGCAATCACCGAAGGGAGGGCAAAAATTCCCGCGCCCGCCTCACCAAACGCTTTGAGCAAGGCGCCATCGTCGAATTCGCCGACAATCCGCGGACGAATCCGTTCCTTGTCGAACCAGCGCATCAGCTTGGGGCGTACCGCCGCATCTTCCCCCGGCAAAAGCAGCGGGGCGCCGTCCAGGCAGCGGGGAAACCCGCCCTTGCGCCGCCGTGCCAGGGCGGCCGTGGCAAAAAAAGTCAGGCCGCATTCGCCGAGCAGGTGGCTGTAGCCCCGAACATTCACGCCGGCGGGCATCGGACCGTCAGCCAACACGATATCCAAGCGATGCACCGCCAAATCAGCCAGGAGACCGGCAAGCTTTCCCTCGCGGCAAACAATACGCAGAGGCTCCGGCAAGCGCAGCGCCGGCTCCAGCAGCCGGTAGGCGACCGATTTCGGCACCACGTCCGCGACTCCCACCCTGAATTGCAGCGGCCGTCCTCCCGGAGGGTGGCGCAAGGCCTCTTCCAGTTCCTCCCCCAGGGCAAAGATCTCCTCGGCGTAGCTCAACGCCGTCCGCCCCGCGTCGGTTAGCTCCAGACGGCGCCCCACCCGGGCAAACAGCTTGCAACCCAGCACGTCCTCGAACAAGCCGAGCTGCCCGCTGATGGTTTGCGCGGTGACGTGCAGGCGCTCGCTGGCGCGGGCCATGCTCCCCGCCTTGGCAACCGCCCAGAAATAATGCAAATGCCTGTAATTAAGCGCGGCCATGAACTCGCTCCGATTCGGTTTTCTCGATGGAAGTGTCAATCATATTCGAATTTTCAAGGCTATTGGCCAGTGTTACAGTAGCTCCCCTCGATCATTGAGGGAACTCTAACCCGGCACCGAGCGCAGCACCCCGGACAAGTTTTAGGAGTATCCATATGCTCAAAGTGCTCGTTCCTGTAAACGGATCGGAAAATGCCCATCGCACGGTACAGCATCTGCTTCGAATGCACCGCGACAAGGAACCCATGGAAGTCCATCTGCTAAACGTGCAGTCGCCTTTTCCGAGGTACATCTCGCGGTTTCTGAGCCGCGATCAGATCGTGTCGCATCATCTGGAGCGGGGCGCCGAGGCATTGAGGCGAGCCATTACACCGCTGGAGGCCGCCGGAATTCCCTGTCGGCATCACTCCGAGATCGGGGATAAAGCCACCGCCATCACCCGGTTCGCGAAGCGGCAACGGTGCGATCTGATCGTCATGGGAACCAGCCGCAAAAGTTCATTCTCCCGCTTCCTGGGGGACTCGGTCACCAACCAGGTCATGGAACTGGCCGAGGTTCCGGTAAAAATCATCCCGGGCGAACAGGCGACGAAGCTCGAAAAGTTCGGGATACCCGCCTGCCTCGGACTCGGCCTGACCATCTGGTATCTGGCCGACGAATGAATCGCGGATTGCGGACCGCCTATAATCCGTCACCCCTGCAACCCGACCCCTGAGCCCCCAATGAAACGAATCTTTCTGTTCCTGATCACCAATCTCGCCGTTGTCCTGGTGCTGAGCCTCACGCTGCGGCTGCTAGGGGTGGAATCTTATCTCCGTCAAGAAGGCCTGGCGCTGGGGCCGCTGCTGGTATTCGCGGCGCTATTCGGGATGGGCGGGGCCTTCATTTCCCTGGCTATTTCCAAATGGACGGCAAAGCGCATGGTCGGCGCCCGGGTAATCGAGACGCCCTCCACCGAGACCGAACGCTGGCTGATCGAGACGGTACGCCGGCAGGCGCAAACCGCCGGGATCGGCATGCCGGAGGTGGCGGTCTACGATGCGCCCGAACTCAACGCCTTCGCCACCGGCATGAATAAGAACAACGCGTTGGTGGCCGTTTCCACAGGCCTGCTGCGGGCGATGGGCAAGAATGAGGCGGAGGCGGTGCTGGGCCACGAAATCTCCCATATCGCCAATGGCGACATGGTGACTCTGGCGCTCATACAGGGAGTGGTCAACACCTTCGTCATTTTCCTGTCGCGCATCGTCGGCCACGTGGTGGACCGGGTGGTATTCAAAACCGAGCGGGGCCAGGGACCGGCGTTCTTCATCACCTACATCGTCGCCGAGCTGGTGCTGGGGATCCTCGCCTCCATGATCGTCATGGGGTTCTCACGGCGGCGGGAATTCCGGGCCGACCGGGGCGGCGCGCAACTGGCCGGCCGGAACAACATGATCGCGGCCCTGGAAAAGCTCGGTTTCGCCTCCGGGCAGGCTCCGCTGCCGGAGAAGATGGCCGCTTTCGGTATCGTCGGCGGACCGGGCTCCGGGCTCAAGCGGCTGTTCATGACCCACCCCCCATTGGAAGAGCGCATCGCGGCGCTGCGGCAATTCACCGACTGAGCTGGGACGCGGAACTATGGAGTGGTTAGCTTCCCCCGAGGCCTGGGTCGCGCTGGTCACCCTGACCACCCTCGAAATTGTGCTCGGGGTGGACAACATTATCTTCATCTCTATCCTGGTGGGCCGCCTGCCGGAGAAACAACGCCAGCGAGCACGGGTAATCGGCTTAGGCCTGGCGATGTTTAGCCGTATCGCGCTCTTACTGTCTCTGGCTTGGATGATGCGGCTCACCGACCCGCTGTTTTCCGCGCTGGGTTATGACATCTCCGGCCGCGACCTGATCCTGATCGGCGGCGGGCTGTTCTTGCTGGCCAAGGCAGTCATGGAAATTCATAACTCTCTAGAGGGTGGAGGCGAATACGGACACGCTGCGCCCATTCATGCAGGATTTCTTGGCACTTTAATCCAAATTGCCATTATCGACATCGTGTTCTCGCTGGATTCGGTGATCACGGCGGTGGGCATGGTGGATCACATTCCAGTCATGGTATTGGCTATCGTCATCGCCGTGGGAGTAATGATGTTCTCGGCCAAACCCATTGGGGATTTCGTCGACACCCACCCCACCATCAAAATGCTGGCCTTGTCCTTCCTCATTCTGATTGGGGTCGCCTTGGTTGGGGAAGGTTTGGAGATGCATATTCCGAAGGGCTACATCTATTTCGCCATGGCCTTTTCCCTGGGGGTGGAAACGCTCAATCTGCGGTTGCGCAAACAGCGCCAACCGGTCACGCTGTACAAGGAATTAAAAACCCCCAAGAGACCCATCGGCGACCAGTGACCCCTCCCCGTGGAGAGGACGGGGTTTTGATCCGGTCCTTACCGGGACGAAATCAGCCGGGAGGGTGAAGCAATAAGCGCAGATCATGGGCAAAGGCTTCGGCCTTCTGCCCGTAACTGACGTAGAGCCGTACCCGACCGGCCGGATCGAACAAATAAGTGCCGGCGGAGTGATCCACGGTGTAGCCCTGCTGCCCAGCGCCGGACTGTTTCTGGTACACCACCTTGAATTCCTTCGCCACCCGAGCTGTGGCTTCGGCATCCGCATATAGCCCCAGGAAGCTGGGATGGAAAGCCGGAACGTACTGGGCCAGCAACTGCGGGGTATCCCGTTCCGGATCCACGGTGACGAACAACACTTGCACCCGTTCGGCATCCGGCCCCAACTGCTTCATGGCCGCCGCCAATTCGGCGAGAGTGGTGGGGCAAGCGTCCGGGCAATGGGTGTAGCCAAAGAACACCGCCACCGCCTTACCCTTGAAGTCCGCCAAGCCACGGGTTTGGCCCCGGTGATCGGTCAGCTGGAAATCCCGGGCGAACTCCGCGCCGGTAATGTCGGTAGCCTTGAAAGGCGGCGGGGGGGCCGCACCCCGACCGCAAGCCGCCAGGGCCAGCCCCAGCAGCCCGGCGGCCAACCATCGCCTGCGGCCCTGGATCACGGAACCCACCCGCTGACAAAGTGGTCCGCCAGCAGGGCGGCAAACAAACAGGCCAAATAAACGATGGAATAGCGAAAGGTCTTGCGGGCCCAATAATCTCCGGAGTCTTTCCATACCCCCACGGCATGGCGGATGAATCCCGCTCCCAAAACCAAGGCCGCCAGCAGATACGGCAGCCGGCTCATGCCGCTGGCCACCGGCAACAAGCTTACCCCCACCATCAGCACGGTATAAAGCAGTATCGACAACCGGGTGAAACGATCGCCATGGGTAACCGGCAGCATGGGAACGCCGGCTTGGGCGTACTCCTCCTTCCGATAGAGGGCCAAGGACCAGAAATGAGGGGGGGTCCAAGCGAAAATAATGAGAAACAGGATCAGCGCATCGGGGGACACTTCTCCGGTAATCGCGGCCCAACCCAGCACCGGCGGCATGGCCCCGGAGGCGCCGCCGATCACGATGTTCTGCGGGGTCAAGGGCTTGAGCAGCAAGGTATAGACCACCGCATAACCCACGAAGGTGGCGAGGGTCAGCACCATGGTCAGCGGATTGACCCAAAAATAGAGGATCAGCAGCCCGAGTCCGCCGAGCAGCAGCGCGAACATCACGGTTTGCTTGCGGGTGATCTGCCCCTGGGGCAACGGACGGCGCTGGGTGCGGAGCATTTGGGCATCGATCGCCTGCTCCAGCAAGCAGTTTACCGCGGCGGCGGCCCCCGCAACCAAGGCCACGCCCAGGGTGCCGAACACCAAGGGCCGCAACGGAACCGTCCCCGGAGCGGCAAGGAACATGCCGATCACCGCGGTAAACACGATCAACGAGACGACCCGCGGCTTGGTCAACTGGAAGAACTGATGGAGCAGAGATGATGTTCCGCTATGCAGGGAAGCAAGGGTGGAGGGCATCGCTTTAGACATCCGTGCGGGCAAACTGGAAGGGCTGAAAGTGTAGCACCGTCAAGACGATTAGCAACCCGATCGCCAGGGCATGGTGCATCACCAACACACCGATGCCGCCGTCCTCCCCCAACCCGAACAGACCCAGCCCAGCCTGAGCCAACAGCAAGACGGCGGCCATCAGTCCCCAGCCCCGCAGCCTGGGGGAGTCACCGACAACCAGCAGGCAAGCGATCCCGCCCCCCAGGAGCAACGCCAGCCCTCGGTGAGCCCAATGCACCGCCCGCAATCCTTCCTGGCTGGGGGTTAGGGAAAACCCCTCTCCCAGCAAGCGTCCCGTCTCGGCGATCCCCGACCCAGCAAGCCAGCCCCCTCCGCAGGCCAGGAAACCTTCGCAAGCCGTCGTTCCCGGGTGAGCGCCCAGCCATGTTCCCAGGCCAACTTCGGCCAATACCGCGAGCACGAGAATCCAGGCCCAGCGAAGCAAGGAAGCTATGGGAAGGCGGCCCAATCCAGCCCTCAGCGCCAGCGCGGCAAATAATGCGATGAACGCCATGCCGTTCATGGCGTGCAAAGTGGATACCAGCGCCCGATCCATTCCCAGCCGGGAACCGTCGGCCAGCAAGCCCTCCCAGGCCGCCAACGCCAACAGCACCAGGGAAATCCAACGGGCATCCGGCAACAGACGGGGCTTGAGCCAAGCCACGACGGCAATCCCAAGGATCGTCAATCCCAGTCCCCGGGCGAGAAAAAGATGCCACGTCCTGGCCCCTTCCCGAAGCGCGGCAAGACCGGCCAGGACTTCGAGATCGATGAGCCTGGCCGTGGCGGCGCAGAGGGACGCGGCAACGGCCAGCGCCAAAACCAGAAGCAACGCCCAGAAGCGCCAGGGACTGGCCGGAACGGCGGCAGCGAGATTGTTCATGGCCGGCAGCCGCTAGCCGATGCGGGAGACTTTTAGCAGTCTGGCGATATCCTTCGCCATCTTGCTGGGATCGGCATTCTCCGGATAACGCATCATCAGATTTCCTAGGGGATCGACAAGATAGATGTAGTCCCGCGGAGCGCCGTTCAAGGCAAGCCGCTTCAGAGCATCCCCCGCCGCCTTCACCGGCCACAATCCGGGATGCTCGGCAACAACCCCGGGGTTCGGAGTGCCGGCATCGTCCAGCAGCCACACCCGTTCCACGCGGTCCATATCTTTCCCCTGGGTAAGCCGCAGCTGCCGGATCTTGTAGAGCTTATCCCGGCAGCCCTCCGGGCAAGCGCCGGGATCCACCGTGACGAAAATCCATTTGCCCCTGAGCTGGGAAAACCGGAAATCCGCCCCGTCGACCCGCTCCAGGAAAATATCCGGCAAGGGGCCCGGTGTTAGCAACTCGCCGTAATTCACGAACCGCCCGGGGCTCCAGAAATGATAGGCCAGATAGCTCCCCACCACCGGGGCCAGGGCGATGAAAGCCATGAAGATCAGCTCGTAGGGAGGGCGTTTACGCTGCGGATTTTTTGACATTGAGCACGACATATAAGATTGCGATGAGTCCGGCCAGACCGAACCACTGAAAGGCATAGGCCCGGTTCTTCGCCGCCCCCAAATCGGGGGCGGGCCAATCCCGCACCAAGCCGTCGTCGGCCGGATCGGTCTGCTGGATCAAAAAAGCCTGTATGTCGAGGCCGGTGGCGTCTCGGTAATGCGCCAGATCCAAGTTTTGCCATACCGCTCCCTGCTCGGCGCCGCGGGACAACTCCAGAGTCTTGCCCGGTGGCGGGACCGCCATCCCGCGGACCCGAATCTCTCCGGCAGGCGTCACCACCCGCGGTAACATCCCCCGCTCCCGGGGAGCCGCTGCCCAGCCCCGGTTCACCAAAACATATTTCGACCCGCCCTCGATTTTCAGGGGCATCAGCAGATAATAGCCCGGCACCCCCTGGTAGACCCGGTTATCCAGCCAGATTGCATGGGCGGGGTCGAACGCACCCCGGACCTCCACGGGGCGCAGCAGCACGTCTTCGGCGCCCAGGGTTGCCGGGAGAATCCGCAGTTCCGGCTCGTGGCTCAGAGACCGAATGCGCTCAATTCGGGCTTCCTTGACCCCGGCCCGGTCCAACTGCCAATTGCCCAACGCCAGCATGATCGCCACTCCCAGCAGCGCCGCCAGCGCGAACCCAAGGCGTGGAGCAAAGCTGCGGCTCATTCCGCCGCCCGCCGTGGTTCAGCGGGGCAAACTCGGTTAGACTGAAAGCTCATCTTCGCGGCTTTCTATCATGAAATTCTTGGTCCTGTTGTTCCTCGCTTTTATTTTATTCAGCCTTGGGTCCGCATTGTTCTTTCTGGTGCGGGACAAGGGACAATCCAACCGCGCGGTCAAAGCCTTGACCGTGCGGATCGTCCTCTCACTGCTCCTGTTCGCCATGCTGCTGCTGGGGTTTCGCTTCGGCTGGATTTCGCCGCAAGGTATATAAACCCAAGGTCGAAAACAAAACGCCGCAGCACCCGCCCGCGGCGTTTTGCCTTGGCCGGGAAATCTCTTCAGAGCCAGTAAACCAAGATGAAGAGCAACAGCCAGACCACGTCCACGAAGTGCCAGTACCAGGATACCGCCTCGAAGGCAAAATGGTGGTCCGGCTTAAAATGGCCGGCCAGGCAGCGGAACAAAATCACGATCAGCATGATGGTGCCCAGGGTCACGTGGGCGCCGTGGAAACCGGTCAGCATGAAGAAAGTCGCGCCATAGGCTCCGCTGGTGAGTTTCAGGTTGAGTTCCGAGTAGGCGTGGACATATTCGTAGGCTTGCAGCGCCAAGAAGCAGATGCCCAGCAGGATGGTCAGCAGCAGGCCCAGATTGAGTTGTCCTCGCTTATTCTGCTTGAGCGCCCAGTGGGCCCAGGTCACCGTGACGCCGGAGGAAAGCAGCAGCAGGGTATTGATGGCGGGAATGCCCCAGGCCCCCATGGGCGTGAAGGGATCCTGGGCGCCGGGACCGGCGGTGGGCCACCCCCCCGCAAATTCCGGCCACAGCAGTTTCTGCTCCAGTCCGGCCAGATCGGGGACCGACAACACCCGCATATAAAACAGCGCCCCGAAGAAACCGGCGAAGAACATCACCTCGGAGAAGATGAACCAGCTCATGCTCCACCGGTAGGAGACATCCACCTGCTTGTTGTACTTGCCCGCCTCGCTCTCCCGGATCACCGTGCCGAACCAGCCGAACAGCATATAGACCAGCACCGCCACGCCGATCGCCAGGGAAACGGCGCCGGGAGTGACCATGCCGTTCATCATCAGCACCCCGCCCAGCGCCATGCAGAACAGCGCCACCGACCCCGTCACCGGCCAATGGGACGGCTCGGGGAGGTAATAGCGGCTCGCATCAGAGGTCGTCATGTCTAGTTCTCCTCATCCTGATCAAAAAATCGTTGGACATCCCGGCTCACGAATTCACCAGCAGCCGCACCACCAGCAACAAAGCCAGCACGAAAAGCGCGGCCCCCACCAGCCCCGCCACGATCACCTGAACGGGGCTCAATCCCACGGCATCCGCCTCCCCCTGCCGGCGTTTGCGAACCCCGAAAAAGGCCCAGAACACCGCGCCTGCCGCTTGCAAGAATCCCGGCTTGCGTTGATCCCGCGCCATTGCTACACCCCTGCCGCATCCCGGGTCGCCCCCTCAACAACGAAAAAAGTATAGGACAAGGTGACCGTTCCGATATCCTTCGGCAATTCAGGGTCGATCACGAACACCACCGGCATCCGCCTCACCTCGCCCGGCTGGAGCACCTGCTGGGTGAAGCAGAAACACTCCAGTTTCTTGAAAAAGCGGGCTGCGTAGGCCGGGCCATAAGATGGAATCGCCTGCCCGGCGATGGGCCGGTCGGAATGATTGGCCACCTCATAGGTGACTTGCGCCAATTGTCCGGGGTGAATATTCAGACTGGTTTCCACCGGCTTGAAGGACCAAGGCAGGCCCCGGCCGACGTTGGCGTCGAATTCCACGCTCAGCCACCGACTGGTATCCGCCTGAGTATTGGCAGGAAGCGCGTCGGCCTGTTCGACGCGGTTCACCCCGGTCACTTCGCAGATCTTCTCGTACAAGGGGACCAAAGCATAACCGAAGCCAAACATGATGACGGCGACCGTCGCCAGCTTCCCGAATAGCGCCCGATTGTCCGTGACGGCGCTCATGACCAGTACTTCGCAAAGGTCAGGACATAAAACGTCACCGCCAACGCCACCAGCACGGCGGCGGTGCGCCATTTGCCCGCTGCGACACTCGGTGATTTCTCCCGTTCGGGTTTCATGCGTCCGCCCTATCCGGCCTGTCGCCTCACTTGACTACCGGAGGGGTTTCAAAGCTATGGTAAGGCGCAGGCGAAGGGAGCGTCCACTCCAGGGTATCCGCCCCTTCCCACGGCCTGGCGGGAGCCTTTTCACCGCTGCGGATGCACTTCAACACGATGTAGAAGAACAGCAACTGGGTGAGCCCGAAGCCAAAAGCGCCGACACTGGAAATTGCGTTGAACTCGGCGAATTGCAGAGCATAGTCGGGAATCCGACGCGGCATGCCGGCGAGCCCCAGGAAGTGCTGCACAAAGAAGGTCAGGTTGAAGAAAATGAACGACAGCCAGAAGTGCAGCTTGCCCAGTTTTTCGTCGTACATCTTGCCGGTCCATTTGGGCAGCCAAAAGTACACCGCGCCAAAGGCGGAGAATAAAGCGCCGGCGACCATGGTGTAGTGGAAATGCGCCACCACGTAGTAGGTGTCATGGACCTGCACATCGAGGGGGACAATGGACAGCACGATGCCGGTAAGCCCGCCAGTGGTAAACAGGAAAATGAAGCCCAGGGCGAACAGCATCGGGGCTTCGAAGGTCAGCGACCCTTTCCACATGGTGGCCAGCCAATTGAACACTTTTACGCCGGTGGGCACCGCGATCAACATGGTCGCGAACATGAAGAACAATTGCCCGGCCACCGGCATGCCCACGGTATACATATGGTGGGCCCAGACGATGAACGACAGGATGGCGATGGACGCCGTGGCGTAGACCATGGAGGCGTAGCCGAACAAGGGTTTGCGGGAAAACGCCGGGATGATCTGGGAAACCACTCCGAAGCCCGGCAGGATGATGATGTACACCTCGGGGTGGCCGAAGAACCAGAAGATATGCTGAAACAGCACGGGGTCGCCGCCGCCCGCCGCGTTGAAGAAATGAGTGCCGAAATGCCGGTCGGTCAGGGTCATGGTCACCGCCCCCGCCAGCACCGGCATCACGGCGATCAGCAGGTAAGCCGTGATGAGCCAGGTCCATACGAACAAAGGCATCTTCATCAAGGTCATGCCGGGGGCCCGCAGGTTCAGCACGGTGGTAACGATGTTGATGGAGCCCATGATGGAGGACATGCCCAGAATATGGACCGCGAAGATGGTCAGGTCCATGCCCATGCCCATCTGGACGGTCAGCGGCGGGTACAGCGTCCAGCCCGCCGCGGCGGCGCCGCCCGGCACGAACAAGGAAATCACCAGCAACAGCGCCGCCGGGGGCAGCAACCAGAAGCTCCAGTTGTTCATCCGGGGGAAAGCCATGTCGGGTGCGCCGATCATCATGGGAATTTGCCAGTTGGCGAAGCCCACGAAGGCCGGCATGATGGCGCCGAACACCATGATGAGCCCGTGCAAGGTGGTCATCTGATTAAAAAATTCGGGCTGGACGATTTGCAGTCCCGGCTGGAATAACTCGGCGCGAATCACCAGGGCCATGACTCCCCCCACCATAAACATGGCGAAACTGAACCAAAGGTACAGGGTGCCAATGTCCTTGTGGTTGGTGGTGGTGACCCAGCGCATGATCCCCGCGGGATGATGCTCGTGGCCGTGATCCAGGTGGTGCACTGCTTCCATGAGGATTCCTCCTTAAGCCAAAATCGAATTCGGTGGGTGACCCAGGGGGATCACTTCCGCAGAGCCTTGATTTCGCCGGGCTGCACCAGATCGCCCGTATTGTTGCCCCAGGCATTGCGCTCGTAGGTCACGACGGCGGCCAGGTCCACGTCGGAAAGCTGCTTGCCGAAGGGCGCCATGGCCGTTCCCGCCTTGCCGTTTATCACGATGCCGATATGGGCTTCCTTGGGGCCCTTGACCAGCTTGGATCCCGCCAGGCCCGGAAAAGCGCCGGGAATCCCGGCGCCATTAGCTTGATGGCAAGCCACGCAATTCTGGGCGTAGACTTTCTCGCCGTGGGCCTTGAGTTCGTCCAAGGTGAAGGTCTTATTGGGATCCAATTGCGCGGCGGCCTGTTTTTTCTTTTGCTCCGCCACCCATTGGGCGTATTTCTCCGGTTCCACCGCCTCCACCACGATGGGCATGAAGCCGTGATCCTTGCCGCACAGCTCGGCGCATTGGCCGCGGAAAGTGCCGGGGCGCTCCACCTTGAACCACGCCTCCCGAATAAATCCGGGGATGGCATCTTGCTTCACCGCCAAAGCCGGGACGTACCAGGCATGCAGCACATCGTTGGCGGTGATGAGGATGCGGATTTTCTTGCCGGTGGGCACCACGATCGGATTATCCACTTCCAGCAGGTAGTGCTCCCCTTTGGGGTCCTTGTTTTCAATCTGCCCCCTAGGGGTGGACAGATTGCTGTAGAAGCTGACGCCGTCCTGAAGATAGTCGTAGCCCCATTTCCACTGATAGCCGGTGGCCTTGATGGTCAGATCGGGATGGGAAGCATCCCGCATCGCCAACAAGGTTTTCGCCGCGGGGAAAGCCATGGCCACTAGAATAATAAACGGGATGATGGTCCAAATGATTTCCACGGTGGTGTTTTCGTGGAACTGAACGGCCTGCCGCCCAGCCGTCTTGCGGTGATTGACGATGGAATACAGCATCACCCCCATCACGCCGACGAAAATCACGGCGACAATGGCAAGGATCAAGGTATGCAGATCGAAGATGTCTTGTCCGATACGGGTCTGTTGCTCTTGCAAATTGAGCTGATAGGCCCCGTGGGCCGCTCCTCCCATTACGGTAAACAGCAGCGCCACGCTACGCCGCAATCCTTTGTACATTATTCCCCCCTATGAAGACGATAACCGCAAAGCCAATTTTTGCCGCAAGCGCATGCTCACCGGAAACCGCTCCACAGTTGCCGGAGAAACCCGGCGGGCATAAAGGCGTCAAGGAAACATTGCGCGGCTAGGGCGGTGGAGTGATCTTCGCCGCTCCAGGCGCCCTTTTCGGCAATCAACTCTGACGGTCCCCGCAGATCCTCGGCGTCCCAAGCAATGCCGAGGATGAAATCAGCGCGCAAATTTAGCATAGGGGCCAATGGAGAGGCAAGAAAACATTGATCGGGATCACTTTGCTCAGTGATAAAACAAACCATTCCAGACCGAGAAACGCAGTCTTCGCCCTCAAAAAATCGGGGGTATGGGGCAGCGAAACGCTCATTGACCGCGGCGCAGGGCTAGATTATTTACGGGCAAGCTCTTAGCCCAATCCAAGGCCGGCGCCACATGCTCCGGAACCGATCCGGAAAGATGGGGTATCACTCCGAGGAGAGAGGCATTCAATCGCTCCTGCAAGGCCTCCACATTGGCCTCGAACTCCGCCATGCCGGGATCGATCCGGTTGGCCACCCAACCCGCCAAGCGCAGCCCCCGGCCGCGGATCGCCTCGGCGGTAAGCAGGGCATGATTGAGACAGCCCAGTTTCATGCCCACCACCAGAATCACCGGCAGCCCCAGGATCCGAGCCAGGTCGGCGGTGTCGCGGCGTTCCGACAAAGGCACCCGGAACCCGCCGATGCCTTCCACCACCACCACATCGGCGCGCTCCCGCAGCTTGTGAAACGCGGCCCGAATCCGCGGCAAGCGAATCGAAGCGCCCGCCAAACGGGCTGCGATATGGGGAGCCACGGACGGCTTGAAGGCATACGGATTGATCCACTCGCGGGGCGCCGTCACGTTGCCGGCGGCCATCAATCGGCTCACGTCCTCGCTGACCCAGCCGGCGGCGGTCGCCACGCAGCCGCTGGCCACCGGCTTCATGCCCACCGCCGCCGCCCCGCGGGCGACGAACTCCCGCAGCAAAATACAGCTCACCAAGGTCTTGCCCACCCCGGTGTCGGTTCCGGCAACGAAATACCCCGACATCAATGACATCAATCGGCCCCGGCGGCGCGGATCGGGATCACCTTGCCGGACACCCCGGTCAAGCGCGGCTTCCACGCGTGGCCGTAAATCACTTCGCAACTGGCGGGCAGCCGGCCGTCCCGGCGAAACGTTTCGTAGGCACGGGTCGCCGCCTCCAGCACGGCGCGGCCGGTGAGCCCTCGGCGCCGGCCCTGGGCGATGTTGTGGGCGCCGGCGGCTTTGAGGTCCCGCAGCAGATCCGGCAGCGCTGCATAAGTCACGGTGATCATTTCCATATCCATCACCGGATCGGCGAAACCTTGCTTGACCAGCATGTCGCCCAGATCGTGCATATCGACAAAGGCGTGCACGTGAATACGACGGTCGGCGGCAAAAGCCGCCCGTAATTCCCGCAGCGTATCGGGGCCGAAGCTGCTGAACAGCAGCAAGCCTCCCGGCCGCAGCACCCGACACGCTTCGGCGAACACGCGTTCCGGATCGTTGCACCAGGGCAGCGCCAAGTTGGACCACAGCAGATCGGCGCACTCGGCTTGCAGCGGCAGCCGTTCCATATCCGCGCAGACATGCGCCAGCCCGCTGCCCGGCCGCCACCTCTTCCACCACGGCTCCCGCCGCCGCGACTGCCGCAGCATGCCCAGGGCCCAATCCAGCGCCACCGTCATGGCCGCCGGATAGCGCGCGCGCAATTGCCGGGTCAGCTTCCCCGTGCCGCAGCCGGCGTCGACAATCCGCGACGGGGCGAGCTTGATATAATTCAAGCGCTCCAGCATGCGCTGCCCGATCTCTGGCTGCAGCACCGCCGCGGCATCGTAGCTCGCGGCCGCTCGCTCGAAGGAACGGCGCGCCCAGCGCCGCTCCATTCCCGCGGGCTCTTCAGTTCCCACTTTGCCGCTCCAGCTCGTTCAACTCCTCGGCAAGGCGCGCCACGTCGGCTTCCTCATGGGCGGCGGACAGGGAGATCCGCAAGCGCGCCGTCCCGGCGGGCACGGTGGGCGGGCGAATCGCCGGCGCCCAAAAACCCCGGGCTTCCAGCGCCCGGCTCAGCGCCACCGCCTCCCGGGGGTCGCCGACGACCACCGGCTGGATGGGGGTTTGCGAGGACAACAATTGCCAGCGCGACAAGGACAGACGGTCCCGCAGCACTCGCACTAGGCGCAGCAGCCGATCCCGCCGCCAAGATTCCTGCCGGATCAGGCGCAAGCTTTCCAGCAGCGCGCAGCTCAGAAAAGCCGGCGCGGCGGTGGTAAACACATAGGTGTGGGCCCGTTGCAGCAGAATTTCCACCACTTCCGCCGGACCCGCCACGAAAGCGCCGGCCACTCCGGCCGCCTTGCCCAGGGTGCCCATGTAAATCAGCCGGGGCGAAGTCCGCCGGAAATGGCTGGGCGTTCCCCGTCCTTCACTCCCCAGTACGCCGAAGCCGTGGGCATCGTCCAGCAGCAGCCAGGCGTCATAGCGCTCGCATAATTCCAGCAGCTCCGGCAGCGGCGCGATGTCGCCGTCCATGCTGAACACGCCGTCGCTGAGGATGAGCCGGCGCCGGGCCGGCGCGGTTTGCAGCAGCGTCGCCAGATGCTCCAGGTCGCCGTGCCGGTAACGGTGCGACAGAGCGCCGGAAAGCCGGGCGCCGTCGTTGAGGGAAGCATGGTTGAGTTGATCGGAGAATACCGCGTCACCCCGCCCCACCAAGGCCTGCACTGCCCCCAGGTTGGCCATGTAGCCGGTGGAAAACAACAGCGCCGCGGGCTGTCCGACAAAGTCCGCCAGGGCTTGTTCCAGGAGTTCGTGAGATTGGAAATGGCCGGCCACCAGATGGGCCGCGCCGGCGCCGACGCCGAAGCGGGCAGCCCCTTCGGCGGCGGCTTGCATCAGGGCAGGATGGCTGGCCAAGCCGAGATAATCGTTGCTGGCGAAGGCCAGCAATTCCCGCCCTTCCACCCGCACTCGAGGGCCTTGAGGACTATCGATCACCCGGCGCCGGCGCAACAGTCCCGCCGCGTCGAGCCGGGCCAGCTCCTCCCGCAAGCCTTCGTAGGGCATCAAATTTACAACGGCGTGATGCCCAGCTTCCGCATCAGCGCCCGGTCCTGCTCCGCTTCCGGATTTCCGGTGGTCAGCAGCTTGTCGCCGTAGAAAATGGAATTGGCCCCGGCCAAGAAGCACAGCGCCTGAACGCTCTCGGACATTTGCTGGCGTCCGGCGGACAAGCGCACCAGGGCCTTGGGCATGGTGATACGGGCGCAGGCGACGGTGCGGACGAATTCGAAGGGATCCAGGACCTCGGCATTCGCCAAGGGAGTGCCTTCCACCGCCACTAGGTTGTTGATGGGCACGCTTTCCGGATAGGGTTCCAAATTGGCCAGTTGGGCGATGAGGCCGGCCCGCTGGCGCCGGGATTCCCCCATGCCCACGATGCCGCCGCAGCACACGTGAATTCCCGCCTCCCGCACCCGCTCCAGGGTATTCAGCCGATCCTGCTGGGTATGGGTGGAGATGACCCGGCCGTAGAACTCCGGGGCCGTGTCCAGATTGTGGTTGTAGTAATCCAGGCCCGCTTCCTTGAGGCGCTCGGCTTGACCGTCCTTGAGCATCCCCAGGGTGCAACAGGTTTCCAGCCCCAGGTCCTTCACCGCCTCGATGATGGGCAGCAAGTTGTCGATGTCCCGATCCTTGGGGCCCCGCCATGCCGCCCCCATGCAAAACCGGCTGGCGCCGTTTTCCTTGGCCTTGCGGGCGGCGGCCACCACGTCTTCCACCGGCAGCAGGTCCTCGCTGGGCATCCCCGCTTCATGCCGGGCGGACTGGGGACAATAGCCGCAATCCTCCGAGCAGCCGCCGGTCTTGACGGAAAGCAAAGTGGACAACTGCACCGCGTTGGCGTCGAAATGCTGCCTATGGGTTTGTTGCGCCCGGTAGATCAGATCGTTGAATGGCAGTTCGAACAAAGCCGCCACCGCATCCACCGTCCAGCGAGTCTGGAATGGGCTCCGGGAGGCATTGGTCGTATAGTCTGGGGAGGAAACGGGGGTCATCTCGAATATCCTGAGTGGTTGAGGAACCGTCGCATCATCGGCGTTTTGGGGGTTTTTTGTCAAACACGATCCCATTCAAATTAAACCAGTGGGCAAACTTTACCCGCCGGCTATTCCCGCCCCCCTGCCTGTTGTGCGGGGCCGCGAGCAGTCCCGGCGAATTATGCAAAGGCTGCGAGGGAGATCTGCCGCGGCTGCCGGAACCGGGCTGCCCGGCATGCGCCCTTCCCACCCCGGGCGGCGAAATCTGCGGGCAATGTCTGACACAACCTCCGGCCTACGCCGGCACCGTGTCGGGCCTGACTTACCGCTGGCCGGCCGACCGATTGGTGCAAGCCTTCAAGTACGGAGCGCGGCTGGCGGCGGGAGCGGTTTTGGCGGAACAATTGGCGCTGCGGGCTGCCGTCGCCCCTCGGCCGCACCTGCTCATCCCGGTCCCGCTGTCGGCCCAGCGCCTGGCCATGCGCGGATTCAACCCGGCCCACGAACTGGCCAAGGGGATCGGACGGCGGCTGGATATCCCAGTCAGGGCGGATGCCTGCTGGCGGGTGCGGGACACCCCGCCCCAAACCGCCCTGCCTTGGCGGGAACGGCGCCGGAACGTCAAGCAAGCTTTCGTCTGCACCGCGAATCTGCAAGGGGCGTCGGTGGCCGTAGTGGACGACGTCATGACTACCGGCGCCACCGTGGACGCCCTGGCCCAGGCCATCCTGGCCGCCGGCGCCCGTCAAGTCAGCGCCTGGGTGGCCGCCCGGACTTTGCCCGGCGGCTACCGATAAGCAGCGGAGCGCGAGATCGGCGAAGCCGATCTGCCGTATGCGCAAGATGGCGAGGTGAACAAAGCCGGCATCACCCGGCATCTCGCCTTACCGTCTCTCCGGTTCCAATTCCCTGAGGCGCTGCTCCACGAACGCCTGCAAATCCGGACTCAGGCTTTGGGTCGCCTGGGCCCGCTGAAAAGCCGCCCGGGCATCGACCCGCCGGCCCTCGGCCTCCAGGGAAATCCCCAGTCCCATGAACCACACGCCGGACTGGGGTTTGAGCCGCAGCGCCGCTTGATAATGGGTGATGGCCTCGCCGTGGCGGCCGTCTTTTTGCAGCAAGGCCGCCAGCATCGCCCAATAGTCGGCATTGCCGGTGGCCTGGGGCAAGGTCCGCTGCAGGGTGTCGATGCTCTTCTTGAGGTCTGCCCGATCGGCCTGGAGCCGGGCCAAGGCCATGGCAAATCCCGGCTGGGCCGGGTTAACCTTGAGTCCTTCCTCCAGGAGTTGTTCGGCTTCCGCGCTTTTTTTCGCTTCCAGCAGCAGGCCCAACAGGGCTTGCCGCGCCGGACGGTGGGCCGGGTCCTCCTCCAGGGCCGCCCGATAGGCCGTCTGAGCTTCCGTCTGC
This sequence comes from Betaproteobacteria bacterium, assembly GCA_023259135.1. Taxonomy (GTDB): domain Bacteria; phylum Pseudomonadota; class Gammaproteobacteria; order Burkholderiales; family JAHFQX01; genus JAHFQX01. Next base: position 52,241 of record JAHFQX010000006.1, on the reverse strand, counting down.
CGGCCCTGGTGGAGCAATTGGGTTCCCCGGCGAAACTCGTTTTCCGCCCGCTGGGACGGGCTGACTTGCTTGAGCTGTTTGTCAATGGACGGTTGCGGCAATTTTTCGGCGGGGCGGCGGGGCGGCGGGACCGGCTCTTTTGCCGCCAGCGGAGGAGGAGGGGCTGGCGCCGGGATTGCCGCGGGAGGCGGCGGCTGGGGCAGCGGCAAGAGGGGGACGACCGGGCTTTTCTGTTCCGCCAAGGGCGCGGGCTCGCGGGGCTGGGGCTTCTTCGCGGAGAATACGGAGGTCGTCCCCAATCTTTCGCTGAAACGCAAGGAAGCCGCATCCGGCAATCCCGACTCCGAGGAGGAAGGCGGCGGCGCAACCCCGGGCTGCCCGGCCGGAGCCTGGGGAGCAGCCCGCGGCGAGGGCCGCAATCCCCAATACAGCAAGCCCGCAATCACCGCCAGCGCCGCCAGCCCCAACGCCCATGCCCACCGGGAAGAGCGGGGCGGCCCCCCCGCCAGCGGCCGGGCCTGAACCGGCAAAGCCTTGCGCTCCTCCCCGGAAGCCCGCCGCCGGTCCAGATCTTGGAGCATGCGGTTGATGACGCTCACGAACGTTCGCCCCCCAACCAAGATCCCACGCCGCGGCGGCAGGCCGGAGTATCGGCGGCGGCGGCCCGCACATGGCGGGACAGCACTTGCTGTCCCCCCTCGCCATAGACCAGCAGCAGACTCTTGTGGGCCAGCACGTTGATCAACCGGGGCACCCCGCGGCTGGCCCGAAACATCGCTCGCAGCGCGCCGCGACTGAACAACCGGCCCCCGGCCAAGCCCGCCACCCGCAGCCGGTGGGCCAAGTAGTACTCCATCTCGCCGCGGGACAAGCTTCCCAAGCGGTATTGGAAAGTGATTCGCTGCAACAACTGCCGGGCCGATTGCCGGGAAAGGTTCTTGTCCAGTTCAGGCTGGCCGAACAGCAACACTTGCAGCAGCTTGCGCTTTTCAGTCTCCAGGTTGCTCAACAGCCGCAGGGTTTCCAGCGCTTCCAGGGGCATGGCTTGAGCTTCGTCCAGGCAAGCCACCACCCGCTTGCCTTTCCGGGCGAAGCCCAACAGCGCCAAGGCCAGGTTTTTCACCAACTGGTGCTGGCTGATTTGGGGATCCAGGGGGATATCGAGTTCATCCGCCAGGCTCAGCAGCAGCGAACGAGGATCCAAGGCGGGATTGGGCAGATAGGCGGTAACATAGGATTCGCCCAAGGAACTCAAGAAGCGGCGGCACAGCAGGGTTTTGCCGGTGCCCACCTCGCCGGTGATCTTGACGAACCCCTCGCCCCCCATCACCGCCACCAGCAAGGTGTTGAGGGCCTCCTGCTGGCTCGCGCAGTCGAAAGCAAAGCTGGTGTCGGGAGTGATCCCGAAGGGCAGCTCTTTCAGGCCGTAGTGGTCGAGATACATCAGGGCCTGGCGAGGGAGCGGATGCGCTCGGTGGTCTCCTGCAAGTCCTGCTGCCAGGATTCTTCCCCCTGGATGATGGTGGGCTTGAGCAAGATCACCAATTCGCTCTTCACGTTGGAGCGGCCGGTGCTGCGAAACAGCACTCCCAACCCCGGCAAATCCCCCGCCCCCGGCAATTGGGAGCGGTCGTTCAGCGACTGCTGGCGCATCAATCCGCCGATGGCGACGATGCGGCTGTCCTGCACCCGGACGATGCTGTCGGTCTCGTTTATCGTGCTGGAAGCCAGGGGCAGCCGGAAGTTGCCGAGACTGCCCAGATCCATGTTCTTGGTGCGGTCCACCACCTGGCTCACCGAGGGATGGATGTGCAGGATGATGTTGTTCTTCTCGTCGATCTGGGGAGTAACGTCCAGCGCGATCCCGGAGAAGAACGGCTGCACCGTGATGGTGGGAGACACGGTGGCGGTAGTGCCGGTGCTGGTGGTGGTGGTGGACACGTTGGTGACGAAAAACTCGTCGGCGCCCACCTTGAGCACCGCCTTCTGGTTGTTCAGGGTGGCGATGCGGGGACTGGAGAGCACATGCACCGTGCCCTGGGTTTCCAGAAAATTGAGCAGCGCCGCGAAACTGCTGGTCTGGAAAGCCAGTCCGAACACGCTGCCGGCGACGGCGGCGCCGGTGGTCATGGCGCTGACCGCGCTGGCCGGGTCCGCCGTCAGCGTCGAATCCGCCAGCAGCGATCCGTCGGGGGCGCGAGCGGTGGAAGTGCTCAAGCTACCATTGGTTCTGAGCGTCGTTCCCGGACCGAGTTGGCCCGCGGCGAAGCGGCTGTTGTTGCCGGTCTTGAAAGCGGCCCAGTTGATCCCCGCCTGAAAGCTATCGTTGAGCTCCACCTCGATGATCTTGGCCTCCAGCATCACCTGGCGTTCCACCACCAATTGCATCTTTTTCAGAAAGTCCGCCACCTGGCGCAATTCGGCGGGCAAGGCCCGCACCACGATGATTCCCGCCTGGGGATTGGTGACCACGTTACGCCCCTCGGCGGAGCCCACGATGGCCCGCAGCGAGGTTTGCAGATCGGCCCAAAAATCGCTGTCGGAACTGGTGCTGATGCGGCTGCTTTCCAGGGAGCGGGTCGTGCCCCCGGCGGGCGGGGTGGTACCGGTGGGCACGGCGCCCGGCGTGCCCACCGTCCCCGCCGAAGCGCTGCTGTCGGAGATCGATCCGGAACTGACGCGCAGATCGCTGCGGCCGCGCCGCTGGCCTTGCAGGTAATTCACCTGGAATACCCGGGTCTGCAGGGTAATGGGCTGAATGAAAATACGCGGGCCTTGAAACGTGTACTCATAGCCGTAAAGCTCGCGCAAGGCATCCAAGGCCTCCAGCACCGTCACGTCCTTCAGGTTGACCGAGATGGTTTCCTTGACGTTGGGATGCACCAGCACGCTGTAGCGGGTACCGGACACCATGGCCATGAAGACCTGGGCCGCGGGAGCATCGTTCACCACCAAGTCGAACTTGGGTTCCGTGGACACGCCGGCGGTCTTGGGCATTTCCACCACCAGGGGAGGCAGCAAGGCCTGGCTCACCGCCTCCGGCGTCGCCGGCTTGGGCCGCTCCTGCTGGGCCCGCTCCAACTCCTGCAAAATGCGCTCGCGGGCGGGAGCGCCGGCGGGAGGAGTCGAGGCGCAGGCGCTCAACAGCACCGCGACCCCCGCCCAGACCAGCGATTTTCTTAAGGTCGTGACCGAAACCTTATCAATCATCGAGATGGCTCACCAGTTTTTTTGATCTTTTTTATCTTTTTGGTCTTTTTCGGCTGCTTGCCGATCTTGGGCGGCGGAACCACGGGGCGCTTCACCTCCACCCGGGGAAACAGCCTGAGCACTTCCTCCCCGCCGGGCCCCCGCAAGACCACCTCGCCCTCCTGAATTTTCACGATCTTGGCGTCGCCCAACCGGGCGCCCAGAGCAAAGCGTTCCCCGCCGATGATGGCCTCCTGCCGGCCGGGACCGAGGATGACCGATTGTAGCACTCGCCCTCCCGCGGTCGCCGCGGGACCGCGGCCGCCGGGGGCGGGCTCCGCCCCGACGGCCGGCCGGGTCGGATCGCTCAGCGTCTCGGCATGCAAGCCCCCTCCCCAGCAGACCGGCAATAGAGCGCCCCACATCCAGCCCCGGCCCTTGCGCCGCAGGCTCATGCCCACCCTCGATGAATCTCGCCCATTCCTATGTCGAGCAAAAGTTTTGAAAACATCCCTAAATCTTTATCTTTCACTTCGCGTCCGTCGGGCGCCAACCGATTGGCCCCGACGGTCAAGCCTCCCGGTTCACATCACCAACCAAGCCTTATCCAAACTCAGGGTATGAACCGTCACCGAGAGTCGGGCGGTGGGGTATTCCACCACCCGCAGCCGCAGCTTGCCCCACAACATTTGCCAAGGCAATTTCTCCACCTGAATCAGATACCGGAGCAAATCCAAATACCCCCCTTCCACCGTGATCTCCACCCCATGGCGATAAAGCGCTTTTTCGGTTTTTTCCTGCCCGCCGCCCTCGGCCGCGGCGGATCCCGCCTCCTTGCCCTCCGCCGCCAAGGTTCGCAAGCCCACCAGCTTGACGCCGCGGCTGCGGCCGAGCAGTTCTTCCAGCAGTTTGGCCATCTTGTCGGGGGCCACCAAATCCTTCTGCACCGCCCGCAGCTCGGCTTCCACCTCTTGGAGCTGCTTTTCCAGCAGCCGGCGCCGCTCCCGGTTGGCGGCATCCGGCCCCGCGGCCAAGGCGGCCTGGGAGCTGCCCAACTGAGTGGCCGTGGCCTGGAGGTCTTGCCCTTGCTTCAGCAGGGCCTTAGCCAGTTGATCCCGTTCCGCAAGAACCGGGCCAAGGAACAAGCCATGCACCAGAAAACCGGCGGTGGCAGCCCCCCCGGCCCAGACCCACAAGCGCTCGCGCAAGGACAGGTTGTTGAACTTATCCCGATAACGGACCCAGGCGCTCATGATGGCGGCGCTCCGGCCAAGCGCAACAGAGAGCCCGCGGGATCGGCGTTGCTCCCACCCAGGACGCCGGAAGATTCGACGGGCCGATTGGAAACCCGGAACTCCACGAACTGCGGAGGGGCCTTAGCCTCGTCGGCCGGCTTGGGAAGCGCCACTTGCATGCCGGCGATGGCGCGGCCTCGCAACGCCGGCTCGCGGCTCAAGCGTTGCAGATACGCGGGGATCAGCTCGGGCGCCAGAGCGCGGCCCTCCAAAGTCAATTCATCCCCGCCGAGGGTCACGCCGGTCAGCCACAGCCCCTCGGTGGATTGGCGGGCAAACGCGGCCAATTCGGCGGAAAAACCCTGGGTCTGCCCCAGCTCGCCGGCTTGCAGAAATCGCAGCACCTCTTGGCGGGCGGCGACACGCTGCTCCAAGACCGCCAGCTCCTGCTCCAGCCGGGGATCTTTTTTCTGCCCGGCCAGCCGCTCGGAAATTTCGAGCAGCTTGGCTTGCTGGGTTTTGAGAGCCGCCGCTGCTTGGCGGCTTTGGGCCGACAAGCCCTGCGTCTGATGCGCGACCCCCGCTTGCCAAGCCAGCATGGCCGCCGCCACCGCTCCCCAGGTCCACAGCGCGGTCGTCGCGGTCAGCCACTCGCGCCGCTTGCGAAACGCCGGATTGATCAGATTGACATGCCGGCTCATCGCGCCGCCTCCTCCCGCAGACCCGCTCCCAGCACATGCAGCCAACGGGCCTGCTGGGCCGGCTCCCGCAACTCGGGAGACGCGGAACAATCCAGCGCCGCGCCGACATTCGCCATTTCCGTGCGCAGCGGCAAGTTCTCCGCCAAGTAGCGGGATAACCGTTCCGCTTGGGGCATGGGCCCCAGCACCAGCAGTTTCGCCATGGGGATATGCCGATACTGGCGATCGAAATGGTCCAGGGAGCGCTGCAATTCCAATGCCACCCGCTCCTCGATCTGCGCCCACTGGGGGCTGGCGGGCTGCGCGTCATCCAGCCGGACCTCCATGCGCCGGGAAAGATAAAGCTCGCCGCCGAAGGTAAACGTCAACAATCCGCCAGTATCGTCGAAAACCAGCAAGGCCAGACCGTAACCTTCTTCCTCCAGCAACGCCGCCACGTTGCGCTGGGCCGTCTCGGGAATGTCGATGACATCCAGCGGGATGCCGGCCGCCTCGAAGGCCCCCATGCGGGCCGCGATCGCCTCGTTGCGGGCCGCCACCACATAAACCGAGCGGGGCCGGCCGGCCTCCGCGGGAATTTCCAAGGCGTTCACGGTGGCGCTCTCCACCGGGTAATCCAGCATGCCCTTGACCGCCCAGCGCGCCGCTTCCGCAAGCTCCGCCGCGGGAACCGGGGGCGCGTCTACTTGCAGCAACTGATACTCGCCGGGCCGCAACACCAGGGCCCGCCGGTAATTCCGCAAGCGCAACTCCTTGTTCAAGCGCGCCAGAGACTCGGCATCGCTGCCTTCCTTGCGATAGGCTTGGCACAGCGCGACCTGGGGCCGATCCCGCTCCGCCGGGCGCAGATGCGCCAGTTCCACCCGCTGGGGATCCAAGCGCAGGACCAGCCAGCCGGGCAGCAAGGAGCGTTTGAGAAAGGGGATCGGCATAAGGTCCACTTAAAAAATTTCCTGAGGGTAAATTAATAACCCATTGCTGTCAAAGGATTTTTTGCCATCACAATAACTCCGGGTTCCTTTTCGGTTTCTTGTCGAACACGAAACTCATGCCCGCCCTTCCTCGATCAGCACCCTGATATCCATGCCCTTGATTGGACTCTCCATGATGAAATGCTTCACCTGTTTGACCGCATCGGCTGCCGCGTGGCGTTTCCCCCTCTCCGAATCAAGCCAAGCCCTCCGGGCCGAAGATCAATAGTTTTCCCTGAGGTAAATAAACTCGCTCGCCCCCTTGTAGACTCCGAAGGTGGCGCGGGCCGTGGGATTCTGGTTATAGCTCGCTCCGCCCCATTTCCCTTGCAAATAAGGCCGATTGGCGGCGGTGGCGGCGGATTCCGCGCCCCCCACCGCCAGGCAGGTATTTCCCGTGGCCGTGCTGCCCAGGTTGACGGTCCAATCCACGCTGCCGTTGTTGGCGCTGCCGGGTTTAGTGAGCTTGGGCAAGGCCACGCCGCCGCGGAAAGTCAGGGTAGGGGCGGGACTCAGGATGGTTTCACAGGCATTGAGATTTTTCTGGTAAGCCCCCAGGGCAATGTTCGACACCGCCAGGATCGTGCAGTGATCGGCGGCGTGGGTGACGAAGGTCGTGCCGTTCCAGTATTGAGTCTCCAGCCGTAGCGGCAGATCGAGCACCGGAGTGCCGTTGGCGTTGGCCAATTTCAACCGCCCGTAGCGGAACAGGTTACCGCTGTCGAAAGCGATGCCGGTGCCGCCGCCATCGAAAGTCGCGGAAGTGCCGGTGGCAATGATGCCGTTGCCCATGACCGCGTTTTCCGTCGCATCCTGCACGCTGACGGTCAACGAAATGTTGGCGTTGAAGGCGGCCTGGGGAGTCGCTGGATCACGAGTAAACTGGACCGTATCGGCGGGGCTGGGGCTGGAGGTCACGATGCCGGTCCCCGTTCCGGAAATCTCCGCCACCGTGGGCGTGCCCTTCAGGCTGCTATCCAGCACGGAGCTCGTCGAATAATTCTCCGTCACATCGGCGCCGACCAGCTTCCACAGGCTGCCCCGGTAATTGGTCGTCGTCCCGCCGCCCGCGTTCTGGGCGGTGATCAGGGCCACCGGCGCGGTTGCATAGCCGAACGGCTGGCCGATATAGGTAAAAGAGCGCACCGGACCGGAGGGCGGCGTGGCGCAAGCGCCATCGGTGGTGTTGAAGGTTTTGAACGCCGGCGCATTGTTGGTGGCGAGGATGAATCGGTCCGGAACGAAGCGCCCGATCTGGCGCGGCGCCGGCGCCGCCTGCGGAACGGTGCGCTGCGCCGCCGTCGAGCCGTCGATCAGATCCACGTTGGCGAAAGTCAGGTCCTCGATTTCGAGGTTGAACGTCCCCGCCTCGCTGTAGTGGGAAGGCGCGCTCAGGACGCCGGAAGCCGCGCTCCAGGCGCCGACGGAAAGCGTGCCGGTTGCGCAGCCGGCGGGCAGTACGCATGCCGGGCTGCCGCTTTTCAGCGTCGGCGTGCCCGCGTAATTGGCCGTCGTGACACCCCCCGAATCGCGGGCGGTGGCGCGTAGCGTGAAAGGCCGCGGGGTGGCGGCGGCCAAGGTACTGGCGGCATGGACGTTGCCGCCGGTGGCGCCGGTATTGTGCAGCAGCCGCGCCGTGCCGGCGGTCTGCCAGTCGGCATCGAGGGCTTCCAGCAGCAGATCGGCCGGGCGTAGCGCGAAGCGATCCGTCGAACAGCCGATCAGCAAGCCGGTGGCGTTATCGACGATGCGCGCCCGGGTGTCGGGATAGGCGTTGGCCGGCGGGGTGAAGGTGAGGTTGCGGCGGCCGCCGTCCCCCGCGACAAAAGTCGTGGTGGTCGAGGCCCCGGCGATGGATGTCCAAGTCGGCCGGCAACCGTTGGCATCCAGAGCCCCGCCATTGTTGCTGCTGTCCAGCAAGGTCACGGTGACCGCGCCGGTGAAGGCGGTGTTGACCCCGGTCTTGGCGGCGTTGATGGCAACGATCGCCAGCGTGGTGGAAGTGGATGCAACCCGGGTCTGAATCTTACCGAGGATGGCCCCCGCCGGAGTTGAAGTCTCGAAGGCATTGAAGCGACCGGGGCTAGCCGTCACACCGGAGAGGGTCTCGCCGATGGCAAAATCGCCAAAGCCGGCAAGGCCGGTGATCGAGGTGCTGGTCGAAGTGGGGGTTCCGGAAAGGGTGGTGGGGTTCCAGTTGGTCCCATCGTAACGCTGGACGATAAAATTTCCGGGCGTGACGCCGGCGTCCAAGTCCACCGGCGTGCCGCCGATGGTGGTAAAGGTGGCGTCCGCGGCCGTACCCAGCGTAATGCCCGAGGCGGTCACGGTCCAATAGCGGTTGACGCTTTTCGCCGCGTCGATGGTGGTGGACGCAATCGGAGTCGTCACCTGCGGATGGTCGGTGGCCGTGGTGGATACGGTCAGATTGCCGGCGGTGGTGGTAGTGCCGGCCGTGATGTTCAAAGGCGTGTAATTGGCGCTGTCGCCCACGGGAAAATCGTTGCCTCCGGCAAAGAAATTAAGCGCCGCGCCGGCAGCATAATTTTTTTGCAGGGTACCCACTATGTAACTGGTGGCGCCGGGGGTGGCGACGGTGGCATTGGTTTGCAAGATGACGCGATTCGCCCCGGTGACGAAGCGGCCCTGGGTCAAGGTCAGCGTGTCGGTACCGGTTCCGTTGCCCACCGTGGGGGTGGTATTGATGGCGACGTCTCCGGCGCTCTTGTTGATGGTGAGATTGTTGAAGGTGGTGGCGCTGGCGCCGCCGATGGCCTGGGTGGCGCTGGTGCCGGTGAACGTGACCGTCCCCGTCCCTGCCGCGAGGGTACTGAAAGTGCCGTCATTGGTCCAGTTGCCGGTGTTGTTTCCGGCGCCGATATTGATGGGGAAAGCGGTCGTCAGGTTGTTGTCGAGCAGCGTGGCGCCGCTCTGGATGGTCACGTCGTTGAGGACATTGAGCGTGGTGCCGATCTGCGTCGTCGGGCTACCGGTGGAATTGAGCACCAAATTCCAGATATTCAGCGCCGCGCCCGTGGTATTGGTGATCAGAAAATTGTTCGTGCCGGTCAGCGATGGGTTGCCCATTTGCACCGTGCCGCCGGTGACATTCTGGGTGCCGGAGCGGATATTCAAGTCATCCGCGGCGCTGTTGGCGGTTTGGAGGACCAGCGATCCGCCCGACATGTTGAAGGTCGTGGCGCTGCCCAGCATGAAGGTTTCCAAGTTGCCGCCCAGCACCGTCGCCAGCGTGACGGTCCCGCCGCTCTGGGTGAATGTGCCGGCGCTCGTATCCGCGTCGCTGGCGATGCCCCCGGAGACGTTGAGCGCGCCGCCGTCGATCTGGATCAGCGCCGCCGGGGCGTTGTTCAGCAGGAGCCGATTGGTGTTGGCGGTGCCCACGGTCATCGCGCCCGCGCTGATCCGGAACAGCCCGGTCACGCTGACGTTGAAATTGCCGCTGGTCGCCGAGCCGCCGTTGAGCCAGAACCCGCCGTTGGCGGGAATAGTAACTGCCGCGGTCCAGGGCGTGATGGCGCTGGTGTTGGAGTGCTTGTAGGTGCCGTTGGTGATGGTCAGGAAATTGGCCGGCGCGGTCATGGTTGACTGCATGTCGAGGATATTGGCTTGGGTCGCCCCCATATTCAGCGTGATGCGATTGAAGGCGTAGGTCCCGGCCCCGCTCACCGTCTGGTTGCCGTTGCGGCTGAAAGTGACGTTGCACAGGCTGCCGGCGTCGGTCGCGAGGTTGAACGTGCCGCTGTTGACGATGTCGCCGATGCCCGCAGCGCCGTTCATCACCAGCGAATGCGTGGCATTGGAAGCGGTGTTCACGTTCAACGTGCCGCCCCCGTCGATCGTCAGGTTGCCGCGAATCGTCAGCGTGCGCGCGGTATTGTTGTTACCGAAACGCAGGGTTCCAGTGTTATTGACGGTGACGCTCTGCACTGTTTGGTTCGCGTTGAGCGTTACGGTCCGGGTCGGGCAGATGGTGACGTCGTCGGCCGCGACCGGCGCGGCCGCGCCCCCGGGACCGGCGCAGCTCGTCGCCGACCAGCTCACCGCGGTCCAGTTTGCGGTGGAGATCGCGAAGCGGGGCGCCGCCTGCAGCGGCGGGGCCGCCGACAGTGCGATAAGAAACAGCGCCCCTAGAATGACCGGGAACAAACCGGTTTTCTTGCGAAACACGGACGCCGTCGCAAAACCAAACCCGAAAACGGGGACAGACCACGGTTTTCCCGACTCAAGATGCCGGTCACTTTTTGTCTCCTTCGCAAGGTCATTCCGCGCCTTTGAGCGAGTGAGGTTGGCGTTTTAATACCCGCACCCGCGGAGCGATGCCATTCTGTTTCGCTGCTTTTCCCAATGTTTTGTCAAAAGTGGCCAAGGCGTCCTCTCCGGCGCTCAAGGCGAGGTGCATGGCGTCGCCGAAATCCATTCCTTCGGCGTACCAGTTCACCGCATAGCAAATTGCCTCGAACGATTTGGGTTTGAAGTTTGGCAAGCCCATCAACATTTTCAGGGCTTGCACCACTTCGCCACGAGCGCAGTCGTAAGACTCCAACACCCATACCAGTTCGAGCAATACGGTGGGCGGCGCGGTGTAAACCTCCGGGCGCGCCAGCAAGTCCCGCGCTTGCTTGAATTGCGCCGGGTCGTCGTTGAGCAGGAAGCGCGCAAGGATGCTGGTGTCGAGCGCAATCATGAGCGGGTAGAGGCATCTCGTGCTTGCAATGTTTTCCTGATGCTTGCGCGAGTCTTTTCCGCGCTCAAATTTTTCTTGCCGCGCTTTGACAGCAAGCCGGCAGCATCGGCGACCGATGTGCGCGGAAACATCGGCAATGGAGTGAGGCGAATTTCGTTGCCGACGAAAGAGACGACGAATTCAGTACCCACTGCCAGATGATGCGCTTTGCGTATTTCATTCGGGATGACGAGTTGTCCCTTGGTTGAAAGTTTTACAGTTTCCACAGTAAGCTCCCGGGTTGGTAAGATCATGCATCTTACCGGATTGTTTGCAGGGGTGTCACATCATACAAATATCAGATCAGGGCAAAACGCGAGGCCATTTCTTGATTCGCAGTACGCTTTACTTCCCCCTTGCTTGGCCAGCACGGGGTTTTGAAGCCCTATCAGGCACGTCGTTCCGCGCAGCGTCGAGCAGGCGCTTGATGCCGGGTTCCGCACGCGCCAGCAGCTCCGGGTTATCGCGATAGGCCTGCAGGAGAAACCGGCGATTCGCGTCTATTTCCTGCAATAGACGGTAGTTTTGTTGGGCGTTCATGGCGGCGTTCCCTCCTGGATCTTCCGCAATTCCTCGATATCGATGGCATCCTTGCTGCGCCCGGTGCCGGTCTTCATGGCAATCAGATGCTCGATCGAGGCGACCGGCACGGTCAGCAACCCCACGGCGATCAACTTCGCGTCGCGCCGCAGTTCGGAAAACGGTATTACCGGTTTGACCAATACATCAATGACGGGCGCCATCATATCGGCGCCGCGCAACCCGAAAGCCAGCATCCCTTTGTCTCGATGCCACTGTTCGATCAACTCCGGCCGAGCCAGCGCCTCGATCTCGACTGGAATCACGGGACGCAAGCCGGCGGACTTGGCGCAGTCGATGAAGCGCCGCAAGTTATCCTCGGTCATCGCGAGGACCACATCGACATCCATGGTGACTCGCTGATAGCCATGCAGCGCGACGGCCAAACCGCCCACCAACACGTAGTCGATATCGGCCTGGTCGAGCATTTCAATCACTTGAAACATGCTCATTGCGCCACCACTGTCAATCGCCGAAAGTCAGCACACCCGCGAGAGGGCCGGTTCTTGATCTTGCACCTCTCCAACAACCTGGTCGGGCCGCATCGACAATCTGTCCGTCCGGATGTGCAAAGTCAAGAACTGGCCCCTTCACTGTTTTCTCATCCGCAGGCATAAGCGGGCGCCGGAGCGGTGGGGTCCTTGCACTTGCTCAAGGTCGCCGTCAACTGCCGCTCCACGTAGGACGGGCTGCCCACCGTGCCGGAGCTGGCGGTGGCGGTCACCACGTACAGGCCGATGTCGCGGTTGGCTTCGGTGGTGGTGGTGCTCGAACACGTCACGCTGACGCTGAAGCCCGCCAGGGTTCCCGCCAAGCTCAGGCTGGTGGGCGACGCCGGACACGGCGGCAAGGCGCTGCCGGAGATATTGCCGGGATCCAGCGCTTGCTGGGCGCCCCACTCGATCCCGGCCCGCGCCGCCTGATAGGCCCGGGCGCTTTGCACGTCCAGCTCCGCCGAAGCGTGCTGCAAGCCCGAGACCTTCACCAGAAAAGCCCCCAAGGCCGCCAGCACCACCAGCAGGAAGATGGCGGAAACCAGGGTGAAGCCGGTTTCGGGTTGCGGGTTTCGAGTCTGGTGGCCCTTCTGGTGGCCCTTTAGCGGCCATAGCGGCCATAGCGGCCATTCGGGTTCCGAGTCGTAGGGCGGGTTAGCGAAGCGTAACCCGCCGAATGAAGGCGCCCCCGAACATGCGGCGCAATACGCTACGCTATTGCGCCCTACGCGGAGGGGGGCCTTTTGCCAAACGCCTCCATCCTCAAAGCTTCCGAAGATCCCCATCACTCGAATCCGCGATAGCAACAAGATAAATTCTCGTAACGGATCGCAATTTGATCCACTACCCCTTCCCTGCCCATTCTCATCACTCGCAACCGGTTTCAAGGAATATTGCTCACATGCACTTGCTGCATCAAAGTCACTTGCTCTCCGCCCTTGTCCAGCGTCAGGGAAATCAGCACCACGCCGTTGCGCTGGGCCACCGCGTTGGCGTCGTAGGTCAAGGCGCAGCCGCTCACCTGGGTGACCAGCAAGGCATTGCTGCCGCCCGCAGGAGGGGTGGCCTGGGCGGCGTTGATGCCGTAGTTCCAATAGCGCCGGACCACGCCGGCGGCGGGATTTCCCGGATTGGGGGCGCATTCGTAGGTCACCGCGTAGGGCACCACCTGGAAGCGCTTGCCGGGAGATTCGAAAGGAAATAACTTGGCAGCGGCCAGGGTGATGGTGCTGCCGCCGGAGCTGTAGGCCGCGCGGTTGTTGGCTCCTCCGGCATAGGCGTCGGCCCCGGCAAAGCCCGGCCCCAGGTTGAAGACGACGATGGAGTCCCCGGCAGCCAGAGGAGGCGCCGGCCCCAGCACATCGAAGCTGCCGTCGGCGGCGGTGAAATCCAGAATGTTGCCACCCCCCCCACTGTCCGTTTCCGCCCGGTAACGTCCGCCGCCACTGGTGAGCAAAAATTCCAGATAAGTATTGCCGCCGCTGCTGGCCACCCGCACGCTGTTGGGCAGCGCCAGTCGCAAATCGCGGCCGATGCGCCGCAGCGCGGTATCGGCGGCGTCGGTCAGCTCCGCCCGGCGCGCCGCGTCGAAATAGCCCTGCACCGGCTTGTTGATGAACACCGCCACCGCCGCGGCGATGAGGCCGGTGATGACGATGACCATCACCGCTTCCACCAGGGTAAAGCCGGCGGCTCGCGACCCGCGGCCGCCGGCCGGCGGCCGATTCCGAGTTTCGAGTTGCGAGTTGCGGGTTGCGGGTTCCATGGAAAACGACCGGCTCATGGCGTGGCGTTGGGGGAATGGCGGGTGCGGTAGCCGTCCACGGTGATCTGCTCGCCGTTGGGAGCGGTGACGGTGACGGCAATGCGCAGCACTTCCCCGGCGGCGACGCCGCTCAAGGCCGCTGTGTTGTCTATGGACACGCTGGCGCTATAGCTCGAAAGCCCGGCGAGGGGGGTGCCGGTGATGTCCTGGATGCCGGTCATGGAGAAGCCGTGGTAATCGCTGACGTTGTCGAAGGGATTGGCGGCGTCGGTGCGGGTTTCCCCCCCCTCCGGCCCCAAACCCTCCGGCGAGGTGGCGCACCCGGCGGGGCTGGTGGCGGTGGTCGCGTTGGCGTCGTCGGGATCGCAGTAAGTGAAAGGCATCAGCTCGATTTCCTCCAGCAGCGCTTCGGCCGCCGCCAGCGCTTGCTTGCGGATCAGCGGGTCGGCGGACTTTCCGGTGGTGAGGTTCAACGCAAGCAGTATGCCAGCTACCCCCACCCCCACCACCACGATGAACATCACCAGCTCGATGACCGTCAGGCCGCGCTGGCGGCCGCGAATCCCGGGTTTCGAGTTCCGGGTTCCGGGTTTCGAATTGCGGGACACGACCGCAGCCTCTCGAAACTCGGAACCCGGAACCCGAGACTCGAAACTGTCGTCGTCAAGGATGGACATAGCCGGTCTCGGGTTCGACGTAAAAGGTCTTGACGGCGTCGCCGGTCACCGTCACCGCCAGCGCCGAGGCTAGGCTGGAACGGCCCAGGCCATTGAAGGAAAAATCGGCGACGGGGGCCAGCGCCACTCCGGCGGGAGCCGTGGCGCTCAAGGCATTGCCGGTGAGGGGATCCAGCACCGCGGCGCCGCAAGCGGCGCACGCCGGCGTGGCGCAATAGCAAGCTTGCACCGCGCCGGCGGAAACGTCCACCCGCACCGAGGTCCGCTGGGCCACCGCCACTTTCTGGGCGAAGCGCACGATGCCCTGGGCCTGGTCGTAGAAACCCACGGTGTCGAAGGTGATCCGGTCGAAGAAACGGGGAATCGCCACCGCCGCCAGGATGCCCAAAATGACCATCACCATCACCAGTTCCACCAGGCTGAAGCCGTGCACGGCGGGGGGTGGATCAGTCAACACTATTTCCACGGCCCCGGCCTCCATCGGGCGCGGCGCTTCGGGGGGAGAGGGGTTTTTCAACCGATTAACCCCTCAAGCAAGGGGTGCCGGCTTGGGGAAAACGGATTAATCACGGTTACGCCGCGCCAGGTAAAACCATTTTGCAGGTCTTCAGTCAGGAGCAAGCAGGTAAACGGACATGACGAATCGGCGGCGGGCCAGGGGCGGGACGGCGGCGCATGCACCGGATTACCCCAGACCCATGCGGCGCCGCAGCCAATCCAGCCGGCGGGCCATGGGCGGCCGCAAAAACCCCGCCACCGCCATGCCGGACAAACGGGCCAGGCTGTCGGCGCCGGTGAAATAGCCGGAAAAGCTGCCCAGCGTCTCCGCCGCGTCCAGCAGCCCGGCCTTTAGCCAATCCTCGAAGCGGTCCTGGGGGTCCAGGGCCTCGAAGGCGGCGGAAGGCGCGGCGAACGGCTCCCGTCGGCAGCCCTCGACGATATCGGGCAAGGCCCCCAGCAAGCTTTCCAAAAGCTCCAAGGCCCGGCTGCGCTGCCCCAGTTCCGCCAGCACCCGGAACCGGGTCAGCCGCTGGGCGGGACTCGGCAGGGCCTTGTCCCGCTCCAGCAAGCGGGCCGCTTCCCGCAGCGCTTCATATCGGGCGGCGGGAGACGATTGCGCATCGCGGCTTGCGCCAAGCCAGCCGAGGGCCGCGGCATGGCCGGGGCTCATGGCCGCCGGAGCCCAGGACGCCCCGATCCGGCTGGCATAGGCCCGGCCCGCCACCGCCTCCTGCCAGGGCGGCGCTTCGAGAGCGTCTCCGCGGCCGGCCGATCGCGCTTCCAGGCCATCGGACAACGCCAGGAAACGCCTCTCGGCCAGGGCGCGGGCCCGGTCCGGCTTGCAGAAAAATAGGTTGAGCTGCCAAGGATCGCCCTCCGTCTCGTCCCAAGGCGCCAAAATTCCCGGCCCCGGCACCAGGAAATAAGGCCCATAGCCCTGGTCCTGGAAAGCCCCCACCAGCTCCGTATCCACCCGGTCGCCGTGCAGCCGTTCCGCCATCACCAGGGGGGAGTGGTTCGCCAACAAGCGCCGTGCCCCCCGCAGGATGGCCGTCTCGGCGCCTTCGGCGTCCAGTTTGAGAACATCCACCGAGGCCCAGCCGTGACGCTCCAGACTCTCGTCCAGGCTCACCAAATCCACCGTCTCGCCCGCCGCCCCGGCCGGACCCAGGCCCCGTAATTCGGACTGGCTTTCAAACACCAGGGTGCCGGTGCCCGGCGCCTCGGACACCGCCGCCCGGGTCAAGTGGACATGCTTGAAGCCGTTGGCCCGGACGCTGGATTCCAGGAAGCGAAACACCTCGGGAGCCGGCTCGAAAGCCCACACCGCGCCCCCCGGCAACACTCGCCGGCCCAGGGACAGGGCATAGGTGCCGTAACTCGCCCCCACGTCCACCACGGTCATGCCGGGTCCGACAGCGCGGCGCAGGAAGGGCAGCTCCGCCTCGAACCAATCCCCCTGCTCCCGCAGAATGTAGGACGTGAGATGCTCAAGATCGTCGGGCACCCGGACCATCACGCCGCCGGGGATCTCCACCCCGATATCCCGGGGCCGGTTCCCTCTCAACCCCGTCCCCAGCCAACGCCAGAAATCCTTATTGAATAACATGCCGTCCTTTTCCGGATGTTCATCGGCCTTGTCCAAGCCTCGCCGGGCAACCCTTCCCCACCTCAAGTCGCGGCACCGGCTTCCTTCCGTTGTTTCCCCGCAGTTTCGCACCAATCATGCCACATTTGCCGATAGGCTCGCTCCAGGCGGCGGGCCAGTCCGGCGCCGTCCAGCAAGGGCGAAGCGGCCAGTCGCGGGCGCAGCGCCGCTCTGATCCGGGCCAGCCCCTCGGGGTCGGCGGCCAGGGCGACGGCCTGGGCCAAGTATTCCTCTTCGCCGGCGGCGACCCAATCCGCCAGGCCCGCCGCGCTCAACAAGCTCACCCCCACCCGGCCCACGTGCACCCGGCCCGCCAGGGCCACCACCGGCACCCCCATCCACAGGGCTTCGCAGGTGGTGGTGGTGCCGTTGTAGGGGAAGGGATCCAGGGCCACGTCCACTTCGCCGTAGAGGGCCAGGTGGCTTTCGGTGGAGGCGGTGAAATCCCTGAGATCCAGCCGTTCCGGGCCGACGCCGTGCTCGCCGAACATGCGGGCGAAATGCTCGCGCCCCCTGGGGTTGCCGAAGGCGGTGTGCTTGAGCAGCAGCCGGCTGCCGGGCACCCGGTCGAGAATCCGCGCCCACAGGGCCGCCACTCGGGGGTTCGTCTTCAAGGCGTTGTTGAAGCTGCCGAAGGTGACGCGGCCCGTCGCCAGGCAAGGCAGTGGCGCGACGGCGGGGGCATCGGCGGGCGGTTGATAAGCCAGGAAGCAGCCGGGCAAGCGCGTCAGGCGCTCCACGTGGCCAGCCTCGGTCCAGCCCGGCGGATCGGCCACGGCGTCGGTGATGCGAGTATCGATGGCCGGGACGCCCGTGGTATCCGGATAACCCAGATAACTGGCCTGAATAGGAGCCGGCTTGCGGGCGAAGGCGCCCAGCCGGTGGCCGGAGGTGTGGCCGTTGAGATCCACCAGGATGTCGATGCCGTCGGCCTCTATCCGCGCCGCCAAGTCGGCGTCGGATTTCAACCGCACGTCGCGCCAGCCGTCGGCCTGGGCACGGATGCGCTCGGTGACCTCGTCGCCCTTCACCAGGTTGGAGTAGCAATGGATTTCAAACCGGGAGCGGTCGTGGTGACGCAGCAAGGGCTCGAAAAACCAAGTCACCGAGTGCCGGCAGAAATCCGCGGAAACATAGCCCAGCTTGAGGCGGCGCTCGGGATCGGCGGGGTTGGGGTGATTGCGGCGCGGCGGCCCCGCCAGCCGCATGACCCTTTGCCCCCAAGCGCGGTGGGCCTCGAAGACCCGCGCCGGGTCGAAGCCGTGGGCGTAGTGGGAATAGAAGAAATGGCTGGAATGGGGGCCGTTTTCCGGATCCAGCTCGATGGCCCGCCGATAGTCCGCCAAGCCTGCCTCCAAGCGGCCCTCGAACATCCGGTTGTGGCCCAGGCTGGCCCTGGCGAAGGCATGGCCGGGCTCGATTTCGAGGGCGTGAAGAAAATGGGTTTCGGCTTCCTCCAGGCGTCTTTGGGCTTGCAGGGCCAAGCCCAGCCGGACATGGGCTTCCACCGAACGGGGATCCCGGGCCAGGATTTTTTCATAATAATCCACCGCCCCGGCCAGCTTCGTGGCGTCCCCGGTGAGGATGGCCAGGTTGACCCAGGCTTCCCCCAGCCCAGGCTCGAGGCGCAAGGCTTCCTCGAAGGCGGCGGCGGCCTCCTCCACCTTGCCCAGGCCCCATAGGGCGTTGCCCAGGTTATTGGCGGCGCCGGCGAACTCCGGGAACAGCACCCAGGCCCGGCGGCAGGCGGCTTCCGCTTCGGCGTGGCGAGCCAGCCGGTTAAGCAGCCCTCCCAGATTGTTGTGGGCTTCGGGGTAATCGGGATCGAGCCGGATGGCCTGACGGTAATGGGTTTCGGCTGCTTGCAGCCGCCCCGCCGCCAGGGCCGAATTGCCCAGGTTGTTGTGGGCGGGGGCCAGCCGGGGGTTCAGCTCCAGCGCCCGCCGGTAGCAGGCCTCGGCTTCCTGTTGGCGGCCTTGCCGTTCCAGGGCCACCCCCAGGTTGTTGTGGGCTTCGGCGTGGGACGGGCGGGCCGCGATGGCGGCGCGGAAATATCCGGTGGCTTCTTCCAAGGAGCCTTCCAGGAGCAGGCTGCGTCCCAATCGGTAAGCGGCTTCGGCATTCTGGGGGTCCAGTTCGCGGGCTTGGCGGTAGCAGGCGGCCGCCAGCAACCGGTGGCCTCGATGGGCCAAGGCGTCGCCGCTTTTGCGCAGCAGCCAGGCCCCCAGCCGAGGCAGCAAGGAAGAACGGGAAAGGCTTGCTGTCGGCGGCGCGGGAACCGTCATCCCTTGCCCGTCAGCGCCCCCACCAGCACCGCGGTGGTCACCCGGCTCACCGTATCGGGGGCGTAGCCCAGGGCCTTGAGCTCGTCTTGCAGCGCCTTGGCAAAGCGGGCGCGGGCGATGATGCCGAGGCGGCGGGTAGCGCGGAAGCGTTGCGCCGCCTCGCATAACTGCCGGATCGCCTGCTCCGCCGTCTGGCCGGGATCGCCGCGGATTGCGCCGTCCAAGGGGGCCTGGCGGGCAAATTGGCGGGCCAGCTCCCGGGCCGCCTCCGCCGGGCTGGGCAAAGGGGGGGGCATGGACAAACCCGGAAAATCCTTGGGTCAGCGGTGCTTAAGTGATGCCATGGGCCACGAAGTTGGCGGTCTTGGTCTGGGGACCGGTCACGGTGCAGTTGGCCGTCGCGCCGTTGGTCACCACCGTCGAGGTGATGGTATAGCCGGTCGGCAAGCCTCCGTCCAGGGCGTTGGCCACGTCCTGGCAGTTGCCGATGGACACCCCGTTGGCGGTATTGGCCAGCCGGCCCGCCTTATTCACCGCCGAGGCCGACCCCAAGGCCCCAGCCACTCCGTCGGTGGCGGCGTCGGCCGCGTCGCCCCGCAAATCGATGAACTTGGGCAGGGCGGTGGCCGCCAGAATCCCCAGAATCACGATCACCACCACCAGTTCAATCAAGGTAAAACCGCTTTGCTTGCTTTGCATCGTTTGACTCCTTCGGACAAAAAAACATTTAACGGGGGGCGGGAACCTTCAATCCTTAAGTGATGCCGTGGGCCACGAAGTTGGCGGTCTGGGACTGAGGGCCGGTCACGGTGCATGTTACCGTCGCGCCGTTGGTCACTGCCGTCGAGCTGATGCTATAGCCGGTCGGCAAGCCTCCGTCCAGGGCGCTGGACACGTGCTGGCAGTTGCCGATGGACACCCCGAGAGTCGTGCTGACCACGCGCGCCGCCTTGTTGATGGCCGAAGCCGACCCCAGGGCCCCGGCCACTCCATCGGTGGCGGCATCGGCCGCGTTAGTCCGCAGATCGATGAACTTGGGCAGGGCGGTAGCCGCCATAATCCCCAGAATCACGATCACCACCACCAGCTCGATCAAGGTAAAACCGCTTTGCTTGCTCTGCATCGTTTGACTCCTTCGGGCGAAAATCAACGGCTGCTCCCTCACTGGCAATTCGCCAAGGTCAGATTGGTCGTCGTATAGAGAGGCTGATTGCCCGCCGTGGCTTCATTGTAGATGAACTCGCAAGTCGCATGGTTGGCGTCCGAGCGGACCGCCTGGGCGGTGGCCGAGGCCGCCGGGACGTCGTAGTCGGGAGCCGCCAGGCCGGCCAGGGCGGCGATGACGCTGGCGTCGGGGTAACCGTTGGCGTACACCACGGTGGTACCCTCGGCGACGATGCCCGGAGACGGGGTGCCGGTGTAGTTGGCGTCGTAACCCCGCGCCAGCAGTTGGGCATGGGCCATGGCGGCGGCGGATTTCACCGAGGCCATGGCGCCGTTCATCTTGGCCAGCCGGGCATCGGCCTGCACGGCGAAGAACTTGGGCAAGCCGAAAGCCGCCAGCAAGCCCAGGATGGTGATGACTACCACCAGCTCGATGAGGGTGAAGCCGGACCGCGCCGATCTTTGCATCCCGCGTTACTCCTCATTGGGAAATGGGCGGATTCTACTCGCCCCGGGGGGCTTTTGGGAAAAGAGCAATATCCGGGCCATGCTCACTCCCGGAACCAGCGGTAGGGCTCCACCGGTTCCAAGCGGGCCCCGGCCGGCCGCAGGGCGCCGGGCGCCGCGTCCCCGGCCAGCAGCGCGACGCGGTAGCGCGCCCGCTTCAGCCCGGCCGCATCGGGCTTGAAGTGGAAGCCCAAATTCACCAGATAGACCAGTTCCTTGCGCTGCGGGTCGAAATACCAGCCGCCGGTTCGGTCCTTGCCGGGGCGCGGATCGGCGACGGTCCCAAAATAATTGGGCGGCTTCACCTCCAGCCAATCGGCGGGATTTTCCTCGGCGATGACGGGAAGCCGGCGCAATTGTCCGTGGATCATCAACTCCGCCACCTTGAACCGCACCGCCCCGGCGAACACCCGGGCGGTGGCCTGCATGGCGGTCTTCTCGGCGATCTCCTGGGTGGTCAGCCAGCGCTCCAGGAATACCCCCAGCAAGACCGCCAGCAGCGCCAGGCTGACCGACAGTTCCAGGATGGTGAAGCCCCGTTGGCGTTGCGCGCCGAACCGATGATCCGTCACTTCGCGACATCCCTGTCCTCTCGTCACCGCCGCAGCGCCGCCTGCCCCAGATCCCATATCGGCAGGAACACTCCCAAAGCCAGTATCAGCACCAGCACCCCCAGGCCGACGATCAGTATAGGCTCGATCTGGGACCCCAGGGTCTTGAGCTCGTACTCGACTTCGCGCTGGTACATGTCCGCCACTTCCTCCATAAGTTCGTCGATGGCCCCCGATTCTTCCCCCACCATGATCATCTGCAACACCACCGACGTGAAGATCCCCGTTTGGATGGCGGTGCGCAGCACGCTCTCGCCCCGCTCCACGCCCAGGCGCATTTTCTCCACCAGTTGGGCGACGTGGTCGTTGTCCACCACCTGGGCCACCAGGGTCAGTCCCTGCACCATCGGCACGCCGCTGCGCATGGCCATCGCCAAGCTGCGGGCGAAGCGGGCCAGGGTGGCCTTGAGGATGATCTTGCCGGCGATGGGGATGCGCAGCTTGAAGCGGTCCCACGCCAGCTTGCCGGCGGGCGTGGCGACGGTGGTCTTGAAGGCGACGACGGCCCCCGCCGCCCCCGTCAGCAGCAGGGGCCAGGTCGCCACCATGAAGTTGGAAAAACCCAGCAGCATGCGGGTCATCAACGGCAGCTCGGTGTTGAAGCCCTCGAACACCTTGGCGAAAGTGGGAATCACGAACAGGTTGATGACCACCAGGGCGATGCCCATGGCCGCCACCACGAAGGTCGGGTAGCGCAGCGCGGACTTGACCTGGGTGCGCATGAATTCCTGGAACTCCAGGTGATGGAACAGCCGCAGGAAAATCTCCTCCAGCATGCCGGTCATTTCCCCCACCCGGACCATGGCCACGTAAAACGGCGAGAACACCTTGTCCTGGCGTTGCAGCGCCACGGAAAGCTCGCGGCCGCTGTCCAAGTTTTCCCGGATGCTTTGCAGCACCGCCTTGAAGGAACGATTGGCGGAGGATTCCTGCAATCCCGCCAGGGCCCGCAGGATCGGCACCCCGGCTTTCAGCAGAGTGTACATCTGGCGGCTGAACAGCAGCAGTTCCACCGCGCGGATTTTGTCCTGGGTCAGCCGCCGCCAGAAGCCGCCGGCGGATTGGTCCCGGGGCGCCGCGGTGGGCTCGATGCGCACCGGAAATATTCCGGTGCCCGCCAGCAAAGCGGCCACCGCCCCGCTGTCGGGGGCTTCCAGCACCCCCTGCACCAAGTCTCCGGAGGCGTTGCGGGCGGCGTAGGCGAAAAACGGCATGGGTTATCTATTCCTCCAACTGACTGCTGACCCGCATGACTTCTTCCACCGTGGTTTTGCCGCTGGCGGCCAGCCGCGCCGCGTAATGGCGCAGGGTGCGGCCCGCCATCTGCGTCCGGGCGGCTTGCATGAAATGGGCCGGGTCTTCCCGGTTGGCGGCTTCCACCACCGGCTTGGTCATTTCCAGAATTTCGTAGACTCCGGTGCGCCCCAGGTAGCCGGTGCCGTTGCAGTGGGAGCAGCCGGCTCCTTTCAGGTAGCGGGGCGGTTCTACCGCGTCTTGCAGATCCAGGCGCATCCATTCGTGTTCGTGAGGCGACAGGGCGTGGGGCGCGGCGCAGCTTTCGCACACCACCCGCACCAGCCGCTGGGCCAGCACCATTTGCAGCGACATGGCCACCATGTAGCGGGGCGCCCCCATGTCCAGCAGGCGAATCGGCGTGCCCAGCGCATCGTTGGTGTGCAGGGTGGAGAGCACCATGTGGCCGGTCATGGAGGCCCGCAAGCCGGTTTCCACGGTGTCCCGGTCGCGCATCTCCCCCACCAGGATCACGTCAGGATCCTGGCGCAGCACCGAGCGCAGCACCCGGCTGAAAGTCAGCTCGATCTTCTCGTGGACCTGCACCTGCACGATGCCGGGCAGCCGATATTCCACCGGGTCCTCGACGGTGACGATCTTGCGCTCCGGGGTATTGATCTCCGACAAGGCGGCATACAGCGTGGTGGTCTTGCCGCTGCCGGTGGGACCGGTGACCAGCAGCATGCCGCTGGGACGATGGATCACTTCCCGCAATCGCAGCAAAATTCCCTCGGGGATCCCCAGTTGATCCAAGCCCAGGACGCCGCCGCTTTGATTCAGCAGCCGCATCACCACCGATTCGCCCCACTGGCTGGGCATGGTGGAGATCCGCACGTCCACCTGGGCCTGGCGCACCTTGACGTTGAAACGGCCGTCCTGGGGCAGGCGCTTTTCCGAGATGTCCAGGCCGGACATGAGCTTGAGGCGCAGCGCCAAGGGGGCGGCGATTTTCGGATCGGCCTCGGTTTGCAGATGCAACACGCCGTCGATGCGAAAGCGCACTTGCAGCTTTTTTTCCTGGGGTTCGATGTGGATATCCGATGCCCGCGCCTGGATGGCGTCCTCGAACATGGTTTGCAACAGCTTCACCACCGGCGCGTCTTCGAGACCCGGGGTGATCCCCAGGGCGGCGAAGTCGATGGCGGCTTCCCCCATCTCGGCTTCCAACTGCTGGGCCAGCCCGGCGATTTCCTCGGTGCGCCGGTAGAGCCGGTCGATGGTTTGCAGCAATTGGCTTTCGGTCACCACCGCCAGGGTGATGTCCCGCTTGAGCACCCGGGCAATCTCGTCGTAGGCAAACAAGTCCGTCGGGTCCGCCATCCCCACCTTGACCGCCGCGCCGGCATCTTCCAGCACCAAGGCCCGGAAGCGCCGGGCCTGCACCTCCGGCAGCAAATTGGCCGCATCGGGCTTGATGTTGAAATACTTGAGGTTGACGTAGGGGATCTGGAATTGCCTGGCCAGCGCCTCGGAAATCTGCTCCTCGGTGGCCAGGCCGTTTTCCACCACCACCCGGCCCAGCTTGCGGCCGCCGCGCTTTTGACCGTCCAAGGCGGTTTGCAGTTGCTCGGGCGTCAGCAAGCCCTGCTGAACCAGGATCTCCCCCAAGCGAATTTTTTCCGGTCTGGCCATCTCTATTAGCGGGTATCCATCACTCCGGGCAGGGTTTGCAGTTTCTGTGCCAGCCGACAAATTAGCGAAAATGCTTTAATATTGCAAGCTAAATGTTTGATGTCATTCTATTTGAGCCGGAAATCCCGCCTAATGCCGGCAACATCATCCGGCTGTGCGCCAATACCGGCTGCCGCTTGCATCTGGTGGAACCCCTGGGATTTGCCCTGAGCGACGCCCGGTTGCGGCGGGCTGGACTGGATTACCGGGAATGGGCGGAGATGACGGTCCACCCGAATTGGCAAAGTTGCCGCGGCCGGTTGGCTGGGGCGCGGCTGTTCGCCGTCAGCACGCGGGGCGGGGTGCGCTATGACCGGCCGGCGTACCGGCCGGGGGACGGTTTCGTGTTCGGACCGGAAACCCGAGGACTGCCCGACTCGATACTGGAAGCTTTCCCGCGGGACATGCGGCTGCGGCTGCCGATGCGTCCGGCAAGCCGCAGCCTGAATCTCTCCAACGCCGCGGCGGCGGTGGTCTTCGAAGCGTGGCGGCAGCAAGGATTTGACGGCGGCCGCTAACAGGCTGACCCGAAACTCGGAACCCGAAACTCAGCATTCGGAGCTCGGAACCCGGAACCCGCGCCGTCACTCTTCCCTGGGTTCCCGGGCCAGCAATGCTTCCGCCGCGTCGGACACGCTCAATCCTTCGTGCAGCACCCGGCACACCGCCGCGGTGATGGGCATCTCCACCCCCAGCGCCTCCGCCATGCGACGGACTTCCGGGGCGGTCTGCACCCCTTCCGCCACATGCCCCAGGCGTTGCAGAATCTCCGCCAGATCCAGCCCCTGGGCCAGCAGCAGGCCGACCCGGCGATTGCGGGACAAGTCTCCGGTGCAGGTGAGCATCAGGTCGCCCACCCCGGAAAGCCCCAGGAAGGTCTCCGCCTGGCCCCCCAAGCGGCGCCCCAGCCGCGCCATCTCCGCCAGCCCGCGGGTCACCAGCGCGGCCCGGGCGTTGTGGCCGAAACCCATGCCGTCGGACAGGCCCGCGGCGATGGCGACGACATTCTTCACCGCGCCGGCGGTCTCCACTCCCGCCACGTCGCCGCTGGAATACACCCGCAGATGGCGACTGTTGAGGGCCGCCGCCGTTTGCCGGGCAAATTCCCGATTGGGAGAGGCCAGCGTGACCGCCGTGGGCAAGCCGGCGGCCACTTCCTGGGCGAAGCTGGGGCCGGACAACGCGCCCCAGGACCAGTCGGCGGGCAATTCCTGCTCCGCCACTTGGCGGGGAAACAGCGCCGTGCCGGCTTCCAGCCCCTTGCACAACCAGATGACGGGAACCCGGCAGCCGCCGGCGGCCAGTGCCTTGAGGGTCTGCCGCAACCCCGACACCGGCACGGCCGCCAGCGCCAGATCGGCTCCGGCGATGGCATCCTCCAGGCGGGGTTGCAGCAGCAACCCGACCGGCAACGGATGATCCGGGAGATATTTGAGGTTGCGGC
The DNA here is from genome assembly GCA_023259135.1 of Betaproteobacteria bacterium. Taxonomy (GTDB): domain Bacteria; phylum Pseudomonadota; class Gammaproteobacteria; order Burkholderiales; family JAHFQX01; genus JAHFQX01. The sequence continues at coordinate 26,762 of JAHFQX010000006.1, read as the reverse complement.
GCCCGGCGGCCATCTCCGAGTATTGCCGGGGATCCCGCACCCACAGCCGCATGGCGTGGAAACGGAGCAGATGGATAGCGATGGCGGTGCCCCAGGCCCCGGCTCCCAGCACCGCGATGTTCACGATCTTTTCCTTGTGGCCGACTCCAAATGGCCCTTCCGGTGGCCCTTTAGCCGGGTGTTGAAAAGCGCCCCCGGTACCCTTCGACTTCGCTCAGGACAGGCTTCGATACGGCGGCCAAGCTGCCTACTCAGCATGAACGGAATCCGTATGCTGCCGTTCGCCCTGAGTAGCGCGAAGCGCGTATCGAAGGGGGCATTTCGGGCGTTTTTCAACACCCTGTTAGCGGCCATAGCGGTCATGTTGTCCGGCTATCGGAGGTTCGACGCAAGCGACGGAATCCCGACACCCGATTAAGCCGCCCCGGCCGGGACTTGCCGATTCTGCTGGTAAAGCGCCTCGAAATTGACCGGGGCCAGGATCACCGGCGGGAAACCGGCCCGGCTCACCGTATCGGAAATCACCTCCCGGGCGTAGGGAAACAGGATGTTGGGGCAGGCGATCCCCAGTACCGGCTCCAAGTCTCCATCCGGGATATTGCGGATCTGGAAAATCCCGGCCTGGGCGGTTTCCACCAGGAAGAGGGTCTTGTCCTGGTGCTTGGCGGTGACGGTGATGGTCAGCAGCACCTCGAACAAGCCCTCGGCAAAAGGCCCGCCCCGCGAGTGCATCTCCACGCTCACCTCCGGGGCCGGTTGCTCCAGAAACACGCCGGGAGCGTGGGGCACTTCGATGGAGAGGTCCTTGACGTACAGTTTCTCGATGCTGAATACCGGCTGGGGCGCGTCGCTCATGGGCTGTCCTGAAGGTTAGGAAAAATGGGGGGGAACAGCCGGGCGAAAGGGCGGTCAGCCGGGCTCGGCCAACAGCGGCTCCAGTCCTCCCGCCCGGTCCAGGGCGGCCAAGTCCTCGTAGCCGCCTATATGGCGTTCGCCGATATAAATCTGCGGCACGGTGCGCCGGCCGGTACGCTGGGTCATCCTCGCCCGCTCCTCGGGGTCCGAATCCACCCGGACTTTGGTGATCTCGGCCACCCCCTTGGAGCGCAACAGCCGCTCGGCCATCACGCAGTAGGGACAAACCCCCGTGGCGTACATCACGACTCTGGCCATGGTTTATTTGTCCACCGGCATGCCGGCCTGCTGCCAGGCGGCAAAGCCGCCTTTCAACTGCGCCACTTGAGTAAAGCCGCTTTTTTTCAACAGCGCGCAGGCCGCGGAAGAGCGGTGGCCGCTGGCGCAGCACACCACCAGGGTCCGGTTCTTGAATTTCTCCAATTCGCCGATACGCTCCGCCAGCTTGCCCAGCGGAACGGATCTGGCGCGGGCGATGTGGCCCGCCGAGAATTCGGCCGGCTCCCGCACGTCTAAAACCACAGCTTCGTTGCGGTTGATGAGCTGCACCATCTGCTGGACGGAAATTTCCAGGGCGCCGCTGACGAGCTTGGCGAGGGTCGGCCAAATCAGCATTCCGCCGGAGAGAGCGGCGATAAGGATCAACCAAAGATTGTTCTGGACAAATTCCATGGGGCGACGTTCGGAAAGCTTGGGCGAGAAGGGCGGAAGACTCTAGCGGCCCTTCAGTGGCCATTGTTTCTGGACCATGCGAAAGCCGCGATGATACGCCACAACGCGGCGCGCTGAAAAGCGCGAGGGTCTTGCGTGGCCGGGATCATGCCGACGGGCGAGAAGATGCGACCGGCGGCCCGGCCCCGTCCCGGCGCCGCCGGGCGATGCCGAGGACAACCGCGGCCACCGCCCAGCCCAATGCCGGAACGTCGCCCCAGCGGACGTAAGGGGTGGCTCCGGAAAATCCTTGCACCGTTTGCCGCAGCACCGCGCCGGTGAAGGGAACCGCCATCCCCACCACCGTCCCGTCGGCAGCGATGGCGGCGGTCATCCCGGTGTTGGTGGCCCGCAGCACGGCGCGGCCGGTTTCCAGGGCGCGCGCCTGGGAGATTTGCAAATGCTGCCAAGGAGCGATGGAACGGCCGAACCACGCCACGTTGCTGACGTTCACCAGCAAGGTGGCGGCGGGCAACTGCCGGATGATTTCATCGCCGAAAGCGTCTTCGTAGCAGATGTTCACCCCCACCCGCTGCCCGGCGACTTGCAGCGGCGGCTGGTCGGGAGCGCCTCTGGAAAAATCGGTCAGCGGAATCGCCAAAGCCGCCACCACTTCGCCGAGCCATGCCTTGAGGGGAACAAACTCGCCGAAGGGCACCAGATGGCGCTTGCGGTAGACCTGGGAAGGGGACGCGCCGAAGCTCAGCACGCTGTTGAAATAAACCCCCGGCTGGGAAGCGTGGGTTTCGGGCAGTCCCACCAGCACGTCGCCGCCGTTGCGGCGGGCATGTTCCGTTAATTCCAGCAGATAGGCCGGGGGGACGTCCTTGAGGAATAGCGGCAAGGCGGTTTCCGGCAGGACGATGAGCCGGGCATCGGTGTTCGACACCCTGTCGAGATAGGTATCCAGCGTGGTCTTGAGGCGTTCCGGACGCCACTTGAGATCTTGGGGAATATTGCCTTGCAGCAGCGCTACCGTCACCGGTTCCCCCGTGGGGACGGTCCACCGCGCTTGCTTCAAAACCCATCCCGCGACCAGCAGCAAAACCAGCGTCCCGCCGGCCAACGCCGCGGCACGGCGGCGTCCCGCCAGCCCTCCATGGAAAATGGCGGCCAACGATCCGGCGCAAGCCACGGTTGCGAAAGTGACGCCGTGAATTCCCAGCAGCGGCGCGAAGCCGGCCAAGGGGCTGGCGGGAATCTGGGAGTAGCCCAGCGCCAGCCAAGGAAAACCGGTGAACAGCCAGCCCCGCGACCATTCCAGTATCGTCCAGCAGCCCGGCAGGATCAGGCACGCCCGCACCGCGAAAGACGCCGGCAGCGCGCCGAACGCCCAGCCCGCCACGGCGGGATACAGCGCCAGATAAGCGCACAGCAGCAAGGTGGTGAAAGCCGCCAGGGGCCAGGGCATGGCGCCGAAATCGTGCAGGCTCACATAGACCCAACTGACTCCGGCCAGAAAAAGACCCAGGCCGAAGGCAAACCCCAGGGCTATCCGGCGGCGCGCCGACGGGGCCCGCTGCCACTGGCCCAGCAGCAAAGCCAGGGTCAGCAGCGGCAGCGGAAACAGGGCGAAAGGCTGGAATCCGGCCACGGTGACGGCCCCCAACAGCAGGGCCGCCGCCGGAGACCGCGCGAGGCGGGAGCGAAGCGCTTCGGCGACGGTCACGAGTGGCCGGTTCCTGACGGTCCTTCCGGTGGCCCTTCTGGTGGCCCTTTAGCGGCCATAGCGGCCATAGCGGCCCCGCTGTTGGGCCATTCGAGGATTTTTTCCACCAGCAAAACGTGCAGCCGGCGGCTGTCGGCGCGCAGCACCCGGAAGCGCAACTCGTCAAAGACGATTTCCTCCCCCCGCTTGGGCAGCCGGCCGAAGCGGTTGAGCACCAACCCGCCGATGGTGTCGAAATCCTCGTTGCCATATTCAGTGCCGAAGGCCGCGTTGAAGTCCTCGATCTCGGTTTGCGCCTTCACCCGGAAACGCCCGTCCGGCTCCGCGACGATGTTGCCTTCGGTCTCGTCGAAATCGTACTCGTCCTCGATGTCGCCGACGATCTGCTCCAAGACATCCTCGATGGTCACCAGCCCCGCCACGCCGCCGTATTCGTCCACCACGATGGCCATGTGGTTGCGGGTGCGGCGAAAATCCTTGAGCAGCACGTTGAGCCGCTTGGATTCGGGAATGAACACCGCCGGCCGCAGCATCTCCCGCAGGTTGAACGACTCCCCCGCGTAGTAACGCAGCAGATCCTTGGCCAGCAGGACGCCCAGCACGTCGTCCTTGTCGGCGCCGATGACGGGAAAGCGGGAATGGCCCGCCTCGATGACCACCGGGATGAATTTTTCCGGGGGATCGGCGATCTCCACCACGTCCATCTGGGCCCGCGGCACCATGATGTCCCGGGCTTGCAGCTCGGAGACTTGCAGCACGCCTTCGATCATGCTCAGGGCGTCGCCGTCCAGCAAATTGCGCTCGTAGGAAGAATGCAGCAGTTCGATCAACTGTTCCCGGTCCTCGGGTTCCCGCATCAACAGGGCTCCCAAGCGCTCCAGCCAGCCGGGTTTAGAAGTAGGGTCCATGGACATCATCACGGCCTATTTTTTGTGTCATCCACCTCGGTCATCCTCGATAAACGCGGTAAGGGTCGGAATAACCCAGGGCACCGAGAATTTCCGCCTCGCGCCGCTCCATGACTTCGGCATCCCGGCGGTTCTCGTGGTCGTAGCCTTGCAGATGCAGCAGGCCGTGCACCACCAAATGGGCTTGGTGGGCTTGTAGGCCGGCGCCCTGGGTCTCGGCCTCCCGCCGGATCACCGGTTGACACAACACCACGTCGCCCCACAGCGGTCGCCGCTGGTAAACGAAGGTCAGCACGTTGGTGGCGTAATCCTTGCCGCGAAATTGCCGGTTCAAGCGGCGGCCTTCCCGCTCGCCCACGAAGCGCAGCGTGACCTGGGCCGGTTGGACCAGCGGCCCAGAAGCAGAGTCGGCCACTAGAGCCGCTCCGGCCCAGCGGCGCAATTGCGCGGCGCCGGGCAGGCCGGGGGCGCGGGTGGCTTTTTGAACGGTCACCGCTGGCCGTGCGGAGCCGGGGTTCACGTCGCCTCCCTCGGTTCCCGGCCATCCTCGGCATGACGCTGATAGGCGTTGACGATGCGGGCCACCAAGGGATGCCGCACCACATCGTCGGAACGGAAAAAAGTGAAGGCGATGCCCGGGATATCCCGCAGCACCTCCTTGGCCTCGATGAGGCCGCTTTTCTGATGCCGGGCCAAATCGGTCTGGGTGATGTCGCCGGTGATCACCGCCTTGGTGCCGAAACCGATGCGGGTGAGGAACATCTTCATCTGCTCGGGGGTGGTGTTCTGGGCTTCGTCCAAAATGATGAACGCCTGGTTCAGGGTGCGTCCCCGCATGTAGGCCAACGGGGCGATCTCGATGGCGGCCCGCTCGAACATGCGATGCACCTTGTCGAAGCCCATGAGATCGTACAGGGCATCGTACAAGGGGCGTAGATAAGGGTCCACCTTCTGGGCCAGGTCCCCCGGCAGGAAGCCCAGCCGCTCCCCGGCCTCCACCGCCGGGCGCACCAGCACGATGCGTTGCACCGCGTCCCGCTCCAGGGCATCCACGGCACAGGCCACCGCCAGATAAGTCTTTCCGGTGCCCGCCGGGCCGATGCCGAAAGTCACGTCGTGCTCTTGGATTTGGCGCAGGTACTGCTCCTGGCGGGGAGTCCGGCCCTTGAGGTCGGGCTTGCGGGTCTTGAGGGCCGGGGCGGGGGCGGAGCTTTCGGGCATTCCCTCCAAAAACTCCATCAACCCCAACTGCACCTCCTCGGCTCCCAGGTGCCGCTGGGCTTGGCCGTAGAGGGATTGAATCGCCCGGGCCGCCCGCTCGGTCCGGCCGGGATCGCCCCGCAGCGTGAAGCGCTCGCCCCGATGGGCGACGGAGATGTCGAAGGCGGCTTCGATGCGGCGCAAATTCTCGTCCAGCGCCCCGCATAGATTGGCCAAGCGCCGGTTGTTGACGGGGGATAGGACGAAATCCACTGGCCCAGCAACATGGGCGCTAAAGGGCCACTCGGAATCGGCCGCCGGGGCCGGCGGCTTGGGGGGCGGCATCACGACTCCCGCACCGCCACTTCTCCCCTCAGGCTGTGGGACAAGGCGGCGGTAATCCGCACCGGGACGAAACAGCCCCGAATGCGGTCCGGGCCGGCGCCCGGAAACGGCATCGGCCCCCAAGGAAAATTCACCACCCGGTTGTTGTCGGTGCGGCCGCTCCATTCTCCGGCATCCTTCTTGGACGGCCCCTCCACCAGCACCCGCTGCACACCGCCCACCATGGAGCGGCTGATGGCTTGGGCCTGTTCTTCCAGCAAGGCTTGCAAGCGTCGCAGGCGCTCCAGCTTGACCGCCTGGGGCGTATCGTCCGGGAGTTCCGCCGCCGGAGTCCCCGGCCGGGGGCTGTACAGGAAACTGAAGGAGCCGTCGAAACCCACTTCCCGCACCAGTTTGAGCGTGGCCTCGAAGTCGGCCTCGGTTTCGCCGGGAAAGCCCACGATGAAATCCGACGACAGGGAAACCTCCGGCCGCGCGGCCCGTAGCCGCCGGACAATGGATTTGTATTCCAGAACGGTATAGCCCCGCTTCATCGCGGCGAGGATCCGGTCCGAGCCCGACTGCACCGGTAGATGCACCTGGGACACCAGCTTGGGAAGCTGGGCATGCGCCTCGATCAGCCGCGGGGTGAATTCCCGCGGGTGGGAGGTGGTGTAGCGCAGCCGCTCGATGCCCGGAACTTCGTGGAGATATTCCAGCAGCAGGGCAAAGTCGGCGGCCTCGCCATCGGCCATGGGGCCCCGGTAGGCATTGACGTTCTGCCCCAACAAGGTGATTTCCCGCACGCCTTGCCGGGCTAGGCCGGCGACTTCCGTCAGCACGTCGTCGAAGGGCCGGGAAACTTCCTCGCCGCGGGTATAGGGCACCACGCAGAAAGAGCAGTATTTGCCGCACCCTTCCATGATGGACACGAAAGCCGTCGGCCCTTCGACCCGGGCGGGGGGCAGATGGTCGAATTTTTCGATCTCCGGGAAGGCAATGTCCACCTGGGGCCGGCCGGTGACGCGCCGGGCGCGTAACAACTCCGGCAGGCGGTGCAGGGTCTGGGGGCCGAACACCAGGTCCACGAAGGGCGCCCGGGCCACGATGGCCGCGCCTTCCTGGCTGGCGACGCAGCCACCGACGCCGATGAGCAGTTCGGGCTTGGCTTTTTTCAGCGCCCGTACCCGCCCCAAATCGTGGAACACTTTTTCCTGGGCTTTTTCCCGCACCGAGCAGGTGTTGAACAAAATCACGTCGGCGTCCTCCGGGCCGGCGGCCGGCTCCATGCCTTCGGCGGCGGCGAGCACGTCGGCCATCTTGGCCGAGTCGTACTCGTTCATCTGGCAACCGAAGGTTTTAATGAAAAAGCGCTTTTTCACCGGGAAGATTTCTTGCGGGCGTCGAGGCGGAGCCGTTCCTCCCGGGTCAGCAGCCAAAGCCGGGAAACGTCACCGTTCATGTCCAGCTCGAAAGCCACGTCAGCCGGGGCGGACAGGGCAACGGGCAGGATAATCCGATTGTGGATATCGAAAATCCGCCCCCCCGGCGCGAGACGGCGCCGCTCCCCGGAAATGTCCAGATAGGGGTATTCATGGGCGATCAAGGCGCCGGGCTCGGCCTTCCCGGGCAGCACGCGCTGCTGCGCGTAAACAGGCCAGACCGCTCCCATCGCCAGCAGCATGCCGATCAGGAGGGGGAAGCGCTTTTTTGTCCGGACGCTGTGCAACCCAGGCACTTAAAGGATGGGGGTGGTGGCGAATCAGGGATTTGAACCCCGGACCAACGGATTATGATTCCGCTGCTCTAACCACTGAGCTAATTCGCCACAAGGCGGAAGATGTTAGCCAGCGGCCCCACCCCCTGTCAAGGCAAGGAGCTTCCGGGGAAAGGAATGACCGGCGCTTGCGGCAGGCGGAAACGGCCCTGGTCGACGGCCAGCAGCCTGTCCAGGGCTTCGGCCGGCAGAGGCCGAGAAAAATAATACCCTTGACCGTAACCGCAGCCGTGGGCCCGGAGAAAAGCCAGTTGCTCGGCGGTTTCCACCCCTTCGGCCACCACTCGCAAACCCAGGTTCTCCGTCATGGCGATGATGGCGCCGACGATGGCGGCGTCATCCTTGTCGGTGGTGATGTCCCGGACGAAGGAGCGGTCGATTTTCAGCTTGCCGATGGGAAAGCGCTTGAGATACGCCAAGGAAGAGTAGCCCGTGCCGAAGTCGTCGGTGGCCACATCGATGCCCGCGGCCCGCAATTCCCGCAAAATAGCCGCCGCCCGATCCGGATTTTCCATCACGCTGCTTTCGGTGATCTCCAGCTCCAAGGCATCCGCACCCAAGCCGGATTCGGCGAGAATCCCGCGTATCCGCTGGGCCAAACCCTTTTGCCGGAACTGCCGTCCGGAAAGATTCACCGCCACCGACAGGGAGGCATGGCCCGCGTCGCGCCAGCGGCGAATCTGCCGGCAAGCCTCGGTGAGCACCCACTCCCCGAGGGGGAGGATCAAGCCGGTTTCCTCCGCCGCCGGGATGAACTCGGCGGGGGAGATTTCCCCCTCGCCCCGGTAATTCCAGCGCACCAGGGCCTCCACGGCGGTGATCCTGCCGGTGGCCAAATCCACTTCGGGTTGATAGTGCAGCAGGAATTCCCCTTCGGCCAGCCCTTGGCGCAACCGGTGCTCCAAGGTCAGCCGCCGCTGCGCCAGGGTATTCATTTCCGAGGTGAAATAGCGATATTGATCCCGCCCGCCTGCCTTGGCCTGGTACATGGCGATATCGGCGTTTTTGATAAGATGCTCGGCGGTGGCGCCGTCCTCCGGAAAAATACTGATCCCGATGCTGGGGGAAACGTGCAGCTCATGCCGATCCAGCACCATGGGCTGATGGATGGCTTCCAGCATCTTTCCGGCCACTTGGCTCGCGTGCCCGGCATCGCCGATCTCCGGAAGGATCACCAGGAACTCATCCCCGCCCTGGCGCGCCACGGTATCGCCTTCGCGAACGCACCCCAATAGCCGCGAGCCCACCGTCTGCAGCAGCCTGTCCCCCGCTTCATGACCCAAGGAGTCGTTGATGGTTTTGAAGCGGTCCAGGTCCACGAACAGGATTGCGACCCGCTTGCCGGAGCGATGGGCCTGGACCATGGCCTGGGAGAGGCGGTCCATCATCAGGTTGCGGTTGGGCAGTCCCGTCAGGGTGTCGTGCTGGGCGAGGAAGGCCAGCCGCTCCTCGGACTGCTGGCGCTCGGTCACGTCCCGAGCATTGACCACGATGCCCCGCACCGCCGGATTGGCGAGGCAATTGATCGCGACCGCCTCGAATATCCGCCAGGACCCGTCGCCGCAGCGGACCCGGAAGCGGGCCAGAATGGTTTCCTCGGGAGCGGAAAACGCTTTGGCGAAGGCTGCCTCCAGCAGCGGCAGGTCGTCCGGATGGGTATTCGAAAAAGCCGACTGGCCCCGGCGCTCCTCGCCTCCGTATCCAAGCAACCTGCGGGCCGAAGGACTTTCGTAGAGGATTTTCTTGTCCTCCCCGACCACAAGGATGATGTCCGAGGCATTCTCGGTCAACGCCCGGAAGCGCTCTTCGCTCAGGCGCAAGGCTTCTTCGGCCCGTTTGCGCTCGGTGATGTCCGCGGCGATCACCATCACCCCGGTCATTTGGCCGCCGGGATCCCGCAGCGGTGCCGCGGCAAGGTCGAGGAGCACCCTGGAGCCATCCCGCCGTCTACGCGTGATCTCGACATTCGTGATTTCCCGGCCGGCGCGGATTCTTTCCGCCAAGACCAAGCCATCCTCGGTCTGCTCCTTGGGCAAAATAGGCGAAAACCCGCCGACCGCTTCCTGGGCCGACCAGCCGAACAGCCGTTCCGCGGCGGGATTCCACAGGGTCACCCGATAATCCGGACCCAGGGCAAAAATCGCCAAGGGGGAAGTCTCGATAATAGTTTGCAGAACCTGGTTGGCCTGCCGTAGCGCGGCTTCGGTCTCTTTCAGAAAAGAAATGTCCTGGGTGGCGGCAACGATCACCTGTTCTCCCCGCAACAGCACCGTCCGGGCGGAAAGCAGCCCCCAGAAGCGGCGGCCGCCACGAGTCTTCATGCGCACCTCGAAATCCCGCACCGCCCCTTGCCGCCGGAGCGCCTCAAGAAAACGCTCCCGGTCCGAGGGAGCGTCGTACTGGGCTATCGCCGGAAATTCTTCGCCATCGGCGGCAATCTCGAAAATTTCCCTGAACCGCGGGCTGTGGGACACCACTGCACCGTCCTCCAGGCGGGTAACGGACAGGGCGATGGGAATGGTTTCCGCGATCACTCGGTTCAGTTCCTCGCTTTCCCGCAGCGCTGCCTCCGCCGCCCTGCGGGCGCTGATGTCCTGGACCACGGCCAGCACCGCCGGCTCGCCCTGAAACACCGCCGACTGGATGGATAAGGCGCCCCAGAACACCGTGCCATCCGCCTTGCGGAAACGAGTCTCGTAATCCCGCACGAAGCCGTCCCGGCGCAGCCGTTCTCCCACCGGACGGCGATCCTCGGGATCGGCGTAGTAATCGTAGGCCGTGCGCCCTTCCCCCTCCTGGCGGCGCACCCCGAAATATTCTGCCGTCCAGTGGTTGATGAACAGCACATGTCCATCTCTCCGGCGGGAAAAAATGATGGGCATGGGGATGGTTTCGATCATCACCCGCAGCCGCTCTTCGCTGTCCCGCAATTCCCGGGTCATGTCCCCGGCCAGCGCCGCGGCCCGGCGCTGGCCGGTGAACAGCAGGGCGACCAGCAGGGCCAGCAGCCCGGTGGTCACCAGCCCGCTGATCGCCACCGTGACGGGGAGAGCCTGGAAATACGGAGACGAAGCGTGACTGTGAAACACTCGCATCCGCCAGCGGTGGGACCCCACGGGAATTTCCGCGGAGTGCATGAACCGTTGCGCGGCCGTGTCCGGCTCTCCCCAACTGAACAGCCGGCCGGTCACGGCTCCCGGCTCCTCCGGGGAGCCCAAATCGTCGATCACGAATCCCAGGCCGGCCCGCGTTTCCAAATCGAGAATCCGGGCCATCAATTCCTCAATGCGGAAAGCCGCCGAGACCACGCCGCAGAAAGCGGCGCGGCGCTGTTCCACGGTATCCAGCGGCGCGCCGATCCGGTACACCGGCAGGGTAAGGACATAGCCCATGCGCGGCGAGCCGCTGTCCTGGAACAAGGTATAGGGCCCGGTGGCGGCGCTGCGGCCAGTATCCCTGGCCTGCTCGACGGTGCCCCGAGTTTGTTCCCGGCTGTAGACATCGAAACCCATGGCGCCTTCGTTGCCGGCATAGGGCTCCACGTAATCGATCACCAGATATTCAGGCCGCTCTCCGGGCGGAGCGACGGCAAACCCGGGATAGCCTTGCGGCAGCAAGCTGCGGTCGCGGCGCACCGCATCCACGAACCGCTCCTTGTCGGCGGCGGGAACCAAGCGGCTGAAATGGACGGCCTGATAGCCCGGAAAAAGCCGGGGCAAATCGCTGCCTTCCAGGTAACGCCGGAACTCGGCGCGGGTGACTTCGGACTTGATCCGGAACAAGCTCTGCAAGCCCCGCAGCACCTGGGTATAGCTTTCCAGACGGCCCCGGATCAGTTCCGTGGCTTGAACCGCTTGGGAACGAAACTCGGCCTGTTGCCGGCGCTCCACCAAGTCGGCGGCAATCCCCCAGGCGATCGCCGAGGCGGCGACACCGGCTAACAGCGCTACGGAAATCCAGGACGAGGCGCCCCAAAACTCCCGCAGCCGAGTCAAGATCGGGGCCGCGCCGCGAACCAAAAATTTCCCCTCCTCGGTGCTTTTTCGCAATGAACCCGCCAAGTCCTTGCCGGATCACCTCCTACTGGGGGTCCGGTTATGTTAATTTTAGTTTGAACTCGCTTTAACATTAACATTAACATTTTTTGCGCCTTCAAGCCTTCAATCCGTGCCCTCCCTCGAAACCGCCGGCAATTGGCTTGCCGAGAAGCGCTCGGCCTATCTTTACCGGGCCATCGCCGACGCCGAACGCGGCACTCCCCGGCGGGCTTTGTTTTTGGAGCTGGCCCGAGAGGCCGAGCGGCAGGCCGAACTATGGGTCCGGAAAGCGGAAAAAACCGGGGGCGGAATTCCGCAAGGTTACCGGCCGGACTTGCGGGCGCGTTTGGTGGCCCGGCTCATCGCCCGATTCGGGGCAGGCCCACTACGCACCGTGCTGGCTGCCATGAAAATACGCGGCATGGTTTTATATGCCTCCGGGCGCCTGCCGCCGGGTTCGCCGGGAGCCGAGACCCGGCGCCACCGGGGCTTGGCGGGGGGCGGCAACCTGCGGGCGGCGGTGTTCGGCGTCAACGATGGACTGGTATCCAATGCCGGCTTGATTCTGGGAGTCGCGGGAGCCGGCCCGGAACCGGGCGTCATTCTGCTCTCCGGAATCGCCGGGCTGTTGGCGGGAGCTTTTTCCATGGCGGCCGGAGAGTACGTCTCGGTGCGTTCGCAACGGGAGCTGTACGAGCGCCAGATCGCCTTGGAGCGGGAGGAATTGGAGCAATACCCGGAGGAGGAGGCCGAGGAGCTGGCCTTGATCTATGCCGCCCGGGGCCTACCCGAGGACGAGGCCCGGCGGCTGGCCCGGCGCATCATCACCGATCCCGAACAAGCCTTGGACACCCTGGCCCGCGAGGAATTGGGGCTCAACCCGGAATCCCTGGGGTCGCCGTGGGGCGCCGCGCTGTTCTCCTTCGGAGCCTTCGCGGCGGGCGCCCTGGTGCCCTTGCTGCCGCTGCTGTTCGCCGGCGGCGCGGCGGCCTTGGCGGGGTCGATGACGATCTCGGCGGCGGCTCTGTTCGGCGTCGGCGCCATCCTCAGCCTATTTACCGGCAAGAGCGCCTGGCTGGGCGGGTTGCGGATGCTGGCCATCGGCGCCGCGGCAGGGGGTCTGACTTACTGGATCGGCAAGGCGCTGGGAGCCGCGTTGGGAGCCTGAGGAAGGTCTGAACAAGTCACCGCGGCGAAGCTATTCTTCATTCTCCGCCATCCGTGTCGCTCTCCGCCGCCACCGGCTCGCCGCGCTGCTCGGCCATGATCCGATCCATTAGCCGCAGCCCCGAAAACGCATCCTTGGCGTAATGCACTTTGCCGGGTTCGGTATAAACCGCCCGGCATTCGGTTTCGACATAGCGGCGGGTCAGCGCCGCGCCGCCCAGCAACACCGGGATGGCGATGCGCTCCTTGGCCATCTCCGCCAAGCTTTCTTTCATGATCACCGTGGATTTTACCAGCAGCCCGGACATGCCCACCGCATCGGCGCCATGCTCGCGGGCGGCTTCCAGGATCTGGGCCAGGGGCTGCTTGATGCCCAGATTGATGACCTTGTAGCCGTTGTTGGTGAGGATGATGTCCACCAGATTCTTGCCGATGTCGTGGACATCCCCCTTCACCGTAGCGATCACCATGACGCCTTTGTGCTGGCCCTCGGCCCGTTCCATGAAGGGCTCCAGATAGGCCACCGCGGCTTTCATGGTTTCGGCGCTTTGCAGCACGAAGGGCAATTGCATCTCCCCCGAACCAAACAACTCGCCGACCACTTTCATGCCATCCAGCAGGAAGGTGTTGATGATCTCCAGGGGGGGGTAGCGCTTGAGGGCCTCGTCCAGATCCTGGCTCAAGCCCTGCTTGTCGCCGTCCACGATGCGCGCCCTGAGGCGCTCCTCGATGCCGGCGGGCTTGGCTTTTCGCGCGGTTGCGGCGGCGGCGTCCTTGAACAGATCGATGAAGCGCAGCAGCGGATCCCGGCCGTCGCGCCACTGGTTGAAGATGAGGTCTTCCGCCGCCTGCCGCTGTTCCGGGTCGATCTTGTGCAGCGGCATGATCTTGGAGACGTGGATGATGGCGGCGGTCAGCCCGCGCTTTTGCGCATGGGACAGGAACACCGAGTTGAGCACGTGGCGGGCCGCCGGATTGAGGCCGAAGCTGATGTTGGAGAGCCCCAGCAGGATCTGGCATTCGGGCAGTTCCCGGGCAATGCGCTCGATGGCATTCAGCGTGTTCACGCCGTGCAGCCGGTCATCTTCCATGCCGGTGCAAATGGTGAAGGTCAGGGGATCGAACATCAGGTCGGAAGGCGGCAGGCCGTGCCGGGCGACGGCGAAGTCATGGAGTCGCCGGGCGACGCGTAGCTTGTCGTCCACGGCCTTGGCCATGCCCTGCTCGTCGATGGTCAGCGCGATGACCGCCGCGCCGTATTTCTTGGCGAACTTAAGGATGGTGGCGGGCCGCTCCTCGCCGTCCTCGAAATTGATGGAATTGATCACCGCCTTGCCGCCGATCAGCTTCAAGGCCGCCTCGATCACCGGCACCTCGGTGGAATCCACCACCAAGGGGGCGGCGATTTGCCCCCGGTAACGGGACACCACCTGAACCATGTCCTGGACTTCCGGGCGTCCCACGTAGGCGGTGCAGACATCCAGCGCATGGGAGCCCTCTCTCACCTGCTCCCGGCCGATGGCCACCAGGGCATCCCAGTTTTCGGCGTTGAGTTCCTCGCGGAATTTCTTCGAGCCGTTGGCATTGGAGCGCTCGCCGATGGCGAATAGGGCGTTCTCCTGACGCAGCGAATAGGCGCTGTACAGGGAAGAAACCGCCGGTTCCCAACGCGGCCGCCGCGCCGCCGGGACCGAGTCGGCGCGGCGATCCAGCATGCCGCGCAGTTGCCGGATGTGCTCCGGGGTGGTGCCGCAGCAGCCGCCGATCAAATGCACGCCGTCCTCGTCGATGAAGCGCTCCTGCCATTCCGCCAATTCGCCGGGGAGCAGCGGATATTCGGTCTGGCCATCCACCAGCATGGGCAGACCGGCATTGGGCATCACCGAAATGAATTTGCGCCAATGCTCGCCCAGCCATTTGACGTGCTCGGCCATTTCCGCCGGGCCGGTGGCGCAATTGAGCCCCATGCCGTCCACGTCCAGCGCGTCGATGGCCACCGCGGCGGCGGCGATGTCGCTGCCCACCAGCATGGTGCCGGTGGTTTCGATGGTCACCTGAACGAAGATGGGAACGTCTTCCCGACCCTGCTCGCGGCGGGCAATCTTACAGCCGTTGACCGCCGCCTTGACGGTCAATAAATCCTGATGAGTTTCCAGCAAAAAACAGTCGATGCCCCCATCCAGCAAGCCTCGGGCCTGCTCGGCATAGGAATCCTCCAGGGTATCGTAATCAGTGTGGCCCAGGCTGGCGAGCTTGGTGCCGGGGCCCACCGAGCCCAGCACGTAGCGGGGCCATTCGGGAGTGGCGGCGGCGTCGGCGGCGGCCCGGGCGATTTCGGCGGCGCGGCGGTTGATCTCGCGGGTCCGCTCCACCAAGCCGAACTCGGCGAATACCACCTTGTTGGCGCCGAAGGTATTGGTCTCGATGCAGTCGGCGCCGGCCTCCAGGTAAGCCCCATGCATCTCGGCGACGAAGTCGGGGCGGCTCAGGTTGAGAATTTCCGAGCAATTTTCCAGGCCGAGGAAATCCTGTTCCACGTCCCAGTCGCGAGCTTGAATGAGGGTGCCGGTGCCGCCGTCGCACAGCAGGACGCGGGATCGCAGGCGCTCCAGAAAAGTCGGCTTCATGATGGGTAACAGGCGCCGCAGCGGCCAGCAAGCTCGGTGGGGCCGGGGGACGTTATGGGCCGGCGATTATAATGCAATCTCGGCCGGCTTGCTTCGCCTCATAGAGGGCTTGGTCCGCCCGCAGCACCAGTCCATGGCTGTTCTCCCCGCCCCTGAGCTGGGCGATCCCGGCGCTGAAGGTAAAGGAAATCTGCTTGCCTTCCAAAATCAAGGGGGTTTGGGCTATCGCCTGCTTGAAGCGCTCGACCACCCTCTCCGCGCTGGCAGCGTCGGTTTCCGGCAGGATCACCAGGAACTCCTCGCCGCCGTAACGCACCAGCACGTCGGTTTCCCGCAGCATCGATTTCGCCACTTCCACAAAGTGGATCAGCGTCCGGTCTCCGGCCGAATGGCCGTGGCTATCGTTGATCTGCTTGAAATGATCCAGATCGATCATGGCTACCGCCAACGCCCCGCTAACCCGCCGGCTGCGGGCCGCCTCCCGGGCCAGCAGATCGTCCATGCCGCGGCGGTTGAGGATGCCGGTCAGGGGGTCTTGATGCAGCAGGGCTTGGTTTGCGTTGAGCTCGACCCTGAGTTGGTCCAGCGCTTGCCGGGCCTGGATCAGTTGCTCCACCGTGCGGTGCATCGCGTTGGCGGTGGCAATGACACTGCCCAACAATGCCAGGATCTGCTTGTGTTCCTGGGCCCGAGCCAGAATTTCGGGGGAGGGCTTGATTTCCCGATTAGGGTCGCCGATGTTTTTGGCAAGGTCGTCGGCGGTCTGGGAAACGGTATCGACGATTTTTCGGGCCGCCTCCACCACCGACAGCCCAAAAACATGGCTGCTGAAGGGCCCCTCGGAATCGCCCACCGGGGATGAAGTCTCGCTAGGCGGTGCAGCCTGGGGGGAGGCGCCGGTTATCTCGCGAAAATAACGGGAGTAATTCTCGAGAGTCGAAGGCAACCCCAGTTCGGCAAGCCGGTCCAAAACCAGGCGGGCGATGTTGGGAGCGGGTTTCAAGGAAATACCGGGATCAGGGCTCAAAAAACCAAGGATCGGAGGGTCCCGTACCGGCGCAATGGGTACCGCGACTCCTGACTTGCGACTAATATACGGGGTTTCTCCGTTTCCGTCAGCCTACCCGCCCCCTAAAAAACCCCCATGGCCGAACGCTCCGCTGTCCGTCACGACAACCCCGTCCCCACCCCGCCATTCTGGGGGGTTAAATGCCTGGAACAGATCCCCTTGAAAGCGGTGCTGCCCTACATCAACCGCAACACCTTGTATAAATTCCAGTGGGGCTTCAAGCCCCGGGGCCGGGGCCCGGAGCAATACCGGGAATACACCCGCCGGGAGCTGGATCCCATCCTCAACCGGCTGGCGGCGGAAAACGAATCCCGGCAGGTTTTGAAACCCCAGGCCGTCTACGGATATTTTCCCTGCCGGGGGGAGGGCAACGATCTGGTGATTTATACCGATCCGCAAGGCCAAGCGGAACGCTGCCGCTTCACCCTGCCCCGGCAAAAATCGGCCCGGCGGCTGTGCATCGCCGATTTTTTCCGGCCCGCGGAAAGCGGCGAGATGGACGTGGTGGGCTTCATGCTGGTGACCGTGGGGCAATACGCGGCGGATTTCGCCCGGCAATTGTTCGCCCAAGACCAGTACCAGGAATACCTTTACTGGCACGGCCTGGCGGCGGAAGGCGCGGAAGGACTGGCGGAATTCGTGCATAAGCGTATCCGGGTGGAGTTGGGGTTCGGCAGAGAGGACGCGCGGGACTTGGCCGATCTCATCAAGCAGCGCTATCGCGGCAGCCGCTATTCCTTCGGCTACCCCGCCTGCCCCAATCTGGCGGATCAGGGAAAAATCCTGCAACTGCTGGACGCCGAGCGCATCGGCGTCCAGTTGGGCGACGAGGACCAACTGTGGCCCGAGCATTCCACCAGCGCCATCGTGGTCCATCATCCGGAAGCCAAGTACTTTATCGCTTGAGCCCGCCGCAGGGCTTGACTCCACGGGGCTTCCTCCTATGACCTTCGCCCGCGTGGCCCTGGACGTCCCCCTCGCCACTCTGTTCGACTATCGGGCCGACGGGGCCTCGGCGGCGGATATCGGCTGCCGGGTGCTGGTGCCTTTCGGTTCTCGGCAGCGGGCCGGGATTTTGATGGAGTTGGCCGAGACCTCGGCGCTGCCGGCCGCACGGCTCAAGCCCGTGACCCGCATTGTGCGGGACGAGACCCGGTTGCCCGGCGACGTGCTGGAATTGTTCCGCTTCTGCGCCGGCTATTACCACCACCCCTTGGGAGAAGTAGTCCTGGGCGGCTTGCCTCAAGGCTTGCGGCGCGCCGGCGCCACCCTGCCGGTGGAGCGCCGCTGGCTGCCGACACCCTTGGCCCGGACCGATGGGCCAAGCCGCCTGCCGCCGCGAAAAATCTTGCCGCGCCGGGTGTTGGAAATGCTGCTCGCCCACCCGCGCCTAAGCATCGATCAACTGAAGGCCCTCTCCCCCCGGGCCCTAGGGGCGATGCGGGAATTGGTGGCCCTGGGGCTGGCCGAGGAGCGGATCGAGATTGCGCCTCCCGCCTTGCCCGCCCTGCCCATCGCGCCCATCCCGGCCCCGGTCCTGACCGACGAGCAATCCCAGGCCGTGGCCGCCATCGACGGGGAGCGGAACCGGTTCCGCTGCTGGCTGCTGCAGGGCGTCACCGGCAGCGGCAAGACCGAAGTGTATCTGCGGCTCATCGCCGAAACCTTGCAACAAGGGCGACAGGCCCTGGTGCTGGTTCCGGAGATCGGCCTGACTCCGCAATTGGCGGCGGCGTTTCGGGCTCGCTTCGCGCGGCATTCCCTGGTTTGGCTGCACAGCGGGCTCGGCGAAGGCGAGCGGCTGCGCCACTGGCTGGCGGCCGCCCAAGGACAAGCCGATGTGGTGCTGGGCACCCGGCTGGCGGTGTTTACCCCGCTGCCGCGGCTGGGACTCGTCGTGGTGGATGAAGAGCACGATACCTCCTTCAAGCAGCAGGAGGGCTTGCGCTACTCGGCCCGGGATTTGGCGGTCTACCGCGGGCGGCAGAGGAACGTCCCGGTGGTGCTGGGGTCGGCCACCCCCTCGCTGGAAAGCACCGGCCGGGCGCTGGCAGGCCGCTACGGGCTGTTGCGCCTGACCCGGCGAGCCAAGGCGGAAGCGCCGCGGATCCGGCTGGTGGATACCGGCAAGCAGCCGTTGGTCGACGGCTTCGCCGAGCCGAGCTTGGCGGCGCTGCGGGAGAACGTCGCCGCCCGGGGCCAGAGCCTGGTGTTCCTCAACCGCCGCGGCTACGCCCCCGCGCTGTTGTGCCGCCACTGCCGCTGGTGCGCCGGCTGCCGCCGCTGTACCGCCCGGCTAGTGCTGCATTGGAACGAAGGCGCGCTGCGCTGCCATCACTGCGGCCACCGGGAAAAGATTCCCGCCGCCTGTCCCGAGTGCGGCAACCAGGATCTGGCTCCCGTGGGCCACGGTACCCAGCGCGTCGAGCAAACCCTGCAACGCCATCTGCCGGGAGCCCGCGTCTTGCGCATCGACCGGGACAGTACCCGGCGCAAGAACGCCTGGGCCGAATTGCGGGAGGCCATGGCGACCCGAGCGGTGGACGTGCTGGTGGGGACCCAGATGCTGGCCAAGGGCCACGACTTTCCCCATCTGAATCTGGTCTGCGTGCTGAATGCCGATGCCTCGCTGTTCAGCCCCGACTATCGGAGCGGCGAGCGCTTGTTCGCCCAGTTGATGCAGGTCTCCGGCCGCGCCGGACGGGACCGAATTCCCGGGGAGGTGCTGATTCAAACCGAATTTCCGGATCACCCGTTATTCGCCGCGCTGCGCGCCCAGGATTATTCCGGCTTCGCCCAGCGGCTGCTGGCGGAACGCCGTCAAGCGGGGTTTCCCCCCTATGCCCACGAGGCGCTGCTGCGCGCCGAGGCCCGGACTCCGGACCCGGTCTTGGCTTTTTTGCGGCTGGCGGCCCAATCCACCCCGCCGCCGCCTGAGGTGACCCTCTACGATCCGGTCCCCGCCGCCATGCCGCGGCTGGCCGGCAAGGAGCGGGGGCAACTGCTGATTCAATCGACTTCCCGCAAAGCCTTGCAGCGCTTTCTGTCCGCCTGGCAGGCGAAGCTGGCGGACATCAAGGCGCCGGGAGTACGCTGGGGGCTGGATGTGGACCCCATCGAGTTCTAGAGAAAATCCCTGCCCGGCTATAATGCGCCCTTTTTCATCCGCTCCCCCATGGATGCCATTCCCGATCTCCAGGCCCATTTGACCGCTCTGCTGCGCGACGCGGTGGCCCGGGTCCTTCCCGGCGCAACGGCGGAGCCGCTGCTGGAACGGCCCAAGCAGGTCGAGCACGGCGACTACACCAGCAACATCGCCCTGCAATTGGCCAAGGCGGCCCGCAAATCGCCCCGGGAAGTCGCCGCGGCGCTGCTGGCCGGCTTGGGGCCGTCCCCTTATTTGGACCGCGCCGAGATCGCCGGCCCGGGCTTCATCAACTTTCATTTTCGCCCCGAGGTAAGACGCCGGGCCCCCGGCTGGGTGCTCGGGGCCGGCGAGCGCTACGGAAACCGGCCGGCCGGAGAGCGGGGGCGGGTGCTGGTGGAATTCGTTTCCGCCAATCCCACCGGGCCGCTGCACGTGGGCCACGGCCGGGGGGCGGCCTACGGGGCCAGTCTGGCGAATCTGCTGGCCGCCGCCGGCTGGCGAGTCGAGCGGGAATACTATGTGAACGATGCCGGCCGGCAGATGGACACCCTGGCCCTATCCACCTGGCTGCGCTATCTGGAAGCGGCGGGGACGGACATCCCCTTCCCCGCCAACGGCTACCAAGGGGACTACGTCAAAGCCATGGGAGCCCAAATCTGGGCCGTCCACGGCCGGCGCTACCTGCGCCCCGCCGAGGCGGTGACCGCCGGCGCGCCGGCGGCCGAAGACGACCCGGAAGCTCATTTGGACGCCCTCATCGCCAATGCCAAAAAACTGCTGGGAGAGGACTATGCCTATGTCCACGACTTCGCCCTCACCGAGCAGCTCGGCGACGGCCGCAACGATCTGCTGGAATTCGGAGTGAATTTCGACACCTGGTTCTCGGAGCGCTCCTTGTTCGACTCCGGAGCAGTGGCGCGGGTGGTGGCGCAGTTGGATGGGGCCGGGCATCTGTACCGGCAGGACGGCGCGCTGTGGTTCCGGGCCACCGACTTCGGCGACGAAAAGGATCGGGTGGTGCGGCGGGAGAACGGCCAGTTCACCTATTTCGCCTCGGATATCGCTTACCACTTCAACAAATTCCAGCGGGGCTTCGACCGGCTCGTCAACGTCTGGGGAGCCGATCACCACGGCTATGCGCCCCGTCTCAAGGGCGCCATGGGGGCCTTGGAGCAGGATCCCGAGCGGCTCACCGTCGTCCTCGTGCAATTCGCCGTGCTGTACCGGGCCGGGAAAAAAATCTCCATGTCCACCCGCGGCGGGCAATTCGTCACGCTGCGGGAATTGCGGGAAGAGGTGGGCAACGACGCGGCCCGCTTCTTCTATGTGCTGCGCAACAGCGACCAGCACCTGGACTTCGATCTCGATCTTGCCAAATCCCGCAGCAACGAGAACCCGGTGTATTACGTTCAATACGCCCACGCCCGGATTTGCAGCGTCTTGGCCCAATGGGGGAAAGACCCGGCGGCATTGGTTAACGCCGACCCCGCTCCGCTGGAGGAGGCGCAGGAAATGCTCCTGCTGCGGCGCTTGATGGAATATCCGGAGATCGTCGAAATCGCCGCCCGGGAACTGGCCCCCCACATCGTCGCGTTCTATCTCAAAGACCTGGCCGGGATTTTCCACAGCTACTACAATGCCACCCATTTCCTGGCGCCCGACCCGGCCCTGAAGCTGGCCCGGCTGGCCTTGGTGGCCGCCACCGGCCAAGTGCTGCGCAATGGACTCGGGCTGCTGGGAGTGACCGCCCCCGAAAAGATGTGAGCCCCATGACCCACGACCACAAACCCAGCCGCAAACCCTCCGGAACCGGCGGCACGCTGGTGGCCGGCATTTTGATCGGACTGCTGCTGGGATTGGCGGCGGCCCTGGCGGTAGCCTGGGCGCTTTACCGAACCCCGGCGGCCCCGACCCAACCCGCGCAGGACGGAACCCGGGAACAATCCAAAGGCCAAGCCGAACCCGCCAACAAAACACCGTCCTCGGAAAAATCGGCGGCAGCCAAGCCTCGTTTCGATTTCTACAAAATCCTGCCCGGCATCGAGGAACCCGTGGCCGAACCCGCCGGCAAACCGGCCGCCGCTCCCGAACGGCCCAAGGAAGGTTATTACCTGCAAGTCGGCGCCTTCCAGAACGCCGACGACGCCGACAACCTGAAAGCCCGCCTGGCCTTGCTGGGAATGGAGGCCTCCATCAACACCGCCACCCTGCCCGACAAGGGGGTCTGGCACCGGGTCCGCTTGGGCCCCTACCCCAGCGCCGAAGCTTCCCGTCCGACCAAGGACACCCTGCGCGGCAACGGCATCGAGGCTACCTTGCTCAAGGTACGGGAGGGCGACAAACCGTAAGTTCGGGACCGCTATCCCCTCCCCCTGGAATCGGGCGGCTTGTTCGCGTATGCTGGCACTCTGCGGCGTTCGGCGGCCACGACTTCCGGCTCCCCGGCTGTGTGGCGTTACCATCATTACCGCGACAACATATCGCGACAACATATTTAGGAGACCGTCCCATGTTCCATAACTGTTTCACCCAAACCCTCAAACAGGCTGGCTGCGCCGCCACGCTGGGCATCGCCGTGCTGGCGGCCGGGCCGGCTTCCGCGGCCGAGCAATTCATTCCCGTTAACACTATCCGGGTCGGGCCCATCGCCTCCATTGGCATCGGCATCGCCGCCGGCTGGCTCGATTACATGAATTTGATCAACGACCGGGACAAAGGCGTTTACGGCCTCAAGCTGGTTTGGGAAGAATGCGAGTTCCAATACAAGCCCGACTTGGCCATCGAGTGCTATGAGCGGATGAAGACCCGCGTCCCCACCGGCATGCCGTTCTACAACACCCTCAACACCCCGGCCTCTTATGCTCTCACCGAGCGGGCGGCTCAGGACAAGGTGCCGCTGATCAACATCGGCCTGGGCCGGGCCGATGCCGCCGACGGCCGGGTATTCCCGTGGGTGTTTCCCCTGATGACCACCTACCAAAGCGCCAACACCGCCCTGGTGCAATACATCGGTCAGCGGGAAGGCGGCATGGACAAGCTCAAGGGCAAGAAGATCGGCTTCCTGTACCACGACACCGCCTTTGGCAAGGAAGTACTGCCCATGCTGGAATTGCAAGCCAAGAAATACGGCTTCGAACTCCTCAAGATCGCGGTAGCGCCGCCCGGCGCTGAGCAACAGTCGCAATGGCTGACGGTGCGCCAGCAGAAACCTGACTGGATCCTGATGCGGACCCTGGGAGTGATGACCGTCTCCGCCCTCAAGAACGCCCAGCGGGTGGGTTATCCCACCGACCGCATGGTGGGAGGATGGTGGTCCAGCACCACCGACGACATGCTGGCCGCCGGCGATGCCGCCAAGGGCTATATCGGCGGCCATCTCTATGCCGACGGCGCCAATTTCCCGGTCACCCAGGAGATCATCAAACGCTATTACAGCGGCGGGGCCAAAAAGGGCAACATGGCGGACCCCAAGCTGGTGGGCACTTCCAACTATAACCAAGGCCTTGCCATGGCCATCATGAAAATCGAAGCGATCCGGGTGGCCATGGACAAGTACGGCAAGAAGCCCGTCACCGGCGAGCAGGTGCGCTGGGCCCTGGAGCACCTCAACCTCGACGACAAGCGCTTAAAGCAACTGGGCGCCTTCGGCTTGATGCAACCCCTCAAGACCTCCTGCACCGACCACGAAGGAGGCGGCTCGATTCGTCTGAATCAATGGGATGGCGCCAAGTGGGTGGCAGTAAGCGACTGGGTGAAATCCGACCGAGCGCTGGCGCGGCCCTTCCTGGAGGAAATGGCGGCCAAGTACGCCAAGGAGAAAAACATTACCCCGCGGGATTGTTCCAAGGAAAAATAACGATCCGGCGCCGCATCCGCGGCGCCAACCCACCTCGAATCGCGCCCGAGGGCGCGATTTTTTTTGCCGCCGGTTGCCGCCCGAGGGCTGGCGGCGACGGCTGGCAAGCTTCAGGACCCGCCGCGCAACAGTTCCTCCAGGGCACTGCGCTCGGCCTCCGGATCGATGAGAAAACGGCGAGCCTTGACGGCGGCTTCCAGGGAGATCAACCAGGCCGGATCGTTTTCCGCCCGGGCCAATCGTTGCGCCAGAGCCTTTGCGTCGGCGACGGGGTAATAGCCCGGATAAGCCTCGCCGAGCAGGCCGACGTTGCCGGGAATATGGGAAGCGATGACCGGCACGCCGGCGCCGATGGCCTCGGAGACCACGTGGGCGCCGCCCTCCATTCGGCTGGAGATCACCATGACATGGCTGCGCCCAAGCCAGCGCATGGCGGCGGCGTGGGACAGTTCGCCGAGCCAGCGGTAGCGGGGTTCGGCTCGCATCAGTACACGGGCTTCGTTTTCGGCCTCGGGACTCATCGCCCGGCCCAGATGCACCACGCGGATGCGGCTGTCGGGCGGGAGATGGCGCAAGGCGTAGGCGGCACGGAAGGGATCTTTTTCCTCCCGCAAATGCCCGATCACGGTCACCAGAAAATAACGGCGGGGCGACGGCATCCGCTTGCACGGCCGCACCGATTGAAAAATCACCCGGGCCTTGGCGCGCAATCCGGCGTCCAGTTCCTCCAGGCCCTGAGCCTGCAACACTACCAGGCGGTCGGCCAGCAGCAGCGATTGGCGTGCCTCGGCATCATCGCGGATGTCGCGGTACAGATCGGTGCCGGTCAGCACCAGCGCCAATGGGCGCTCGCCATGCGCCTCTTTCCAGCGCCGCAGGGAGGAATGGCTACGGCGAGCGTGCAGGGCGATCATGGCGTCATAATCGCCGCCGTCCCATTCCACCATGACGGCCACCCGGTGCCCGAGGGACCGCAGATGCCGGGCCCAGCGCAGCGCCGTGTTGCGGTTGCCGTGCTGGGTGCCGGGCGCGGCGGGAGTTACAATGACGATATTCACGTTGGGAAGGTCGACAAACAAGCGCGGCGGACGCAGCGCCCTGCCGCTTTCGGGATTATAGCCGCGGGCATCGCGTTCCTCGGCAAGCCTTTTTGTTGGGAGCCCCATGGTACCGACACCTCACCGCGCCGCTTGGCCGGATTTCTCCGTCTACCGGCCCTATCCGGACGAAGCCGTACTGGCCCGGTGGCTCGCAGCCAGCCAGGCGCTGACTCTGGCCTTATTCGCCTCCATCGAGGGCCCGCGCCTGACGGTTCCTTTGATTCCCATCGTCAATCCGCCGCTGTGGGAACTGGGCCATGTCGGCTGGTTCCAGGAATTCTGGCTGCACCGGCGCGGAGATTTCGAGGCGCCTTCGCTGCTGCCGGGGGCCGATTCGCTGTACGACTCGTCGCGGGTGGCCCACGACACCCGCTGGTCCCTGGAGCTGCCCGACCTGGCCGCCACCCATCGCTATCTGGAGGCCGTGTTCCACCGTTCCATGGCCTTGCTGAGCGGCGGGGCGCTGAGCGACGAGTCGGCGTACTTCGCGCAACTGAGCATTTTTCACCAGGACATGCATAACGAGGCGTTCTGCTATATGTGGCAGACCCTGGGTTATCCGCTGGCGCTGTCCGCGCCGCCGGAGCCGGCGGACCCTGGGGAAAGCGCCGGGGACATCGAGATTCCGGCGGGCGCCATGGAACTGGGGGCGCGGCCGGAAGAGGGCTTCGTCTTCGACAACGAAAAGTGGGCGCATCCGATCACGCTGCCGGCCTTCGCCATCGCCCGCCATGCGGTGAGCAATGCCGAGTTCGCGGCTTTCGCGGAAGACGGCGGCTATCAACGCCGGGAATTCTGGAGCGAGGCCGGCTGGCGGATGCGCGAACAACTCCAGTGGGTCTGTCCGCGTTATTGGCGCAAAGACTCGGGAGCCTGGCGGGTGCGGCGCTTCGACCGGGAGCTGCCCCTGGCCCCCGGCGAGCCGGTTATGCACGTCAGCTTCCACGAAGCCGAAGCCTATTGCCGCTGGGCCGGGCGGCGGCTGCCCAGCGAGGCGGAATGGGAGCGGGCCGCCGCCACCGCGCCGGGAGAAATATCCAAACGCCGCTATCCCTGGGGAGAAGGATCCGATGCACCGATCGAACGGTTGGCCCGGCTCGACGCCCGCTGGGCCGGGCCGGCGGCGGTTCGCGACTATCCCGGCGGAATAAGCGGCTGGGGCGCGGTCCAGATGTTGGGCAACGTCTGGGAATGGACGGCGAGTCCTTTCGCCCCCTATCCCGGCTTTGCCGCCGACCCCTACCGGGACTACTCGGCGCCCTGGTTCGGCGGCGATTACCGGGTGCTGCGCGGCGGCAGCTTCGCCACGCCCCGGCGACTGATCCGCAACACCTGGCGCAATTTCTACAAACCCGAGCGGGCCGATCTGTTCTGCGGGTTCCGCACCTGCGCCCTGTGAATCGGTCCGGTTCGTCAAAACCGGCGATTGGCGTTAAAGTTGCGGACCTGTCCTTTGCGGAGTGAATCATGAACGATATGACAACACCGATCCGGCTAACGGCCTTGGCCCATGGAGGCGGCTGCGGCTGCAAGATCGCGCCGGGGCTGCTGGGCGAAATCCTCAAGGCCATGCCAGCGGGCGTGATGCCGGCGGAGTTGTTGAGCGGCATGGAAAACAACGAGGACGCCGCGGTCTACCAGCTCAACGACCGGCAGGCGTTGGTGGCCACCATCGACTTCTTCACGCCCATCGTCGACGATCCCTACGACTTCGGCCGCATCGCCGCCGCCAATGCCATTTCCGATGTCTATGCCATGGGCGGACAGCCCATCTTCGCGCTGGCGCTGCTGGGCATGCCCATCAACAGCCTGCCGCTGGAGATTATCCGGCGCATCACCGAGGGCGGCGCGGCGGTGTGCGCCGAGGCCGGCATCCCCATTGCCGGCGGGCATTCCATCGACACGGTGGAACCCATCTACGGCTTAGTGGTCCTCGGTCTCGTCCATCCGGACAAGCTCAAGCGCAACAGCGGCGCCCAGGCGGGGGATAGCCTGATCCTGGGCAAGCCCCTGGGTGTGGGCATCCTCAGCGCCGCGCTAAAGCAGGACCAGCTTTCCGCATCGGCGTACCGGCGCATGATCCAATGCACCACCCAGCTCAACCGGCCGGGGGTGGATCTGGCGGAGTTGTCCGGGGTCCACGCGCTGACCGACATTACCGGCTTCGGCCTGGGCGGCCACCTTTTGGAAATGTGCCGGGGAGCCGGATTGTCCGCCCAGATCCAATGGAACGATGTGCCGCTGATTCCCGAAG
>JAHFQX010000005.1 GCA_023259135.1 Betaproteobacteria bacterium | reverse complement strand
GGGTAAGATGCTCTGGGTTAACCAAGCAAGCGGCTGGTTGGCTTTGTTTCCCCACCCGGGGCGCGGTGTTGATCTCTTTAAGGAGGAAGATCGATGAAAACTGCATTGGGACACAAGATGAAAGGCGCCTTGTGGGCCGTGTTGGCGGGATTTTCCGCGGCGGCCTGGGGCGCGGCTAACGAGCAGTTCATTCCCATCCCGAGCTACCGCACCGGTCCCATGAATGTGGCGGGAGTCCCGGTCTACAATGGTTTTATCGACTATCTCGACCTCATCAACAAGCGGGATGGGGGAGTCAACGGCGTCAAGCTGACTTGGGAGGAATGCGAGACCGCCTACCAAGTTGACCGGGGCGTGGAGTGCTACGAGCGGCTGAAGAAGAAGGGGCCGACCGGCGCTTCGCTGTACGCGCCGGGCAGCACCGGCATCATCTACGCGGTGACCGAGCGGGCCACCGCCGACAAGATTCCCATTTTAACCATGGGTTACGGCCGGACCGATGCCTCTGACGGCCGGGTGTTCCCTTATGTCTTCACCCTG
Organism: Betaproteobacteria bacterium; assembly: GCA_023259135.1. Classification (GTDB taxonomy): domain Bacteria; phylum Pseudomonadota; class Gammaproteobacteria; order Burkholderiales; family JAHFQX01; genus JAHFQX01. Next base: position 75,004 of record JAHFQX010000005.1, on the reverse strand, counting down.
CTGGCCAATTACTGGAGCCAGAACACCGCCAAGATCAAGTTCATCGGCATGCGGGAAGGGGGAATGGACAAGCTCAAGGGCAAGAAGATCGCCAACCTTTATCATGGTTCCCCCTACGGCAAGGAAACCTTGCCGCTGCTGGAGCAGCAGGCCAGGAAATACGGTTTCGATCTGATCAATATCGAAATCCCTCATCCAGGCACCGACCAGCAGGCCCAATGGTTGCAAGTCCGCCAAGCCAAGCCGGACTGGGTGATTTTCCGGGGTTTCGGGGTGATGAATTCGGTGGGGATCAAGACCGCGCAGAAAGTCGGATTTCCGGCCGACCGCATCATCGGCGCGTTTCCCAGCAGCGCCGAGGAGGATGTCATTCCCGCCGGCGATGCCGCCAAGGGTTATATCACCGTGGCCATCAGCTTGAGCGGTACCCAGTACCCGGTGATCCAAGAGATCGTCAAACGGCTTTACGGCGGCGGCAACAAGGGCCGCATGGAAAACACCAAAGGCATCGGCACGGTTTATTACAACCTGGGGGTGATCCACGGCGTCATCACCGCCGAGACGATTCGGGTGGGCCAGGAAAAGTTCGGCAAGAAACCTCTGACCGGCGAGCAGGTGCGCTGGGCGCTGGAACATCTCAGCATCGATGAGAAGCGCTTGAAGCAGTTGGGCGCGTCGGTCTTGATGCAGCCCCTCAAGGTTTCCTGCTCCGATCACGAAGGCGGCGGGCTAGTGAAATTCCAGCAGTGGGACGGCCAGAAGTGGAATTCCGTCAGCGATTGGATCGAGGCTGATCGGGCGCTGGTGCGGCCCATGGTGGAGGGGGTGGCCGCCAAATACGCCCGGGAGAAGGGTATCCAGTTGAGGGATTGTTCCAAGGACTCGTGAAGGAGCGAATTCCGCCGGTGTACCAAGCCCCGGCGGAACGGCTGCTCCACCGGATTTGCTTTGCGTCAGGCGCGACCGCCACCGTCGGCGCGGGTGTTGAGGGAATCCGCTACGTTGCCGCGGCGGCATAGTCCCGGTAGGCCCGGCGGATACCCTCTTGCAGTTCCACGGTGGGCCGCCAGCCGAGCTGGGCGATCCGGGAAATGTCCAACAGCTTGCGCGGTGTGCCGTCGGGCTTGCTGGAATCCCATTCCACGGTTCCCGTGAAGCCCACCACGCGCTGCACCCGCTCCGCCAGTTCCCGAATGGTTTGATCTTCGCCGCAGCCGATGTTGATCAAGGGGGCGGTGTCTCGCCGCAGCAAGGCATCGAAGGCGGGGTCGGGAAGATTCATCAGCATCAAGCAGGCGTTGGCCATGTCGTCGCTATACAGAAACTCCCGATAAGGGGAGCCGCTGCCCCACAGCGCCACCCGCGGTGCTTGCCGGGTTGTTTCGGCGCCGGGCATGCCCAGCGCGTTTTTAATGTCCTCGGGAATCGGGCCGTAACGCGCTGCGTCCCGGCTGATGGCTTCCCAAGCGCCCTGTTGCGCCAGCTTCGCCAGGTGGAACTTGCGGATCAAGGCCGGCAGCACGTGGGAATTCTGGAGATCGTAATGGTCGCCCGGCCCGTACAGGTTGGTGGGCATCACCGCCAGGTAGTGGGTGCCGTACTGGCGGTTGTAGGACCCGCACATCTCGATGCCGGCGATCTTGGCCAGGGCGTAAGGGCGGTTGGTGGGTTCCAGGGGGCCGGTCAGCAGATATTCTTCCCGGATGGGCTGGGGACAGTCCCGCGGGTAGATGCACGAGGATCCGAGAAACAATAAGCGCTTCACCCCGCAGCGCCAGGCTGCGTCGATCACGTTGAGCTGGACCGCCAGATTCTCCCGGATGAAGTCGGCGGGGTAGGTGTTGTTGGCGAGGACTCCCCCCACCTTGGCGGCGGCCAGGAAAACGAATTCGGGCCGGGTCTCCTGGAAAAAAGCCGCCACCTGCCGCGCATCGGCGAGTTCCAACTCGGCATGGGGACGAGTGATGAGATTGCGGTAGCCGGCCGCCGTGAGCCGCCGCATTAGCGCCGAACCCACCAGCCCACGGTGGCCGGCGACATAGATGCGGGCATCCGGCGACAATGCCGCCGGGGGGGTCACGACGTCCTCCGGAAGCAGTCCGCGGGACCGGAGCCTGGCTGGAATCGAGCAGACATGGGGATGCTTGCCAAGATGGGGGGTTACGCCGGGGGCGACGAGGCGCTATTTTATCAGGAGTGAGCGGCGGGGAACTTGCCCAGTTCCCGCTCCAAGCGCGCCAAGGCCGTTTCTCGGCCCAGCAGTTCCAGCACCGCATCGATGGAAGGAGTGTGGGTCTCGCCGGTGGCCATCACTCGGATGGGCATGGCCAACTGGGGCAGTTTGAGACCGTGCCGCTTGGCGACTGCTTTCAAGGCGTCGTTGATGGCGGGGGCGTTCCAGGCCACTTCCCGCAACTGCCCTAGTAAATCTGCTACGGCGGGCCGGATGGCGGCGCCGTAGTAGGGTTCCCGCAACGCTTCGCCCGGGACGATGTCCCGGTAGAAATAGACCGCGGCGTCGGCCAGTTCTTCCAAGGTGCTCACCCGTCCCTTGAGCAGCGCCGTCACTCGATCCAGGGACGGGCCTTGTTCCGGGTCGCAGCCGTCGGCCAGCAGGAAGGGGCGCACCCACTCCCGCAAGCGGGCATCGTTGGCTACTTTGAGGTATTGCTGGTTCACCCACGACAATTTTTCCGGATTGAATTTGGCGGGGGAGCGGCTGATGTGTCCAAGATCGAACCACTCGACGAATTGCTCCAGGGAGAAAATTTCCTCGTCGCCGTGGGACCACCCCAGCCGGGCCAGATAATTGAGCAGCGCCTCCGGAAGATAGCCGTCCTCCCGATACTGCATCACGCTCACCGCGCCGTGGCGTTTGGAAAGCCGTTCGCCGTCGGCCCCCAGGATCATGGGCACGTGGGCATATTGGGGCAGCGGCGCACCCAAGGCCCGCAGCAGATTGATTTGCCGCGGCGTATTGTTGACGTGGTCATCGCCGCGGATCACATGGGTGATGTCCATGTCCCTATCGTCCACCACCACCCCGAAGTTGTAGGTGGGGGTGCCGTCGGCCCGCATGATGACCAGATCGTCCAATTCGGCGTTGCTGACCGAGATCGAGCCTTTCACCAGGTCGTCGAAAACCACATTGCCATCCAGGGGAGTTTTGAAGCGCAGCACCGGCTTGATCCCGGGCGGCGGCGTTTGCCGCGAATCCCGCCAGCGGCCGTCATAGCGCGGTTTTTCCCCCCGCTCACGCTGGGCCTCCCGCATGGCTTCCAACTCTTCCTTGCTGGCGTAGCAGTGATAGGCCAGGCCTTTTCGCAGCAAGTCTTCGGCGACCTCTTGGTAGCGTGCCAGCCGCTGGGTTTGGTAGAAGGGACCTTCGTCGTAATTCAGCCCAAGCCAATCCATCCCCTGCAGAATGGCCTGGGTGGATTCAGCCGTGGAGCGGTCCAGATCGGTATCCTCGATGCGCAGGATGAATCGGCCGCCGTGCCGGCGGGCGAAGGCCCAGGAAAACAGCGCGGTGCGGGCGCCGCCGATGTGCAGAAAACCGGTGGGGCTGGGAGCGAAGCGGGTGCGAACCATGTCGGCGAAAAGGTCGGAAAGGGCGCTATTTTACGCCATCGGCGGGGGACTGTGCCGACAGGCCCGGGAATTTGACCGAGTGCCGGAGGATATGATGTAATCGCGCCCCTATCGGGCGGTTAACTCAGCGGTAGAGTGCCACCTTCACACGGTGGAAGCCACTGGTTCGATCCCAGTACCGCCCACCATTTGACCATCCAAGAAAATCCAGCAACATCCATAAAGCCCGCATAACTGCGGGTTTTTTCTTGCATTTATTGTTGCCCTTCGACGCCTGTCCTGAGCGCCGTCGAAGGAGGCTCGGCCCTTTGAATTATTGCCTTGCGCTTTTCCATGCGCGGTTTCTAGGCCCAGTGTTCAGCAGCGCCCCAGTAGCCTGCTTCGCGTTGATGGCGGATGGTGAGAATCAGAACCGCATCGTGGGCTTGCTCGAAACTGTAAAGAGCCATATAGCCGGTATGACCGCGAGAAATTGCCAATTCCCTGAGCCCTGGCTCGACAGGACGACCCATAAGCGGATGGCGTTTCAGAACCGCAACCGCCTCCTCTATGAGCCCAAGCGTCTCTACTGCGGCTGGCGGGTCGTTCTCGATCAGGAAGCCGGTTAAACGCTCAAGCTCACCCAGGGCCTGCTCCGAGTAAATCAGCTTCGCCAAGATTTCGCCTTCGGTCTGGCCGACTGCTGACCGGAAACCCGGTTCCGAATATAGGCATGAACCTCGTCGGCGTCGTAACCCTTGCCATTTTTCAGCAGGGTCATCCGAGCGGCTTCGGCTTCCACCACGAAGCTGGCTCGATTCTCAGCCGCCATTGCGGCATGTTCGATAGCTTGAATCATGAAGGCGTGGGGAGTCATCCCTTGCCTTTGCGCGGCGGCGACGGCACGTTGCTTGAGTTCGTCCGGCAGTTTCAATGGCATGGTCGACATAGGATTCCTTTCGGGTGCAGGTAACACCAGAGTAACACCGGCTTGCGTTTCAGTTTAAGCATCCCGGCGATGAGTCAAATGCCACCGGGAAAGCCGGTGGCTTGGATTGAGCTTATGGGACGGCAGATGGAACATCGCGGTCTCGCTGGCGTGCCCTGCCATCCAGGCCTTTGCCTGCGGGCATGATGCCTCTTGAGATTGTCCGGGATGACGCGAGCCTTTCGCGGCGCGCTGTCTGGCTTATTCGATCATCCGCAGCGACAAGTCAATCGCCTCCACGTCCTTGGTGAGGGCGCCTATGGAGATCCGGCCCACGCCGGTTTGCGCCACCGCCCCGACGTTTTTCAGGGTGATGCCGCCGGAGGCTTCCAGAACCGCTCTGCCACCGGTTTGCTTGACCGCCTGCCGCAGCGCGGGGAGGTCGAAGTTGTCCAGCAGGATTAGCTTGGCTCCGGCGGCCAGGGCCTCTTCCAGTTGGACGAGGTTCTCCACTTCCACTTGGATCGGCACGTTGGCGGCGGTTTGCCGGGCTTGGTCCAGCGCGGGCCGGATGCCGCCGGCGGCGGCGATGTGATTTTCTTTGATGAGGATGCCGTCGTAGAGCCCCATGCGGTGATTGGTCCCGCCGCCGACGCGGACCGCGTATTTTTGGGCGAGCCGCAGTCCGGGGAGGGTCTTGCGGGTATCAACAATGATGGAGCGGGTCCCGCGGATGGCATCCACGTAGCGGCGGACCCGCGTGGCCGTGCCGGAGAGGAGCTGCAAAAAGTTGAGGGCGGGGCGTTCGGCGCTGAGCAACGCCCGGGCGTTGCCTTGAATTTCGCAGAGGGTTTGATCGGGAGCCATGGCATCGCCTTCCTGGGCCAGCCAGCGGATTTCCGCGGCCGGATCCAGTTGCGAGAAACAGCTCTGGAACCAGGGTCCGCCGCACAGCACCGCGGCTTGGCGGCTAATCACCCGGGCTCGGGCGCGGGCGCCGGCGGGGATGAGGGCCGCGGTCAAGTCTCCGGAGCCCATATCTTCCTCCAAAGCCCGTTCGACGTTGCGCCGGATTTCAAGTGTCAAATCCATGGAATTCTCCTATCATGCCGAGGCGTATTTTATCCTAACCCCCCAAGGGAGGCTGGCAGATGGAAGGCATGGTGAGCGCACTTTCCTACGGGATCGGGACTTTCGTCGGCTTGGCCGCGCTGCTGCTGGTAGTGTATTGGTTTCTCCAAGACATCACCCAGAAAAAGCATACGGTACTGCGCAACTATCCGGTCATCGGCCGGTTGCGCTATTTCTTCGAGACCTTGGGGGAGTATTTCCGGCAGTATTTTTCGCCGGGGATCGGGCCGAGATGCCCTTCAACCGGGCCACCCGAGGGTGGGTCTACCGCAGCGCGAAGAACGAGGGAGCCATCATCGGATTCGGTTCCACCAATGATTTGCGGGAGCCGGGTTCCATCATTTTCGTCAATGCGCCTTTTCCGGTGCTGGAAGAGGATCGGCTGCCCACGCCCCCCTTGTTGATCGGGGAAGGCTATTGCGAACACCCCTTTTTAGCGCGGTCCATCGTCAATGTGAGCGGCATGAGCTTCGGCGCCATCTCGGCGCCGGCGGTGCGAGCCTTATCGCGCGGCGCCGCCATGGCGGGTTGCTGGATGGACACGGGGGAGGGCGGGCTGTCGGACTATCACCGGGAAGGCGGCTGCGATCTGATCATGCAGATCGGTACCGCCAAATACGGTATCCGCGACCGGGAGGGACGGTTTTCTCCGCAGCGGGCCGAGGAATTGGCCCAGGTGGCGCAAGCTTTCGAGATCAAGCTGTCCCAGGGCGCCAAGCCGGGTAAGGGCGGAGTGCTGCTTGCCGCCAAGGTGACGGAGGAAATCGCCGCAGTGCGGGGCATCGCGCCCCACCAAGACTCCATCAGCCCCAATCGACATCCCGACATTGCCGATATGGACGATCTGTTGGACTACGTGGCCAAGGTCCGGGATCTGACGGGAAAGCCGGTGGGAGTGAAGACCGCCATCGGCGGCTGGCATTTCGTGAACGACCTCTGCAATACCGTATTGCGGCGCGGCATGGACAGCGCCCCGGATTTTCTGGTGATCGACGGCGGGGAAGGGGGTAGCGGCGCGGCTCCCCAGACGCTGGCCGATCACATGAGCCTGCCGATCGCCGAAGCCCTGCCCCGGGTGGTGGATTCCTTGCTGGAGGCAGGACTCAAGCAGCGGATCAAAGTGGTGGCCTCCGGCAAGCTGGTGACTTCGGCGAAAGCGGCCTGGGCGCTGTGCGTCGGCGCTGATTTTGTTCATACGGCGCGAGGCTTCATGTTTGCCCTGGGCTGCATTCAGGCGATGCGCTGCCACACCAATACCTGTCCAACCGGGATTACCACCCACAACAAGCGGCTGCAACGCGGATTGGTGGTGGAGGACAAGGCGCAACGGGTGGTCAACTACGTGCGCAACCTGAACCAGGAAATCGACATGATCGCTCACTCCTGCGGCTTGCGTCATGCCCGGGAGTTGCGGCGGGAGCATTTGCGGATTGTGCAGTCCGCCAACCAGAGCACGGCTTTGAACCTGCTCTATCCCTACCCCGATCTGGGGGGCGGCCCGCGGCCGGCGCCGGCCCCGTGAGGCGTTATCCCCGGAGGAAGATGAAATACACGGACGCTCAGGTGCCCAGATGGGCAGACCAAGCAAAGGTGCAGCACTATTTTGACTATAATGGGCATGGTAGTGAGGGGTGGTTTTTTTGATGTTCGCTGACGAAAGGAGAACATGATGGCAAGACTCCTGAAAAGAACCCAGGATGCTCCCATGGAGTTGAAAGTGGGAGGGGAGAGCAAGTGGATCTGCGGCTGCGGCTTGTCCAAAACCCAGCCCCTGTGCGATGGGACCCACAAGACCACCGCCAAGACCGAGGAACGGGGCAAGCTTTATTGGTATGACGCCCAGGGCAATCGCCTTGAAGTCTCTTCCGACAACTTTCCGGATATCGTGACGGGATAACCCTGTTTTTTTGGGGGGCTGCCGCCCCCTTTCTTCCGGAGGGATCGCCTCGTCACGGGGCGCATCCCGGCTGCCTGATCTGACGGCGAAGCCGAAAGGTTTCCCAACCCCCTGATTTTCCTAATGCGGGCCCAGCGACATCGGGCCGACTCTGGCCGCCAAACCCAGGGGGATGCTCTCCTTTTTTCTAATCAAGCGGTTGACAAATTTAGACATATGCCTAACCATATCTTGAATTGTCTGTTTTATCTGTACAAATAACGGCTGAAAGGGCTGCGGCAAACGTGCGGCAAGGAATGCTGTCCAGTAAGGATCTCATTGAAAAGACAGGAATATCCAGGGCCACGCTGAATAACTATATTGGCCTTGGCATACTGTCTAAGCCTGTCGTGATGCATTCCCAAGGCGGGGGTGGCGGAGCAAAATTGTTGGGGTATTTCCCTGATTCTGCTCTGGACAGAATCGATCTGGTGCGGCGCTTGAAGGCGGAGGGATTGACGATGGCGGAGATAGCGGGGCGTATCGGCGGGCAGGGCCAAGAACCCGCCGACAACAAAGATCAGCGGGCCCGATTGGAAGACGGCGAGAATCCTCGTCTCGGCTCAAATTCTTCACTCCCCAGCCCGGAGCGCCGAGCGTTACGTCTCACGGTGGACGATCTTCCCCATCCGGCCTACATGGTTGACTATAACTTCGGTTTGGCTTGGTACAATGACTTGGCGCGCCAGCGCCTGCTGGGTGGGTTCGAAATACTCTCGCCCAAGACCGAGGCCAGAAGCGTGTTCCTGATGCTACTGAAGGCCTGCATCGGCAAGCCGGTCGAGTATCGGAACGAATTATTGCGGCTGCATTTCTCGGTCGCCAAAGAGCGTTTTTCCAGGTCCGGCATTCTCAATGGATGTGGAGAGCTCGGCAAAGACGAGGCCGAGCTGCTCGGTGCTTTGTACGACGATGCCGAGCGGATTACCGGTCGAGCGATTGTGGAGATTCCGCTGGAACTCAGGGAGCCCGACCGCGCTGCCGAGGCTTGGCGCGTCTATGTCAGCTATTTCCGGGAAGGGATTCTGTTTGTCCACATTCCGGCAGAGGCGGCCGATTCCGCGTTGCTGGATTTCCTGTCTCGCCGGGATGTGGTGATCCGCAACCTGCTGCGCCGCCGCTTACCGGTACTGACGCAGCTAGCGGTTCTGGTTGCCGATTTGCAAAGCTCGGTGAAGATCTGCTCCGAGCTTCCGCCGGAGGAGTACTTCGAGCTCATCAACGAGATTTGGTCCACCATGGGGCCGATTTTCAGGAAATATTACGGCACCCACGGCAAGCATGTGGGGGATGGCATGGTCTACTATTTTTTTCCCCAGCCCGACAGCAACTACATCTTCAATGCCCTGGCTTGCGCCCAGGAGGTGAAGCTGGCGATGCGCAAGGTCAGCAAGGATTGGCAGTTGCGCAAGAACTGGCTGAACGAGCTATACCTGAATACCGGCCTGCAGGAAGGCCAGGAGTGGCTGGGAACCTTCCAGTCGGCCACCAGCATCGAGTTCGCGGTGCTCGGGGACACCATCAATCACGCCGCCCGATTGAGCGATTTTGCCCGTTTCGGAGCGATCTGGGCCACCAAGAACCTGGTGAGCAAGCTGGCCCCGGAAGAGCGCAGCCGGGTGGAGTTCGGCGTTATCCGCCGGGGGCAGGACGACCGCGATCATTTCATCCCCTCGTCCTACGTTCAGCTTGGGGGCTTGGTGGATCTGAATTCGGAGCGTCACGAGAGGTTGCGGGAAATCGCGGCGCTGCCGATTACCGAAATCCGCGGGGTCCGGCCGGAAGCCTGAGCATCGTTTCTGTTTTACCCGGGAATATTGCCCAGGGCCCGGCGGCGCCTGATCCACTTTTCCAGCTCCACGCCGAAAAACACTACCGTGGAAAGGGCGAGGCACAGCGCCAATTCCTTTCCGTCCAGGGGTTCGGTCTTGAATATCGGGTTCAGCGCCGGCACATAAAGCGTGGCGAGCTGCAGGCCTACCGTTCCCAGCACGCTGATCAGCAGGAGACGGTTCGACATCGGGCCGATGGAGAATAGGGATTCCGTCTCCGAGCGGATCGCCAGCACATGGCCTAACTGGGACAGGCACAGCACGGTAAAGACCATGCTTTGCCAGTGGGCCGAGCCGGCGTGGTAGGCCCAGGCCTGGGTCAGCAGGGTGACTCCGCCGATGAGCAATCCCACCCACAGGATGTGCTGCCACAGGCCGTGGGCGAAGATGCTTTCGGCGGGGGGGCGCGGCGGGCGGCGCATCAGATTTTTTTCTTCGGGCTCGTTGGCCAGGGCAAGTCCCGGCAGACCGTCGGTGACCAGATTGATCCACAGGATGTGGATCGGCAGCAGCGGGATGGGCAGCCCCAGGAAGGGCGCCAGGAAGATCGTCCAGATCTCCCCGGAGTTGCCGGTCAAGACGTATTTGACGAATTTGCGGATGTTGTCGAAGATGCGACGGCCTTCCCGCACGGCGTGGACGATGGTGGCGAAGTTATCGTCCAGCAGCACCATGGGGGCCGCTTCCCGGGCCACGTCGGTGCCGCTTTTGCCCATGGCCACGCCGATGTCGGCGCGTTTCAGCGCCGGAGCGTCGTTGACGCCGTCGCCGGTCATGGCGACGAACTCGCCCCGGAATTGCAGCGCCTTGACGATGCGGATTTTCTGCGCGGGGTCTACCCGTGCGTAAACGCGGATGTCCCGCACTCGTTCGGCGAAATCGGCATCCCCAAGGGCAGCCAGATCCTGTCCGGTGATGACGGCATTGCCATCGTCGATGATCCCGAGGCGGCGAGCGATGGCGCCAGCCGTCGCCGGATGATCGCCAGTGATCATCACCGGGATGATGCCGGCGTTCTTGCATTCCGCGACGGCCTGGGCCGCCTCCGGCCGCGGCGGATCCATCAGCCCGACCAGCCCGAGCAACACCAGTTCCGTTTCGGCATCCTCCGGGCGTTGCGGGGGCTGTTCCAGGCGGCGGTACGCCACCGCGAGCACCCGCAAGCCTTCCGTGGCCATCGTTTCCGCCGTGGCGGACCACTGCTCCGCCGCTAGCGGAGTTCGGCCGGCGGCATCCAGCTGCCATCGGCAGCAGGCGAGCAACGCTTCCGGCGCGCCTTTCACGTAAGCCATCGCTCCCTCGCCATCCCGGTGTAGGGTGGTCATGCGCTTGCGTTCTGAATCGAAGGGCAGCTCCGCCACCCTGGGGTAGAGCGCCTCCAAGGAGGGCTTGTCGAAGCCGCGGGACTGGGCGGCCTCCAGCAACGCTATTTCGGTGGGGTCGCCGACCGGCGGGCCATCGGCCGAGAGCGTGGCGTCATTGTTAAGGGCCAGGGCGGTCAACAAGGTGCGCCAAGGCTCTTGTTGCGGCTGCTCCGCCCGACCTGCGTCGGCGAACAGCTTCTCGGCATGCATCCGGTTTTGGGTCAAGGTGCCGGTTTTGTCCGAGCAGATATAAGTGATGGAGCCCAGGGTTTCCACCGCCGGCAGCCGCCGGATGAGAGCCTGCTGCCGCGCCATCTTATCGGCTCCCAGAGCCAGCGAAATGGCCACCACCGCCGGCAGCGCTTCGGGAATGGCTGCCACCGCCAGGCTGACGGCGGTGAGGAACATCAGCGCCGCTGGCTCGCCGCGCAGCAGCCCCGTGGCGAAAACGATGGCGCAGATGGCGAGCACGGCCCATGCCAGACGGGTTCCCAGGCGTGTCAGCCGTTTTTGCAGCGGAGTTTTGACCTCCTCCTCGCCGGCCAATAAGGTGGCGATATGGCCCAATTGCGTGTCCAGGCCGGTTGCCACCACCAGACCAACGCCCCGGCCGTTGGCGACCAGGGTGCCCTTGTAGGCCATGTTCCGCCGATCCCCCAAGGGTAGGGAGGCCTCCGCCAACGGCCGCGGAGATTTTTCGATGGGGTGCGATTCCCCGGTCAGGGCCGCCTCGGCCACGGTCAACCGCGCCGCTTCCAGCAGCCGCAGATCGGCGGGGACCACGTTGCCCGCTTCGAGGCATACCACGTCTCCGGGCACCAGAGCCTCGGCCGGAATCTCCGCCGCGGTTCCGCCGCGCCGTACCCGGGCCGAAAGCGCCGCCAGCTTGCGCAGCGCCGCCATGGCTCGCTCGGCGCGATATTCCTGGGCAAATCCGATGCCGCCGTTGAGCAGCACGATAACGATAATGGCGAGAGTATCGACGGGCTCTCCGACGATGCCGGAGATGACGGCCGCCGCTATCAGCACCAGGATCATGAAATCGGAAAACTGCTCCAGGATCATGCGTGCCAGGCTGCGGCGCGTCGCTTCCGGCAGGACGTTGGGCCCCTGGCGAGCCAGGCGTTTTTTCGCTTCTTCCGGGCTCAGACCGAGGGCGGGGTCGACGTCCAGCAGGCGGGCGGCCCGATCGGCGGCGAGGCAGTGCCAGTCGACGGAGGATGGGGAACCTGGGTTACGATCCATGGCGATACAGGATGTAAGCGTTGGAAAACCAGATCCAGGCGAGCATCACGCTGACCCAGCCCACGGTCCCCAGCACTCTGCCCCGGGGGCGATAGAGCAGGCCGACGATGGCTAGCCCGGTCATGATGATTCCCGACAGAGCGGACAGGGCATGGGCTTGAGACACGTGAGACAGCAAAGGTCCTTCGAGAAAGAAGGCGTCGTCCACCGCCAGGATGGCCAAGTTGAACAGGTTGCTGCCGAACAGGTTGCCGATGGCCATGTCCAGCGCTCCCAAGCGCAGCGCCGCGACCGTTACGGCGATTTCAGGCAGGGTGGTGGCCAGCGAGACGAACAACGTGCCGACGAAAGTCTCGTTCCAATGCATTGCTGCGGCCAGGCGCCGGGCGACGAACGGTAGCCACAACGCGGCCCCGATCACCACGCTGGCCGCCAACGCGTAGCGGATGGCCGCCTGCCGGAGGGTAAGATCCGGATAGCGTTCCGCCAATTCCTCGATAAACTGTTCGGTCTGCCGACGCTCGTGGTTGTATACCACCCGCAGGGCAAACAGATAGAGTGCCACGATCAGTGGCGAGTACAGTCCCACGGAGCCCACTGCCAGCCGGATGCCGCGCCCTGCCAGCAGCAGGTTGAGGGCCACGAAACCCAGCAGCATGATCCCGAAGGCGGCGGACAGGATGTGGCCGTGGCTGGCCCGGGTATAGACCGATTCCTCGCGGTGCAGAAAATCCAGCACCACGATCATTCCCAGGTTCATGACGCAAGCGCCGAGTACATTGCCCACGGCGATGTCGGGGGCGCCGACCAGGGCCACCGAAGCCAGGCCGGTAATGAGTTCCGGCAGCGAGGTGACGGTGGCGAGCAGCACTAGTCCCACCAGGCTCCCGCTCAATCCGGTCTTGTCGGCGATGACATCTCCGTAGCGGGACAGGCGCGACCCGGCGGCGGCGATGACCCCGGCGCAGAGGGCGAATTCTGGCCAGACAATAAGGAGCTTCATGGGGGTTGCGGGTTGTTTTCTGGCGCTTTCGCCGGCTTTTTATTGTTGTCGGGCGGGAGATCGAGCGGCGGATGAAACGGAGGAGAATCTCCGGTCAGAAAGCTTCGTCCCAACGAAGGCTAAGGCGAATTGCCGAATTGATCACGCCGACCATGCTGTAGGTCTGGACGAAATTCCCCCATTGTTCACCGGTAACCGGATCGATATGCTCGGCCAATAAGCCATGGGGGTTGCGGTGGGAAAGCAAGTTTTCGAACAGTCTGCGAGCCTCATCGCGGCGTCCGAGGGCCACTAGCGCGTAGATGTACCAAAAAGTACAGACGATGAAGGCGTTGACAGGGGCGCCGAAATCATCCTCTTCGACGTAGCGGAAGATGAAATCCCCCTTCTTCAATTCCCGTTCCACGGCGGTAACGGTGGCGGCAAAACGGGGGTCATCGCGGTGCAGAAAGCCGATTTCCTGCATCAGCAGGAGGCTTGCGTCAAGAGAGTTTCCGCCTATGGTAGAGACAAAGCTGTTGCGTTTATCGCTCCAGGCCCCTTCACAGACGAAACGATGGATTCGGTCGGCCTGCTGACGCCAATAGCTGGCCTTTTCCGCAAGCCTCAGATGCGCGGCGATACGGGATAAACGGTCGCACGCAGCCCAGCACATAATGCTGGAAAAGGTATGCACCCGCGTGACATTCCGTAATTCCCAAATGCCGGCATCGGCTTGGTCGAATACGCCGATCGCTTGATTGCCAAGGATTTCCAGCCGCCTGAAGAGCATTTCGTCGCCGCGGCGGCTGAGCCGAAGATCAAAGAAAACATGGGTTACGGCGAGAATCGCTGAGCCATAGACGTCGTGCTGCGCCTGGAGGAACGCCTGATTGCCTATCCGTACCGGACCCATGTGCCTATAGCCTGGCAGCGAGTCGATTATCCGCTCCTCCAGCATAGAGCGGCCGTTGATGCGGTAGACCGGCTGCAACCGGCTGTCTTTGGCTCCGGCGGCAATGTTGATGATGTAGCCGAGGTAGCGTTCCATCGTATCGGTGGCGCCTAGCCGATTCAGGGTGTTGACCACGAAGTTCCCGTCCCGGAGCCAGCAGTAGCGATAATCCCAATTGCGACCGCTGTCTGGAGCCTCCGGAATGGAGGTGGTCACGGCAGCGATAATGGCTCCCGTATCGTCGTCAGCGTTCAGCTTGAGAGTGATTGCCGCCCGGATGACGGCATCCTGCCACTCTAAGGGGATCGAGAGGGAGCGGACCCATTCGCGCCAGTATGCCGTGGTTTCCTCCAGGAAATGGCGGCCGATTTCCCCCACGGCGTCCGGTAACGATTCGTCCGCGCCAAGCAGCAGGGTTATGGAATCCTCGAGGAAAAAGGGGGTTTCCTCAAGGATGGCGGTGATGGATGCATCGGTGGTCAGCCGCAACACCATATCCGGCGCTACGTATCGAATGTGATGGCTGCCATAGGTCACGGTGGCCCGGTGACGGCCGTAGTCGTAAGCGGGACGGATTCTTAGGTGTATCCGGGGATTGCCTTGCATGCGTGAAATTTTCCGGATCAATGTCATGGGCAAGAATATGCGGCCGAATTGACGAAAGCGCGGCGCAAAATCGACGATCTCCACTGCGCCCCCGTGCCGATCATACAGGCGGGTTACGAGAATCGCGGTATTGAAGAGATATTCCTGCGTGGATCGGACGAAGTCGAGCAGATCGATGGAGAAGAAACCGAAGTCCGATTCCTCAACTTCCTTTTGCAACAGCGCACAAAACACCGCGTCGCCGTCGAAGCGGGGCAGACATGACCAGACAATGCTGGCTTGTGAATTTATGAGGGCGCTTATCCTGGAGTTACCGATCAGCGCGAGATCCAGATTGTTCATGGTCATTGTTGCCCTGTATGGGTGTTCCGCATCAGCTGCGCAAGCCAGCAGCGGGCCGCGTCTACATCGGGAAGGAGCCAGCGAGCCACCGAGGGTTCCGGGCCTACTTTTATTGAATGCCCCCCCAATCGATTTATCACCGTGAACCCATATTCGTCCGTCGCGTCGTCTCCCACGAATATCGGTATCCGTCCATGAAACGGCGGCTCGTTCATGAATTCGAGAATAGCCGTACCTTTATCCCTGCCCGCCGGCTTGACCTCCAAAACCATTTTTCCCGGTTGCAGCCGGAAAGTGCTGTCCAGGGCCGCCACCATTTGCTCCAGCAGCATTCGGACTTGTTCGCCCAGATCCGGAGCTCTGCGATAGTGGACCGCCAGAGTGAATCCCTTTTCCTCGATATCGACGCCCGGATGGCCGACGGCGAACTTCCGAACCCGCTCGGCCATTTCTCTCAGGGGAGCGGTGGCAAATGCGTGTGTGTGGACGATTCCGGACGCATCGCGTCGCTCGATTCCATGTTGTCCCGCAATCGCCAGGCGTAGTGGGGCAAACAATCGATCCACATCATGGATCGAGCGGCCGCTGATCAGGGCAATGGCCCCGCCGGAAGTACGATGGATCCGCTCAACTAGGTGCAATAAGCCGGTATCGATCTTGACGTCCGCGGGGGAATCGGCAATGTCTGCCAGCGTTCCATCAATATCCAGAAAAAGAGCCGATTCGAGAACATTGACCGATGTCTCAAAAAGCGCAAACGCTATTTCCATGCCATCCCGGCTCCTCATCGTCTCCCTATTCCTCTGAATTTCCAGGTTCCTTCGCAGCCTCGTTTTTACCATGCTTTTTTCCGCCACACACTTTTTCCGAAGCGCTCTTATCCGGGATCGGCTTGCGGCTGCCTTTTATCGGATGGGTGGCGCAGGTGTCCCCGCTTGCGCATGCTTGCCGCGTCCAACAGCATCCGCCCGGCCCAACGGTAGACGTTGAATTCCCTGACCAGGCTACGCATGAGGCGCATACGATCCCGTTGTTCGGCGGCGGGCATCGTGAGGGCGGCATGCAGTGCCACGGCGCACTGGTCGATATCGTAGGGATTGACGATCAGCGCTTCCGGAAGCTCCCGGGATGCCCCGGCAAATTGGCTCAGAATAAGCACGCCCATCTCGTCTTGCCGGGATGCGATGAATTCTTTAGCGACCAGGTTCATGCCGTCGTGCAGGCTGGTCACGCAGCACAGATCGGCTGCGCGATAGTATTCATAAATCTCGGTGGGCTCGTGGTATTCGGCTTTTAGGATGATCGGCGAGTAGTTACCGGTCCCGAATCGGCCATTGATACGATCGGCCATGGCCCGCATATCTTTTTCAAAGTCCTGGTATCGTCGGATGCTCGATCGGGTTGGAGCGGCAATTTGAATAAATGAGAATTTGCCGATCCAGCCGGGTTCCAGTTCCAGCAACCGTTCCACAGCAAGAAAACGCTCGAGGATGCCTTTGGTGTAGTCCATGCGGTCTACCCCCACCCCCAGGGCGTGATCCGGCGCAAGGCCGTGCCGTTTCCTCAGCATGGCGCGCCGATCGCCCGAACTGTCTGCGGGGGTAGCGGAGGCTGGGGGCCACTCGATGGAAATCGGATAACGCTTAATTGCCGTTGGCTTTCCCCCGTAGGAAACGGAGAAGGTTTCACGGTCGACGCGAGCCTCCAAGAGCCGATCCACCGTATCGAGGAAATTGTTGCAGTGGAATTGCGTGTGGAATCCGAGAATACTGCTGCCCAACAGGCCATCAAGCAGTTCGGGCCCCCATGGGCAGATCGAAAATGTCTCGGGGTTCGGCCAGGGAATATGCCAAAAGGTGATGATGGTCGCCTCCGGCAATCTGTCCTGGATCATGCGCGGCAGCAAGGCGAAATGGTAATCCTGCACTAGAATGATCGGGTCTTTGGTTTTGGTTTCTTCGGCCACGGCGTTTGCGAATTTCCGGTTGACCTCTATGTATTTCTGCCAGTCGGAGGTCCGAAAGGTGGGGGGCACGTGAGCGATGTGGCATAGCGGCCATAGTCCTTCATTGGCGAATCCATAGTAATAACCCATCTCTTCCTCGGGGCTGAGCCAGATCCGACGGATCTGGTAGGCTGGCTTACCCGGGGGCACTCCCACTCGATCATGCCGGTCGACTGTTTCCTTGTCCGCGGACCCGCTGCCGTGAGCGATCCAAGTTCCGGAGCAAGCCCGCATGATGGGCTCCAGCGCGGTTACCAAGCCGCTGGTCGGACGCTGTACTTCGATCCGGCCATCCCGGTGAGCATGGACGTAGGGTTCCCGGTTGGAGACGACAAGTATGTTTTCCCCCCGCAATTCCCCCCGCAGGATCGCCCGCAAGGCTTCTGGAGTCCAAGTTATTTGCCCTTCGTCCCTCGAGTGGAATTCGGCTTCCAGATCCCGGAGCAGGGTTCGCAGATCCCGGGCTATGGGGCGTAATTCAGGCACTTTGATCTGCCCTATGGGACGGACCAATCCTTCCCCGCGAAGCAGGGCTCGCATTCCCTGCGTCCACCCGCGCCAGCTTAATTGCGCGATTGTTACCGTAATCATCGAGATGATGGTTCCCAACACGATGAAGAAGTAAAAGACGTATCGTTTGGTTTCTTCGCCCCGGTGCTGTATGAAACTCATATCCTGGACCAATACCAACAAACCAAGATTGGCTTCATCGCCCTTGATAGGTTTTACGGAAATGTGCAATGGTCCTTGGGGACTTGGCAGGACATGCTCGTTTTGATTGAGAAAATGGCCCAGATCCTGGCATCCGAGATTGTTGGGATAGGTCCTGGTCGCGATCGGCTGGGCCTGCCCGGATTGACAGAATCCGAGTCCGAATAGTCGTTCGTCCTGAATGATTTTATTGAAGAACGCCAAGGTCTTGTTCCGAGAGCCGGTGCGGAGATATTCCTGCAGGGGTTCCTGAATCGCATTCGCGACCAGCGCGGATCGGCCGTCCAGATCTCGGACAGCCCACTTCAAGGTAAACTGGTCAACCAACGGGACGACAATATAGGCAATCGCTGCCAGCGCCAGCCCCAGGGGAATGATGAAACGCAAGGAAAGTCGCATAGCCGGACTTCTTGTCTGTCGAGTTGGTTTGAACCCAGAAACCGGCACTAGTTCTTAACGCGCAGGCAGCTCTCGACGATAGTTCCCGGATTTGCGAAACCGGAAAAGGGACCACGACAGCAGATCCGGGATATTTGCAAGACCGCAAGGCAAAGCGCCGGTTATCTTAACTCAACGATCAGCTCCTGTTCCAGCCGAACCAGGTCTTTTGGATTTTCCAAGTCACCGCCTCGAACCAGGAAAGTATCCTCGGCCCGTTCGCCGAGGGTGTTGATCTTGGCCATTTCGATGCTGATGCCATGGGCCAGGAGGGTTCGGGCCACTCGGGAGAGCAGTCCGGGGCGGTCCCCGGCGAGGACCGAAAGGACGTGATACAAGCCTTTCTCGTCGGGGACGATATTGACTTCCGGAGTGATGGGATAGTGCTTGACTTGCCGGGTCATTCGTCCCGCGGCAATGGGTTCGAGGGGAGCTTTGCGTTGCAGGGTTTCGGCCAATTCATGCTCCACGAAGCTGATAAAGTCCCGATAGTGGTAGCTGGCGTGGCCCGAGGCTTCCATGGCTTGCAAGGTATCCAGGGCGTAACCGCTGCGGGTGGTATAGACTTTGGCTTCCATGATGTTGTAGTTGATGCGCTCGAAGAACCCACAGATCCGGGCAAACAGACCGGCTTGGTCCGGGGTATAGACCAGCACTTGCAGTCCCTCTCCGGCGGGGCTGAGGCGGGCCCGTACCACGGGCCTTTCGGATTGGGGGCGATAGTAGAGCTGCCGGGTGTGCCAGGCGATTTCCTCGGCGCTGTGGCGCAGGAAATATCCCGTGTCCAGTTGATCCCAGAGACGCTGTTGAGCGCCTGGGCCAATGCCGTAGAGTCGCAACCGGTTCAGGGCTTCTTTTTGGCGGATTTGCAGGCTGTCCTCGGCATTGAGGGTGACGCCCCTCAGCTGGTTGCGGGTGAGGAAAAACAAGTCCTCCAGCAATTTGGCTTTCCAGGCGTTCCAGACCTTGGGGCTGGTGCCCCGGACATCGGCCACGGTGAGCAGATACAGCGCCACCAGCCGGCGTTCGTTGCCCATCCGGGCGGCGAATCCGCGGATCACGTCGGGATCGAAAATGTCTTTTTTCTGGGCGGTGGCGGACATCAGCAGATGATGCCGCACCAGCCAGGCCACCAGGTCCGTATCTTCCCGTCCGAGACCGTGCCGTAAGCAGAAACGGCGGGCATCCCGGGCGCCCAATTCGGAATGGTCGCCCCCCCGTCCCTTGGCGATGTCGTGGAACAATCCGGCCAGGTAGAGCGCCTCCGGCCTGGCGAAATCGTCCATCAGCCGGCTGCACAATGGATATTCGTGGGCGAAGTTGGGCACCGCGAAGCGGCGCAGGTTGCGGACCACGTTGAGGATGTGCTCGTCCACGGTGTAGACGTGAAACAGGTCGAACTGCATCTGACCGACGATGCGGCGGAAAGCCGGTAGGTAACGTCCCAGAATGCCGTATTGATTCATCAACCGCAGGGCCCGGACCACCCACCGGTCGCCGCGCAGGATGCCCATGAACACGGCTTGGTTGCGGGGATCCTTGCGGAATGCTCCGTCGATGCGCGGGCGTTCCCGCCATAGGGCGCGCAGGGTTTCGGCCTCGATGCCCTTGATCTCCGGATGTTGTTGGAGCAACGCGAAACACTCCAGCAAGGCGGCAGGCTCCCGCTGGAATAAGTCCTCGCCGCGGGCTTGGAGCAACTCGTGGCGAATCTGAAAGCGCTCGTTGAGAACCTGAGGGGAGGCTTCCGGGCGGGGAAATAGCAGGACCCGGAAATTTTGCAGCAGCATGGCGTTGAGTTGGAATACCGTCTTGGCGGTGCGGTAGAAGCGCTGCATCAGCACCTCGCTGGGGCGCCGGCTGCCTCGCGCCTCTACCCCCAATTGCGCCGCAAGGGCGGTTTGCTGATCGAACAGGAGCTTGTCTTCGCGGCGGCCGGCCAGGTAATGCAGGCGAATTCTGAGATCGGCGAGGGCGCGCTCTTGGCGGGCCAATTGTGACGCCTCTTCGGCGGTAATCAGCCCCCGGGCCACCAGATCCGGCCAGCCCGTTCCTAATCCGGCGGCGCGGGCGATCCACAGGATATTGTGCAAATCCCGCAGTCCGCCGACGCTTTCCTTAACGTTAGGCTCCAGCCGGGAAGCGATGTCGGCCAGCCGGGCATGGCGATGTTCCTGCTCTAGGGTCTTGGCGGTATAGAAGGCCCGGGGATCGAGAGCGGCGCTGAATGCCGCGGAGAATTTGTCGAATAGCAAGCGGCTACCGCATAACAGCCGGGCTTCCAGCAAATTGGTCTGGACCGTCACGTCGTCCGCGCTCTGCTGCAGGCACTCGCCGATGGTGCGAACGCTGTGGCCGATCTCCAGGCCGATATCCCACAGCGCTCCGACCAGCATCTCGATTCGCCCCGGAAAGGTGGAGGGCAGATCGTCGGGAGTCAGAACCAGCAGATCGATGTCCGAGCGGGGAAATAATTGCTTTCTGCCGTAGCCTCCCACCGCTACTAGGGCCGCCGAGGCGGGCAATTGGGTTTTGCGCCACACGGTGCGGATGACCCGGTCTACCAGGGAGGCATGGCGGCGCAGCAGCCAGCCGGGGTTGGCTCGCTGCTCATAGGCCCGCCGCAATGCGGCCCGGCCCATGGCCAACTCGGCCTTCCAGGCCGTGACCAACAGATGATTGGTGGCAGACAGGCCGGCGACGGGCATGGATTCAGGGTTGAGGAAGGAAGGGCATGGGCCGGCATCCCTCCGACCAAGTCAGCACCTCGAAGCCGGTTTCCGTCACCAGCACCGTGTGTTCCCATTGGGCCGACAGGCTACGGTCCTTGGTCACCACGGTCCAGCCGTCAGCCAGCTGCCGGATGCCGGGCCGGCCGGCGTTGATCATCGGTTCCACGGTAAAGATCATGCCGGGCTCCAGGGGCAGTCCGGTACCCGGACGGCCGTAATGCAGGATTTGCGGCTCCTCGTGGAATACCCGGCCGATGCCGTGGCCGCAAAATTCGCGGACCACGCTGAATCCGCTGGCTTCCGCATAGGATTGAATGGCGTGGCCGATATCTCCCAGATGGTTGCCGGGTTTGATCGCCCGGATGCCGTGCCACATGCATTCAAAAGTAGTTTCCACCAGGCGCTTGGCCAAGATGGAGGGTTCCCCGATGCAAAACGTGCGGCTGGTGTCGCCGTGGAAACCGTCCTTGATGACAGTGATATCGATGTTCAGAATGTCCCCCGATTTAAGCTTGCGTTCCCCGGGAATCCCGTGGCAAACCACGTTGTTCACGGAAGTGCAGATCGAACGCGGAAACGGCCGATACCCCGGCGGAGCATAATTCAGAGGAGCGGGGATGACCCCCTGGACATCCCGCATGTAGGCATGGCACAGGTCGTCGAGTTCCCCGGTGGTGATGTCGGGTTGGATGTGGGGGGTGATGAAATCCAGAACCTGAGCCGCCAGCTTGCCGGCGACCCGCATCCGTTCGATTTCATCGGGTGTCTTGATAACGATGGGCATGATGCTTCCGTGCAACGCAGAGGGCCACAGAATAGGGGATGGCAACGTGCCGCACAATCCGCCGAGTCCCGGTTCCGCGTCAAAGTTCCCCCCCAGGTACTGCGGCCGCCATCAAACATTGAGAAAAAATGGCGTGGAATGATATACTTAAAAACTTGGACCGCGCCGGGGTGGCAAAACGGCGCAATCCCGTTGCCGCGGCGGTCGCGGCAACGCCAATCCACACGTCCGCCTTACGTTAGGGTGCCCCCGCCGGGGGTGATTGCAGGCGGACGGAGGTTTAACCTTAACCGGAGAAAGTTCATGTCCGTTACTATGCGTCAAATGCTGGAGGCCGGAGTCCATTTCGGCCATCAGACCCGTTATTGGAATCCCCGCATGGCCCCGTTCATTTTCGGCCATCGCAACAAGATTCACATTATCAATCTGGAAAAGACCCTGGCGCTGTACCAGGAAGCGATGAATGTCGTGCGCCGCCTGGCGGCCAACAAAGGGACCATCCTATTCGTCGGCACCAAGCGGCAGGCGCGGGACATCATCAAGGAAGAGGCCGAGCGTTGCGGGTCTCCCTACGTGGCCCAGCGCTGGCTCGGGGGCATGCTGACGAATTTCAAGACCGTTCGGCAGTCCACCAAGCGTTTGCTGGAGATGGAGGCCATGATCCAGGACGGAACCTTGGATCGGATGGCCAAAAAGGAAGGCTTGGGGTTGCAGCGCGAACTGGAAAAGCTGGATCGCAGCCTGGGGGGAATCAAGAACATGGATCGCCTGCCCGATGCGTTGTTCGTGGTGGATGTCGGCTACCAAAAGGGCGCGATTACCGAGGCCGGCAAGCTGGGCATCCCGATCATCGGGGTGGTGGACACCAATCACTCCCCGGAAGGAGTGGATTATGTCATTCCCGGCAACGACGATTCGAGCCGAGCGATCCGCCTCTATGCGCGGGGAGCGGCCGACGCTATTCTGGAGGGCCGGAACCAATCGCTGCAGGAAATAATTCAGCAAACAGAATCCATCGAGGCAGAGGCCGACGGCGAGACCGAGTAGCCCACGACTTGAAAATTTGCACGGAGATTTAAGCGGCATGGCGGAAATTACTGCAAGCATGGTGAAACAGCTCCGGGAAGCCACTGGCCTGGGCATGATGGAGTGCAAGAAGGCGTTGGCGGAATCCGGCGGCGACATGAAGGCGGCCACGGATTTGCTGCGGATCAAAAGCGGCGCCAAGGCCAGCAAGGTGGCGGATCGGGTGGCGGCGGAAGGGGCGGTGAGCGCTTTCGTGTCCTCCGACGCCAAGGTGGGCGCCCTGGTGGAGGTGAATTGCGAAACCGATTTCGTCGCCAAGGATGCCAATTTCTCCAGCTTTGCCGGCGCAGTAGCCCGGATCGCGGCGGAGCGGGCGCCCAAGGATGTCGGGGCGCTGGCCGGGCTGCCGTTGGCTTCTGGCAAGACGGTGGAGGCGGCCCGCCAGGAATTGATCATGAAGCTGGGGGAGAATATCCACATCCGGCGCTTTGCCCGTATCGAAGCGTCCGGCCGGCTGGCCCAATATTCCCATGGCGCCCGTATCGGCGTGCTGGTCGATGTGCAAGGCGGCGATGAGGTGCTGGGCAAGGATTTGGCGATGCACATCGCTGCCAGCAAGCCCCTGTGCGTTTCCAAGGACGAGGTGCCGGCGGAACTGCTGGCCAAGGAGCGGAAAATTTATACCGCTCAGGCGGCGGAAACCGGCAAGGCCGCCAACATCATCGGGAAAATGGTGGAGGGACGGGTGACCAAGTATTTGGCCGAAGTGACTTTGCTGGGACAGCCCTTCGTCAAGGATCCCGATATCACGGTAGCCAAGCTGGTGGCCGGCAAAGGAGCTGCCGTCAAGGCCTTCGCCCTGTTCGTGGTCGGAGAGGGTATCGAGAAGAAAACCACCGACTTCGCCGCCGAGGTCATGGCCCAGGTCGGCCAATCCCGTCCCCACTGACCCGACTCCGCCGATGCCCAGCGCCGAGCCCGCCCCCCAGCCAGCCGTCGCGCCGATTTACCGGCGCATCCTGTTGAAGTTAAGCGGGGAGGCCCTGATGGGGGACGATGCCTTCGGCATCAACCGGGAAACCATCGATCGGATCGTGATGGAGATCCGCGAAGTGGCGGCCCTGGGGGTGGAGGTGGCGGTGGTGATCGGCGGCGGCAACATTTTCCGGGGGGTGGCTCCCGGCGCTTCCGGAATGGACCGGGCTACCGCCGATTACATGGGAATGCTGGCGACGGTGATGAACGCTTTGGCGTTGCAAGATGCCATGCGCCGGGTCGGATTGCTGAGCCGGGTGCAGTCCGCCTTGAACATCACCCAGGTGGCGGAGCCCTACATACGCGGCAAGGCCATGCGTTATCTGGAGGAGGGCAAGGTGGTGATTTTCGCCGCGGGCACGGGCAATCCTTTTTTCACCACCGATACCGCCGCCGCCTTACGGGGCATGGAAATGAATGCTGAAGTGGTTCTGAAGGCCACTAAAGTGGACGGCGTTTACACCGAAGACCCCAAACTCGACCCCAATGCCATGCGTTATCAGCGCCTGACCTTCGACGAAGCCATCTCCCGGAACTTGAAAGTGATGGATGCCACCGCCCTGACCCTGTGCCGGGATCAGCGGCTGCCGATCAACGTGTTCAGCATCTTCAAGCCGGGCGCCCTCAAGCGAGTGGTGCTGGGGCAAGACGAAGGCACTTTGGTGCATTGTTAAGGAGGCTGCCTGGATGATTGCCGACGTCAAGAAAACCGCGGAGCAAAAGATGCAAAAATCCTTGGAGGCCCTCAAGGCGGACCTCGCTAAGGTGCGAACCGGGCGGGCCCACGCCGGACTGCTGGATCACGTCACGGTGGATTATTACGGCACCCCGACTCTTGTCAAGCAAGTGGCCAACGTGACCTTGCTCGATGGCCGCACCATCGGCGTCACCCCCTGGGAAAAGAAACTTGCCGGCGCCATCGAGAAAGCCATTCGGGATGCCGGCCTTGGACTCAACCCTTCCACCACTGGGGATACGGTACGGGTGCCCATGCCCGCCCTCACCGAAGAGCGGCGGCGGGAGATGATCAAGGTGGTCCGGGGAGAGGGAGAGAATGCGCGGGTGGCGGTACGCAATGTCCGCCGGGACGCCAACGCCGCTCTCAAGGAGCTGGTCAAGGAGAAGAAGATTTCCGAGGACGACGAGCGGCGGGCGCAGGAAGAGATCCAAAAACTCACGGACCGCCATATCGCCGAAGTGGACAAGATATTGCAGGCGAAAGAAGCCGACTTGATGGCGGTATAGATGATGGCCCGCTTTTTCAGTTCCACCAAGGAAATTCCGGTGGCGGCGGAGGTTCCGCGCCACATCGCCATCATCATGGACGGCAACGGGCGCTGGGCCAAGCGGCGCTTTTTGCCGCGGGTGGCCGGACACCGGGCCGGGGTCGAAGCGGTTCGCAAGATGGTGCGGGCCTGTACCGGCCGGGGTGTCGAATACCTGACCCTGTTCGCCTTCAGCAGCGAAAATTGGCGCCGGCCGGCCGAGGAAGTGTCTTTTCTCACCCAGTTGTTCGTGCTGGTCTTGGAGCGCGAAGTGGCGGCCATGCGCGACAACGGCATTCGTCTCAAGATCATCGGCGACATGGCGCCTTTCGGTCCGGCGCTGAGCAAATTGGCGGCCGAATCCGAATCGGCGACAGTCGGCAACACCCGGCTGACCTTGACCATCGCCGCCAACTACGGCGGACGTTGGGATATTCTCCAGGCGGTCCATCGCCTGTTGGCGGAGCGTCCCGAAGCGGCCAATAGCTTCCGGGAGGAGGATTTGGCGCCTTATTTGGCCGCCAGCCACGCCCCGGAGCCGGACTTATTCATCCGCACCGGCGGCGAGCAGCGGATCAGCAATTTCATGTTATGGCAGTTGGCCTATACCGAGTTGTATTTTACCGACACCCTCTGGCCCGACTTCGATGCCGCGGCCCTGGATGAGGCGATTCGCTCCTACCGGCAGCGGGAAAGACGTTTCGGCAGGACTAGCGAGCAATTGGCGTCCGGGCCTGCCGAGGCGGAAGCCGCGCTGCTCCGCGCTTCCGATGGGGGATGAGCGAAGCTTGTCCCGGCCGATAGCGGGGCGGGATGGGCCCTTTAGCGCGCTGACTCGGAGGGTGTTGACCGCCGCGGTGCTGTTGCCGGCATTTCTTGCCGCGCTTTTCTTGCTGCCCAATCTTTACTGGAGTTTGCTGATGGCTGCCGCCATCGCCGTGGCTGCCGCGGAATGGGGCCGGCTGGCCGGGCATGGACCGGCCGGAGTCGGGTTGTTTACCCTGCTGGTTGGCGGATCGTGCCTGGCTCTGCTGGCGGGGCAATGGCAGGGCGGGGCATTCGACGGCGGCGGCGGGTGGGCGCGTGCCGTTTATCTCGCGGCTGTTTTGTTCTGGATCGTTCCCATCCCCCTGGCGCTGGCTCGGGGTTGGTGCTGGCGGGGCCTTGCCGCTGTCCCGGCGGGATGGCTGGTGACAGTGCCTACCTGGCTGGCGATGGTTTATTTGCAGCAAAGCCCGGGCCTGCTGCTGGCTTTGCTGGGGGTCGTCTGGATCGCCGACAGCGTGGCCTATTTCGCCGGCTCCCGTTTCGGGCGGCGGCGACTGGCGCCCGCCATCAGCCCAGGCAAAACCTGGGAGGGGGCATTTGCCGCCTATCTGGGGGTGGCGGCCTATGCGCTGGCCGGCTGGCCCGCCTGGTTTCCGCAGCACGATTTTCTGCATGGCGGCCGGGGCCTGCTGCTGGCTTGGAGCATCACGACGCTGAGTATCATCGGAGATTTGTTCGAATCCTGGATGAAGCGGCAGGCCGGAGTGAAAGACAGCGGCAAGCTGTTGCCCGGCCACGGCGGAATCCTGGATCGCATCGACGGCCTGACCGCCGGCATGCCGGCGGCCGCCTTGGCCATGGCTTTGTGGCTTCCCCGGGGAGGCAGCTAAGGTGGGCGGACAGCGGGGCGTGGCGGTTCTGGGAGCCACCGGCAGCATCGGGGTGAGCACTCTGGACGTGGTGAATCGTTATCCGGAGCGCTTTCGGGTGGTGGCCTTGAGCGCCCACACCCGCTGGCGGGCATTGCTTAAGCAGTGCCTGATTTACCGCCCCCGCTATGCGGTCTTTCCCGGCCCCGAGGCGGGGGAGTTGCAACGGCTGCTGCGAGCAGCGAACTGCTCGACCGAGGTGCTGGGCGAACCGCAAGGGCTGGAAGCGGTGGCCCGGGATGCGGAAGTGGATGTGGTGGTGGCGGCCATCGTGGGAGCGGCCGGGCTGCCCCCCGCCATGGCCGCGGCTCGTGCCGGAAAAACCATTCTGTTGGCCAACAAGGAAGCCCTGGTGATGGCCGGCCCGGTGTTCATGGAGGCGGTGGCCCGGCACGGCGCCACCTTGCTGCCGGTGGACAGCGAACACAGTGCGGTGTTTCAAGTCCTGCCCCCCGGCTTCAGCGGGAATTTACAGGCCGCGGGGATTCGCCGGATTTTGTTGACCGCTTCCGGGGGGCCGTTCCGCACGCTGTCCGCGACCGAATTGAGCCAAGCGACACCCCGGCAGGCTTGCGCCCATCCCACCTGGAACATGGGCCCCAAGATTTCGGTGGATTCCGCTACCCTCATGAACAAGGGGCTGGAAGTGATCGAGGCCCGCTGGCTGTTCAACGCCCATGCCGAGCAGATTCAAGTGGTGGTGCATCCCCAGAGCGTGGTCCATTCCTTGGTGGAATACGCGGACGGTTCGGTGCTGGCGCAGTTGGGACATCCTGACATGCGCACCCCCATCGCCTATGCTTTGGGCTATCCCGAGCGCATCGAGGCGGGGGTGCCGATGCTGGATCTGTTCCGGGTGGGTCCATTGCAATTCGAGCCTCCCGATATGGCGCGCTTTCCGTGCCTGGGCTTGGCTTATCAGGCCCTGGAGCGGGAAGGCAGCGCGCCTGCTGTGCTAAACGCCGCCAACGAAGTGGCGGTGGCGGCGTTTCTGGAAGAGCGGATTTCCTTTCCGGCCATCCCCGCGGTTATCCGGCATGCCTTGGACAGTCAGCCGTGGCGCTCCCTGAGCTCCTTGGATGACGTGCTGGAAGCCGACCGCGACGCACGGGAGACGGCCAAGGCTTGGATTCGCGGCCGCTATCGGTAGCGGGGCGTTCATGGCAATCGTAACCACCGTTGTCGCTTTCATTGTCGCCCTGGGGGTACTGGTGACCATCCACGAGCTGGGACACTATTGGGTAGCCCGCTGGTGCGGGGTGAAAGTGCTGCGGTTTTCGGTGGGCTTCGGCAAGCCCCTGGTGGCCAAGCGCTGGAGTCGGGACGGCACCGAGTGGGTCATCGCCGCAGTTCCCTTGGGAGGCTATGTGAAAATGGCCGACGAGCGGGAAGGCCCGGTCGCTCCCCAAGATCTGCCCCGGGCTTTCAACCGCCAAAGCGTCTATCGCCGAATGGCTATCGTCGCCGCTGGCCCCCTGGCCAATTTTATGTTTGCGGTGTTGGTGTATTGGGGATTGTTTGTGCACGGCGTTCCTGGCCTGAAGCCGGTTTTGGGGGAACCCCCGGCCGGCACTTTGGCCGCACAAGCCGGCTTTCAGGCCGGCGATTTGCTGGTGCGGATCGGCTCCGAGCCCGTCACGGTCTGGCAAGACGTCCGCTGGATGGTGATGCGGGCGGTGCTGGCCGGCACACCGCTGGAAATCGAAGCGGAAACTTCCGGAGGCAGCCGGGTGATCCGGAAACTGGATAGCAGCCGACTGTCGGCGGATAGCTTGGAACAGGATTTTCTCGGCGATTTGGGGCTGACCCGGTTTCGCCCGCCCTTGTTGCCGGTGCTGGGCGCGGTGCTGCCGGGCGGCGCCGCGGAACAAGGCGGCTTGCGGCCCGCGGATCGCATTTTGGAAGTAGACGGCCGGGCCACTCCCCTTTGGGATGACGTGGTGGAGCGGGTACGCGGCAGTCCGGGCGTTCCATTGCGTTTTACGGTGGACCGGGAAGGGCGCCGGCTGTCGGTGAAGGTGACGCCGCGGGTCATCGAGGAGGGCGGCCGGCAACTGGGCCGCATCGGCGCGGGGCCGCGATTTGACGAGAGCGTATTGAGCCGCTACGAGACGGTGGTCGTCTATCCTGGAGGGCGGGCACTGGCCCAAGCCTTGTGGAAAACCTGGGATACCTCCTGGCTGACGCTGCGGATGCTGGGAAAAATGCTGGTCGGGGAAGTCTCGCCGCGCAACTTGAGCGGGCCCCTCACCATTGCCGACTACGCGGGGCAGTCGGCCGGCCTTGGGGTCATTCCTTACCTAGGGTTCCTGGCCCTCATCAGCGTCAGCCTGGGGGTGCTCAACTTGCTGCCGGTTCCGGTACTGGACGGTGGGCACATGGTGTATTATATGGCTGAAATTTTGAAGGGCAGCCCGGTCTCGGAGCGCGTCATGGAGATGGGGCAAAAGGTCGGCGTGGCTTTGTTGCTGGCTCTGACTGCCCTTGCCTTGTTCAACGATATCCACCGTCTGTTCAACGGATAATTCACGCATGAGAGCTCTACACGCCCTCTTCGGCGCGATCGGTCTTATCAGCCTGTCGGCGTGGGGGTTCGAGCCCTTTGTCGTGAAGGACATTCGGGTGGAGGGCATCCAGCGCACCGAGCCCGGCACTGTTTTCAACTATCTCCCCGTCAAGGTGGGGGAGACCATGGACGATGACAAAGCTGCCGCCGCCATCAAGGCGCTGTATGCCACCGGCTTTTTCAAGGATGTCCGGATCGAGTCCGACAATGGCGTTCTGGTGGTGTTTCTGGAGGAACGCCCGGCCATTTCCCAGGTGGACGTCAACGGCTCCCGGGAGTTTGATAAGGACACTTTGCGCAAGGCCCTGAAGCAAATCGGCTTGTCCGAATCCCGCATCTTCGACAAATCCCTGCTCGACAAGGCCGAGCAAGAACTCAAGCGGCAATATCTGAGCCGCGGCAAGTACGGCGTCAGCATCGTTACCACGGTGACTCCGCTGGAGCGTAATCGGGTGGCCATCACTTTCGATATTGCCGAGGGGGAGGTGGCCAAGATTCGCCAAGTCAATATTGTCGGCGCCCAGGCTTTCAAGGAGCAGGACCTGCTAGGTCTGTTCGTGTTGACCACGCCCGGCTGGCTGACCTGGTATACCAAGAACGACCAATATTCCAAGCAAAAACTCTCGGCCGATCTGGAAACCTTGCGGTCTTATTACCTCAATCGAGGTTATGCCGAGTTTACGGTGGATTCCACCCAGGTCTCCATTACTCCCGACAAGCGGGATATCTACATTACCGTCAACATCACCGAGGGCGCCCAGTACACCGTATCCGAGGTGAAGCTGGCCGGAGATCTGCCGGTTCCCGAAGACGAGCTGAGAAAGCTCATCAAGATCAAGCCCGGTGACATTTTTTCCCGGGAGCGATTGGCCGAATCCACCAAAGCCATCGCCGATCGCTTGGGCAACGATGGCTATGCCTTTGCCAACGTCAATGCCGCTCCCCAGATCGACAAGGAAAAGAAACAGGTCGCCTTTACGCTATTCGTCGATCCCAGCCGGCGGGTGTATGTGCGGCGCATCAATGTCGCCGGCAACACCAAGACGCGGGACGAAGTGATCCGCCGGGAGTTCCGGCAGATGGAGGGAGGCTGGTATTCGGGCGAGAAAATTGCCTTGTCCCGACGCCGGGTGGACAAGCTGGGCTATTTCGCCGAAGTGAACGTGGAAACTCCGCCGGTCCCCGGTTCCACCGACCAGGTGGACGTCAATTTGAACGTGACCGAAAAACCCACTGGAAATATTTTGCTGGGGGCGGGGTTTTCCAATTCCGAAGGCCTGATCCTGAGCGGCTCGGTCAGCCAGCAGAACGTCTTCGGCTCCGGCAAGCATGTCTCGGTGGGACTGAATACCGGCAAGATCAACAAGACCCTTGCCTTTTCCTATACCAACCCCTATCAAACCATCGACGGCATCAGCCAGGGATTCGACGTATACAAGCGCAACGTGGACCCCACGTCCTTGTCGGTGGCCCAGTACAAGACCTCGACCTTGGGCGGGGGCCTGCGCTTCGGGGTGCCGGTGAGCGAGCTGGATACCGTCAACTACGGCCTGGGAGCGGAGCAGACCAGTCTGGACGTCTTTGCCGACAGCCCCCAGCGCTACAAAGATTTCGTGACAACTTTCGGCAACTCCAATACCACCCTGTTTGGCACCGCGGGATGGGCGCGGGATGCACGGGATAGCTTGATCTACCCCACATCCGGAACATACCAGCGGGCTTTCGGCGAGGTCGGCTTGCCGGGCGGTACCTTGCGATATTACAAGCTCAACTATACCCATCAGCGGTTCTACCCCATCACCCGGACCTGGACATTGATGCTGAACGGAGAAGTGGGGGTAGCCGGAGGATATGGGGACAAACCGTTGCCGTTCTACAAAAATTTCTTCGTTGGCGGCGCCACCTCGGTGCGCGGTTTCGAAACCAGCTCCATCGGGCCAAAAGACAGTCTGAACGCGGCCCTCGGCGGATCCCGCCGGCTGGTCGGCAACGCGGAACTGCTGCTGCCGTTCCCGGGCTTGGGCAATGACAAATCGGCGCGCTTCAGCGTGTTCGTCGATACCGGCATGGCGGATGACACCTTCGCCTTTTCGAGTTTGCGTTATTCCAGCGGGATAGGAGTGACGTGGATCTCTCCCTTGGGGCCGATGAAGGTGAGTCTTGCCAAGCCTTTGAACTCGAAACCCGATGATCGGGAGCAGGTTTTCCAGTTTTTGTTGGGGCAGGTATTCTGAATATCAATCCGCGGTTCGAGTTGCGGGCCGGCCACGGGTCTTCGGGCGGTGGCGGGCTCATGGGGGCGTAGTCATGAAAAGTCGGGAGAGCGCATTGAAGAAGGTCGTCGTTTTATCGCTGGTGGCAGGATTATTTCTTGGGATGGGCTCCGCGGGCGCCACGGAGTTCAAGATCGGTTTCGTGAATACCGAGCGCTTGTTTCGAGAGGCCGCGCCGGCGGTGAGGGCCCTCAAGAAAATCGAGAAGGAATTCGCTTCCCGCGATCAGGAATTGCAGAAGTTGGCCAAGCAGGCGAGAGACCTCCAGTCCTCCCTGGAGAAGGAAGGACTGACCCTGTCGGAGGCTGACCGACGCAACAAGGAGCAGGATTTGGCTCGCTTGAACCGCGATTTTCAGCGGCTGCAACGGGAATTCCGGGAGGACTTGAATCTGCGCAAGAACGAGGAACTGGCGGGGGTGCTGGAGCGGGCCAACAAGGTGATCCAGAGCATTGCCGAGGCCGAGAAATACGATCTCATTCTGCAAGAAGCGGTCTACAAGAGCGCGCGGATCGACATCACCGACAAGGTCTTGAAAGCGCTGGCCGATAAGTAGGCCGGCCGGGTCCCCCGCGTTCAGGCGGGGGTCGGCGCAGCCGGCGGAATCCAATCTGTGAGCCCAACCCCGCCCCTCCCCATCCCGCTGAAGGAAATCGCCGCTCGGTTTGGCGGAGAACTCCTGGGGGACTCGGGAGTTCGGATCACCCAAGTCGCTCCCCTCGAAACCGCCGAGCCCCTTCACCTGTCTTTTCTTGCCCACGCCAAGTTCCGGCGCTTGCTGGCGGGAACGCGGGCCGGAGCCTTGATCGTCGGCCGAGAGGCCCGCGATCTGACCACCCTGCCCCGCATCGTCTGCGATAATCCTTACGCCTATTTCGCCCGCGTCTCGGCATGGCTGAATCCCTTGCCGGCGGTGCGGCCGGGCATCGATCCCGCGGCGGTGGTGCATCCCGCTGCCCGAGTGGCTGCCACGGCTTATATCGGGCCCTTGGCCAGTATCGGTTGCGGCGTCAGCGTCGCGGAAGGCGCCTCGGTCGGGGCCGGTTGCATACTGGAGGAGGGGGTGAGGGTCGGAACCGGAACGCGGCTCTATCCCCGGGTAGTGGTTTACCGGGATTGCATCCTGGGCGCTCGGGGCATTGTCCATTCTGGGGCGGTGATCGGCGCCGACGGTTTCGGCCTGGCTCCCGACGACGGGCAATGGCTGAAAATCCCCCAGGTAGGCCGGGTGGTGATCGGCGACGATGTGGAAATCGGCGCCAATACCACCATCGACCGAGGCACCATGGGCGACACGATCATCGAAGACGGAGTGAAGCTGGATAATCAGATTCAAGTGGGCCACAACGTTCGGATCGGCGCCCACACCGCCATCGCCGGTTGCGCCGGGATTGCCGGTAGCGCCCTCATCGGCCGGCATTGCACCATCGGCGGCGGCGCGATGATCCTGGGGCACCTGGAAATCGCCGACCGCGTGCACATCGCCGCCGGCACCCTCGTCACCAAATCCGTCAGGCAGGCGGGCGCCTATGCGGGGGCCTATCCCTTCGAAGAGCAGCGCAAATGGCGGCGCAATGCCGTGCAGTTGCGCCGCCTGGACACTTTGGCCAGAACCGTGGCGCTCTTGGAGCGCCGTCTCGAACAACTGGAAAGGACTCGCGGTTGATCATGGACATTCATCGCATCCTGGAGCATTTGCCCCATCGCTATCCTTTTTTGCTGGTGGACCGTGTTTTGTCCTGCGAGCCGGGAAGCAGCATTCGCGCCCTGAAAAATGTCACCATCAACGAGCCGTTTTTCCCCGGCCATTTCCCGCGCCATCCGGTGATGCCGGGAGTGCTGATCGTCGAGGCCCTGGCCCAAGCCGCGGCTATCCTGTCGTTCAAGACCTTGGGCAGCTTGCCCGACGACCGGTCGGTCTATTACTTCGTCGGCATCGACAACGCTCGTTTTAAGAAACCGGTGACTCCCGGAGACCAACTGATTCTGGAAGTCACCCTGACCCGGCGGATCCGCGAGATCTGGAAATTTTCTGCTCGAGCGCTGGTGGGCGAGCAAGTGGCCACCGAAGCCGATCTGATGTGCACCGTGAGGCAGATCAAGTGATCCACCCCACCGCCCTGGTGCATCCGGGGGCCCGGCTGGCGCCGGATGTGGAGGTGGGGGCCTACAGCGTCATCGGCGAGCATGTCGAGATCGGCGCCGGCACCCGCGTCGGCCATCACTGCGTCATCACCGGGGCGACCCGCATCGGCGAGCGGAACCGCATTTTCCATTTTGTCTCCCTGGGCGAGGAGCCCCAGGACAAAAAATACCGGGGCCAGCCGACGCGCTTGGAGATCGGCGATGGCAACACCATCCGCGAGTTCTGCACCTTCAATTGCGGTACCGTGGAGGATGCCGGCGTCACGCGCCTGGGAAACGACAATTGGATGATGGCCTATGTGCATCTGGCCCACGACTGCCAGGTGGGAGACCATACCATCTTCGCCAACAATGCCCAGTTGGCCGGCCATGTGCATGTGGGGGACTATGCCATTCTGGGCGGTTTCACCGTGGTGCATCAGTTCGTGCGCATCGGCGCCCACAGCATCACCGCTATGGGCAGCATCGTGCTGCAGGATATCCCGCCCTATGTGACCGCGGCGGGCAACTCCGCGGCGCCTCGGGGCATCAACCTCGAGGGATTGAAGCGGCGGCAGTTTTCGGACGCCGCCCTGGCCGCCATCCGGCGGGCTTATAAGCTGCTTTACAAATCCGGGCTCGGCTTGCAAGAAGCCCAGGAGCGGATTGCCGAGCAAGCCCGGGAGATTCCGGAGCTGCTGCCCCTGGCGGAATTTCTCGCCCGACTGGGGCGAGGGATCATCCGTTAGGGATGGGGGCCCGTCCGCGGTGCGCATCGGTCTCGTAGCCGGAGAGGCTTCGGGGGACCAACTGGGCGCTTGGCTGTTGCAAGGCTTGCGGCAGCGATTGCCCGGGGTCCGTTTCGAGGGCATCGGCGGCCCTCGCATGCGGGCCGAGGGGCTGGTGAGTTTCCATCCGATGGAAAAGCTCTCGGTCCACGGTTACGTCGAAGCCCTGCGCCATTACCGGGAGATCGTCGGCATCCGCAACAGCCTCAAGGCGCGCTGGCGCCGCGATCCTCCCGATTTGTTCATCGGCATCGACGCCCCCGATTTCAATTTGAACCTGGAAGCCGGGCTGCGCCGCCGCGGCGTTCCCACCGTTCAATACGTGGGGCCGGCGGTGTGGGCCTGGCGGGCGGGACGGCTGCGGCAGATTCGCGAGTCGGTGTCCAAGGTGCTGCTGCTGTTTCCGTTCGAGGCGGAGATCTACCGCCGGGCCGGCATTCCCGCGGAGTTTGTCGGCCATCCCTTGGCGCGGCTGCTGCCCCCCGTTGCGGAGCGGGCCGCCATTCGGGAAAGGATGCGGCTGCCCGCTGCCGGTCCGGTGGTGGCTTTGCTGCCCGGCAGCCGGGTGAGCGAAGTCGGCGCCCTGGCCCAGCCCTTCGTCGAAGCCGCCCGGCTGATCCATCGGCAGCTTCCGGACGCGCGCTTCCTGGCGCCCCTGGCGAACCGGGAAACCCGTGAGCTGTTCGAGCAGGCCTATTACCGAGACGGGGCCGACCCTTTGCCTTTAACGATCCTCTACGGCCATGCCCACGAGGCGTTGGGGGCGGCCGACGCGGCCCTGGTGGCTTCCGGCACCGCGACCCTGGAAGCCGCGCTGCTGGGCTGCCCTATGGTGATCGCCTACCGCATGGCGCCGCTTAATTGGTGGTTGATCCGCCGCAAGAAAATCCTGCCCTACGTGGGGCTGCCCAATATTCTCGCCCAGCGTTTTCTCGTTCCCGAGCTGCTGCAAGACGATGCAACGCCGGAAAACCTGGCCCGGGCGCTGCTCAATCTGCTGCGCGATCCGGTGGTGCCGGGACGACTGGCGCGGATATTCGCCGACATTCGGCGGCAGTTGACCGAAGGTTCCGAACACCGGGCGGCCGAGGCGGTATTGCCGTTGCTGGCCCGGGCGCTGCGCCCGGGTGCCGAAGGGGCGGCGGCGTGAGGGCGAGAAGAGAGCAGAGAAGTCTGTTCCAGATGCCCGAGGGGATCGCCGGGGTAGACGAGGCGGGCCGGGGCCCCTTGGCGGGACCGGTATA
This sequence comes from Betaproteobacteria bacterium, assembly GCA_023259135.1. Lineage (GTDB taxonomy): Bacteria > Pseudomonadota > Gammaproteobacteria > Burkholderiales > JAHFQX01 > JAHFQX01. Next base: position 39,425 of record JAHFQX010000005.1, on the reverse strand, counting down.
CGCCGCCTGCGTGATGCTGGATCCGGCTCGGCCCATCGTCGGCGTGGCCGATTCCAAAAAACTGTCGGCGAAGGCTCGGCAAGACTTGGCGGCGACCATCCGGGAACAAGCGCTGGCGTGGGCGGTGGCCTGGGCCACGGCGGCGGAGATCGACCAGCTCAACATTCTGCAAGCCAGCTTGCTGGCCATGGAGCGGGCGGTGGGCAGCCTGTCCCGGCTGCCTGGGGAAGTGTGGGTGGACGGCCCCCACTGCCCCAAGCTGGCGATTCCGGCGCGGGGCATCGTCGGCGGCGATGCGTCGGTGCCGGTTATTTCGGCCGCTTCCATCCTGGCCAAAGTGGCGCGGGATGCCGCCATGGCGGCGCTGCACCAGGATTTTCCCGACTACGGCTTCGATCGTCACAAGGGCTATCCCACCGCCGATCACTTGCGGGCCCTGGAGCGGCACGGACCTTGCCCGGAACATCGCCGCAGCTTTGCCCCGGTCCGCAAGCGGCTGGCGGATCCCCGGCCGGGTCTCCGGGACAGGCTTTGAAGCGCATCGTCTCCCGCCACAATCCGCTGTTCAAGAGCTTGCGGAAACTGAGTCAATCGGCCCGGGAACGCAAAAAGACCGGCCACATGCTCCTGGATGGGATGCGTCTGCTGTCCGCTTGCGGCCGGAGGGGCGGAACGCCTGTACGGGTGGTGCTCAGCCCCACCGGTATCGAGGATGCGGAGATACTTGCTTGGCTCACGGCCCACCCGCATGTGCCGCAAGTCCTTTTGGATACGGCGCTGTTCAACGAAATCGCGCCAGTGGAGACCCCCACCGGCATTCTGGCAGTGGCCGATCTTCCCCGATTTCCGCGGCATTCCGAACCGAGCCCGCTGACGGTGTTGCTGGAAGACATTCAAGACCCGGGCAATCTAGGCAGCATTCTGCGTTCGGCCGCCGGGGCCGGCTGCCGGGAAGCGTTTCTCTCCCAAGAGTGTGCCGATCCCTGGTCTCCTAGGACTCTGCGGGCCGGGATGGGGGCCCACTTCCTGCTGGCGCTGCGGGAGGGGGCGGATTTGCCGGCGGTGGCCCGGGCCTTCCCGGGCAAGGTGGTGGCGACGGCGGGCGGGACGCCGGCCAGTCTCTATGCCCAGGATCTGCGGGGTAGCGTGGCTTTCGCTTTCGGCAACGAAGGCGCCGGCCTATCGGCGGAATTGCGGGCGGCGGCCGACGCGGTAGCGGCCATTCCCCTGGCGGCTGGGGTAGAATCCCTGAATGTCGCCGCCGCTGCCGCTATCTGCTGCTTCGAATGGGTCCGGCAGCGGCTTGCCCCCCCTTTCTCGGCATAAGCATTGCATGGGTCGTCCCATCCGAGCCCGCATCCACCCGGACGCGCTGGCGCAGAATCTGGCGGTAGCCCGCCGCCATGCTCCCCATACCCGGATGCTGGCGGTCATCAAGGCCAACGCTTACGGCCATGGCCTGTTGCCGGTTGCGGCGGCTCTGCGGGAAGCGGACGGATATGGCCTGCTGGATTTGGAAGAAGCCATTCAATTGAGGCATGCTGGGTTCAGCCATCCCATCGTGATGCTGGAAGGTTTGTTCGGCCCGGAGGAATTGCCGGCCTATGTCCACCACCACCTGACCGCGGTGATCCATCACCCGGAGCAACTGGACATGCTGGCGAGGCTTCGCTCGGCGGCCAAGCTGGATGTTTTTCTCAAGCTCAACACCGGAATGAACCGGCTGGGCTTTTCGCCGGAGGAGTTTCCAGCGACGTTGTCCCGACTCAAGGCCTTGCCCCATGTCGGGCGCATCACGCTGATGAGCCATTTTGCCACCGCCGATGAGGCGGAGGGCATCGATTGGCAGCTGCAATGTTTCGAACGGGTCACAGCGGGTCTGGAGCAGCCGTGCTCTTTGGCCAATTCCGCCGCCATTCTGCGCTTTCCCGCCGCCCATCGGGACTGGGCGCGGCCCGGCATCATGCTCTACGGGGCGTCCCCGTTGCCGGAGCGCAGCGCCGCCGAGTTGGGGCTGCGGCCCGCCATGACCCTGGAAAGCCGCGTCATCGCCGTGCAATCCCTGGCCGCCGGCGACCGCGTGGGCTACGGCGGCTTGTTTCGCGCTGAGGCGTCGATTCGAGTGGGCATCGTCGGTTGCGGTTACGCCGACGGTTATCCGCGTCATGCCCCGACCGGCACGCCCGTGCTGGTGGCCGGAGTCCGGACCCGCACGTTAGGACGAGTCTCCATGGACATGCTGTGCGTGGATTTGAGCGGCATTCCCGACGCCGGAGCGGGGGACCCGGTGGTGCTGTGGGGGGAGGGGATGCCGGTGGAAGAGGTGGCCCACGCCGCAGGCACGGTCAGCTACGAATTGCTTTGCGCCGTGGCGCCGCGGGTGCGGCGGGAAGAAAGCTAAGCAGCGTTTGAGTCAGCGAGCCAAACGGATCATTCAGCGCTGCCCATGCTTTAATAAATTCGCCCATGCCAACCATCGCCGTCCGTCCTTTTTCTGCCGAGATCTGCAGCCGGCTGATCGGTCAAGGGTTCGCCCCCTTGCTGGCGCGGCTTTACGCGGCTCGCGGCGTGAAGGGCCCCGATGAGGTGCGGACCGAACTCTCCTGCTTATTGGGGTTCGAGTCCTTGCGGGGCGTCCACGCCATGGCGGAGATCCTGGCGGATGCCATCCGCGATCAAAAGCGCCTGCTCATCGTTGCCGACTACGACGCCGATGGCGCCACGGCTTGCGCGGTGGGGCTGCGGGCGCTGCGGGCCTTTGGGGCGCGGGCGGAATATCTGGTGCCCAGCCGTTTCGAATTCGGCTACGGCCTGACTCCGGAATTGGCGGCTTTTGCCGCCCGGACGCGGGCGCCGGATTTGCTGATCACCGTGGACAACGGCATCGCCTCGCTGGAAGGGGTGGCGATGGCGAATCGCTTGGGCATGCCGGTGCTGATCACCGACCACCATCTGCCCGCGGAGCGCTTGCCGGACGCCTTGTGCATCGTCAACCCGAATCAGCCGGGCTGCCCTTTCCCCAGCAAGCATCTGGCGGGAGTGGGGGTGATGTTCTATGTGATGCTGGCGTTGCGGGCCGAGCTGCGCTCCAGAGGGAGTTTTGCCGGGAAGACCGAACCGCGGCTCGCCGATTTGCTGGATTTGGTGGCCCTGGGCACGGTGGCGGATGTGGCCAAGCTGGATTGCAACAATCGCATCTTGGTGCACCAAGGTCTCCAGCGGATCCGCCGGGGGCGGGCCCAAGCCGGAATCGCGGCGCTGTTCCGGGCCGCCGGGCGGCCCATCGAGCAGGCCGGAAGCCATGACCTGGGCTTCGTGGTGGGGCCGCGGCTCAATGCCGCCGGCCGGCTGGAGGACATGTCCTTGGGCATCGAATGTCTGATCACCGACGATCCGGGCCGGGCCCAGGGCATCGCCGCACGGCTGGATGCGCTGAACCGGGAACGGCGGGAACTGGAATCCCAAATGCACGAGGAGGCGCTGCGTATTTTGCAGGAGATGCCGACCCCGGAACAGGCCGCTTATTGCCTGTTCGATCCCGCCTGGCACCAGGGGGTGGTGGGAATCCTGGCGTCCCGCATGAAGGATCGGCTGCACCGGCCGGTGGTGGCTTTTGCCCGCCATGATGACGGCAAGCTGAAGGGCTCGGGGCGCTCGGTGCGCGGATTGCATTTGCGGGATGCCCTGGATGGGGTGGCCAAGCGCCATCCCGGGTTATTGCTGCAATTCGGCGGCCATGCGGCGGCGGCGGGAGTGACGCTGCGGGAGGCGGATTTGCCCCGCTTCGAGGCGGCCTTCATCGAGACCGTGGCGCAGCTCATGAACCCGGCGGACTTGCAGCGCCGCATCGAGACCGACGGTTCCCTGGAGCCCGGCCAGCTGAACCTGGAATCGGCGCTGCTGCTGGAGGGGCAGGTTTGGGGGCATGATTTTCCGCTGCCCGGATTCAACGACGTGTTCCGCGTCGAGCGCCAGCGGCGGGTGGGGGGGCGGCATCTGAAGCTAAGCCTGGGTTTGGCCGATCAGTGCCTGGAGGCGATATTATTTAACGCTCCCGAAGCGTTGCCGGAACGGATTCACGCGGTCTACCGGCTGGACGCCAATCGCTACAACGGACTCACTGCCTTGCAACTGGTGGTGGACCATTGGGAGGCCGCCGATGGATTGGCTGCAAGCTAACGGTCTGGAACATCTGCCGGTTTTCCTCACCAGCCTGGGCATCGGCTTGCTGATGGGGCTGGAGCGGGAGCGCAGCCCGGTGGCGAAAGCCGGGCTGCGGACTTTCGCGTTGGTGGCGCTGTTGGGCACGCTGGCCGGGCTGTTGTCCTCGATGACCGCTTCGGCTTGGGTGCTGGGGGCCGGCTTGACGATCGTCGGCTTGATGATGATCGCCGCCTATGCCCGGGACCCCGCGGATTCCGCCGATCCGGGGACCACCACGGTGGCGGCGGTGATGGTGTGCTATGCCCTGGGGGCCATGGTCTGGTTCGGCCATTCTACCATCGCGGTGATGTTAGGGATCGCGGCCACCCTCCTGCTCTACTTCAAGGCCGAGCTGCGGGGCATCAGCCTGAATTTGAGCCGTCGCGACTTGATCTCCATTCTGCAGTTCGCGGTGGTCAGCTTCGTGATCCTGCCCATCCTGCCCAGCCGCAACTACGGACCCTACCAGGCCCTCAATCCCTATCAGCTATGGCTCATGGTGGTGCTCATTTCCGGGGTGAGCCTGGCGGGCTACATCGCTCTTAAGCTGCTGAGTCGCCGGCAGCAGGCGGTGTGGCTGGGCTTGTTCGGCGGGCTGGTGTCCAGCACCGCCACCACTCTGGTGTATGCCCGCCATGGCCGGAACAACGCGCCCATGGCCTCGCTGGCGGTGATGGTGGTGCTGCTGGCCAATTTGGTCGTGCTGCTGCGGCTGGGCTTTCTTTGCGCCGTGGCGGCGCCGGCCGTGCTGCCCCTGCTGATTCCCGTCCTGGGCGGCGGATTGTTGCTCGGCGTGGCGGGTTCCGCCTACTGGTGGCGGCGGCTGATGGCCGAGAAGGCGAATTCCGCGGAAGCCCCGCCGGTCCCGGTCATTGCCAATCCGACGGAGTTCCGCACCGCCTTGGGGTTTGGCCTGCTTTACGGCATCGTGCTGATCTGCTCGGCCTGGCTTTCGGCGGTTGCCGGCAGCAAAGGGCTCTATGGCGTCGCGTTGGTGGCGGGCCTGACCGACGTGGATGCCATTGCGCTTTCTTCCCTGCGCTTGTTCGATCTGGGCCGCCTGTCGGGCGCCCAAGCCGTCACCGCCATCACCTTGGCGTTTCTTTCCAACCTGGGCTTCAAGCTGGGGATGGTGGCGGTGGTCGGCGGCTGGGCCATGGCTCGGCCTTGCGCCGTCGGAATGACGGCGGTAGCGGCGGGACTGTTGGCGGGCTGGGCTTGGGTGGTGTATTGAAGATTCAAGCGGGGAGGATCTTCGCCAACAATTTGCGGGGCGCCACTTGATCGTCGACTCGGGCGTGCAGGGCGACCACCGTGCCGCTTAGCGGCGCCGTGATCTCGTGCTGGATCTTCATGGATTCGATGACCAAGAGCGGCTGGTTGCGCGCCACCGCATCCCCTTCGGCCACATGGACGGCGACGATGCGGCCGTTCATGGGGGCGTGGACCTTGCCGCCGCCGTGGGCTCCCGCCGCGCCAGCCGAGGGTTGCAGCAGCACGTTCTCGAATACGGCCTCGCGGCCGCCGAGTTGCAGATAGAGGCGCTCCTCGTCGAAGGCGTAGTGGGCCGATTGGATCAGGCCGTCGAGGGCGATCCGCACCCGGCCGGGCTCCCATTCCAAAAACTCCACCCGGACAGGCGCCGCGCCATCGTTCACCAGGCAGCAATGCGGGCCATCGCCCGCGACTTCCAGGCGGTGCTCCCGCTCCCCCGTTCGCAAGTGCAACGGGGCGGCACCGGAAGCATTGCTCGTCCAGCCCGTCAGCATGGGCTGGGATGCGCTGATGGCGCGATGGCGCCCGTAATGCAAGGCGGCGGCCAAGAGGGTCAGGACCGGCTGGGGCGCGGGCGCGGCAAGGCTCTCCGCGGGGAATTCGGTCGGGATGAAGCCGGTGGTGGCCTCGCCGGCCATGAATGCCGGATGCTTGAGGCAATCCAGCAGGAAGGTTTTGTTGTTGGGAATCCCCAACAGCACGCAATCCTCCAGGGCAGCGGCCAGCCGGCGCCGGGCCTCTTCCCGGTTCGCGCCGTGGGCGATGATCTTGGCCAGCATGGGGTCGTAGAAAGCGGAAATCTCGGCGCCGGAGCGAATGCCAGGGTCCACGCGCACTCCCGCTCCCTGGGGCGGCGTCCACCGGAGCACCTTGCCGGCTTGAGGGAGAAAACCCCGGCTGGGATCTTCGGCGTACAGCCGGGCCTCCATGGCGTGGCCGAAGAAGTTGACTTGATGCTGCTCCAGGGGCAACCGCTCGCCGGCGGCCACCCGCAGTTGCCATTCCACCAGGTCCAGGCCGGTGACGGCCTCGGTGACCGGATGTTCGACTTGCAGCCGGGTGTTCATTTCCAGGAAGTAGAAGCGCCCGTCCCGGTCCAGCAGGAATTCCACGGTGCCCGCGCCCACGTAGCCGATCGACCGGGCGGCGGCCACCGCGGCTTCCCCCATGCGGGCCCGCAGCTCGGTGGAGACGGCGGGGGAAGGCGCTTCCTCGATGACTTTCTGGTGGCGGCGCTGAATGGAGCAGTCGCGCTCTCCCAGGTGGATGACGCTGCCGTGCCGGTCGGCGAATACCTGTATTTCCACATGGCGGGCATCGGCGAGGGCTTTTTCCAAGAGCAGCTCGCCGCTGCCGAAAGCGCTCTCCGCCTCGGCCCGGGCGGCCCGCAACGCTCCGGCGAGCTGCGTCTTGTCGGTGACCAGCCGCATGCCGCGGCCGCCGCCGCCGGCCGCGGCTTTCACCATGACGGGCAGGCCGATCCGCCGGGCGTGAGCCGACAGGGCCGCGTCGGATTGCTCCGGGCCTTGATACCCCGGAACACAGGGCACTTCGGCGGCCAGCATGCGTTGCTTGGCTTCGGCTTTGTTGCCCATCAAGCGGATGGCGGCGACATCGGGACCGATGAAGACCAGGCCGGCGGCCGCGCAGGCTTGGGCGAATTCGGCGTTTTCCGACAGGAAGCCGTACCCGGGATGCACCGCGTCGGCGCCGCTGGCGCGGCAAGCGGCCAGGATGGCCTCGATGGACAGGTAGGATTGGGAGGCCGGCGCCGGGCCGATGGGCACCGCCTGGTCGGCCAAGGCCACGTGCAACGCATCGCGGTCGGCCGACGAATAGATGGCCACGGTGCGGTAGCCCAGGGCTTTGGCGCTGCGCATGACGCGCAGCGCGATTTCGCCACGGTTGGCGATGAGTATCTTGGAAAAAGCTGTGGCCTGGGTCATGAAAGGATCCTTGAGTTCAAGCTTATGGCCGGGCCACCCCGAAGGTATTCGGATAAAGGGAGCGCTGCCGCGCTTCCCGGCAAATGGACAAGACGTAGGCCAGGACCTTGCGGCTGTCCCGCGGGTCGATGACGCCGTCGTCCAGCAGCCGGGCGCTGGTATGGAAAGCTCCGGCTTGAGCTTCGTACAGGGCGATGATTTCTTGCTCGCGCTTTTTGAGGGTTTCTGGGTCGAGGGGCAGACCTTTGCGCTTGGCGTTGGCTTCAGCGACGAGGGTCATGGTCATGGCCGCCTGTTCCGCCCCCATCACCGCGGTCTTGGCGTTGGGCCAGGAAAAGCAGAACGCCGGGTTGTAGGCGCGGCCGCACATGCCATAGTTGCCGGCGCCGAAGGAGGCTCCCACCATGAGGGTAATTTGAGGCACGGTGGCGTTGCTGACGGCCTGGATCATCTTGGCGCCGTGCTTGATCATGCCGATCTGCTCGGACTCCTTGCCGACGATGAAGCCGGTGGTGTTTTGCAGATAAACGAGGGGAATGTCGGCCTGGCAACAAGCCTGAATGAAGTGAGTGGCCTTGGTGGCGCCGGCCGGGTCCAGCGGGCCGTTGTTGGTGATGATGCCTACCGGGTGGCCTTCCAGCGCGGCGTGGCCGCAGACCGTGGCGGGGCCGTAAAGAAGCTTGAAATCGAGGAAATCGGAATCGTCGACGATGCGGGCGATGACCTCCCGCAGATCGTAGGGCTTGCGGTAATCCAGCGGCACCACCCCGGCCAATTCATCCGGATCGTGGCGGGGCTCCCGATAGGACCGGGGGACGCGAGGCGGCAGGCGGTCGTTCCAGCCAAGCTTGGCCACCAGTTCCCGGGCCAGGCGAATCGCATCGTTATCGTCTTCGGCCAGGTATTCCGACAGCCCCGATAAAGTAGCGTGCATTTCGGCGCCGCCCAGTTCCTCGTCGGTGGCGATTTCGCCGGTGGCGGCCTTGAGCAACGGGGGCCCGGCGAGGAAAGCCTTGGCCCGGCCCCGCACCATCACCACGTAATCCGACATTCCCGGCATGTAGGCCCCGCCGGCGGTGGAAGAGCCGTGGACCACGGTGATGACCGGCAATCCCGCCGCGGAGAGCCGAGCCAGGTTGTAGAACAGCCGGCCGCCGTTGATGAACATTTCCACCCGATACTTGAGCAGGTTGGCCCCGGCGCTTTCCACCAGGTGGATGAAAGGCAGTTTATTGTTCAGGGCGATGGTCTGGGCCCGAGTGATCTTGTCGCCACTCATGAGTTGCAGGGCGCCGGCGTCGATGCCGCTATCGGTGGCCACCACCATGCAGCGCACTCCCGAGACGTAGCCGATGCCGGCGATGTTGGCGGCTCCCGGGACTGAGCGTTCGGGATCTTCGCCGTCCAGACCGTAGCCGGCCAGGCTGGCTAGTTCCAGGAAGGGAGCGCCGGGGTCCAGCAAGCGCGCCACCCGTTCCCGAGGCAGCAATTGCCCCCGCTTGTCGAACAGGGGCTTGACCTTGGCCGAAGCGTCCCGGGTGCGCTGTTCCAGAGCGCGCAGTTGGGTGACCAGGGCCAGCATTTCCTGCCGGTTTTTTTGGAATGTATCGGAACGGGGGTCGATCCGGGATTCGATGATAGTCATGACATTCCTTTGAGTATGCGGTTCGGCAAGCGGATTCCAGACCGCCGATCCGGCCAGGGCATTTTGCCGACAGATGTCCAGTAGTTCAAGCAAATGCTTGCTTTGATCCCCAGGAGCTTTGCGGGTGCAAGGAGTTGTTGCCAATCCAGGGAAGTTACCCCTACAATCCAAAAGGCTGACCGTCCGGTCAGCTAATCTTTGCTGGAGTCGGCGTCTTGATGGTTCAGCACAGTCCTCGGAGAGAGACGTCCCCCGTCGAGGGGGGCAGCGAAACCCGCATCCTGGAAGTGGCGTTGAGCTTGTTCGCCGAGCGAGGGTACGCGGCGGCCTCGGCCCATGCCATCGCCGAGCGAGTCGGAATGAGTAAAGCCAGCGTGTTTCACCATTTCGCCTGCAAGCGGGATCTGTATACCGCGGTGATGCGCGTCGCGGGTGAGCGGGCGGCCCACTTGCTGGATGCCTTGGAAAGCGACCGGGGCACCACCGTTCAGCGCCTGGAACGTTTTTCCAAGGCGCACTTGCGCTCCTTGCTGGATGATCGCAACTTGGTGGCGCTGGTGTTGCGGGATGTGTTGGACAGTTGGACCGAGGCCGGGCACACCCTGGCCGGAGAGGTGTACGGCACCCATTTCGGGCGCTTGGTGGAGATACTGCGCGCCGGGCAGCGGCTGGGGCAACTGCGGGATGATGTCGATCCGAATTTTTTGGCGACCCTGGTGCTCGGAGTGAATGTGTTTTTTGTGCTATCCCAAAATAATTTACGCCATTTTCCGGATGGCGACTTCGCCGACCGTCCGGAAGCATTTTGCGACGGAGTGATGAAAATCATTTTGGAGGGGGTGGCGGCCCGGCCCCCGGTTTGTGAACATTCCGGGTCGGATAAGCACCCCGACAATCCCTAAAGATTATTTCAGAAGGCGGCTTAAGAATGACGATCCGAAAAATAAACCCGATAGTCGGTTTGGTGGCGTTGCTGGCGACGGCCGGGTTGTTGGCCGGTTGCGGGAAAAAGCCCGAAGAGAAAAAATCCGCTCCGCCGGCGGCCTTGATTGGGACTGCCCAAGCCCAGAGCCGTGCCGTGGAAGTGATCGAGGAATCGGTGGGAAGCCTGGAAACGCTGCTGGATCCCAAGGTGGGGGCGGAGGTGGCGGGCCGGGTCACCGAGGTGCGGGTCCACGCCGGCCAGGAGGTGAAAGCCGGTCAATTGATGGCGGTGTTGGATGCCCAGGATTTGCAGCTTTCCCGGCAGGTGGCCTTGGCGGAAATCGCCCGCATCGAGGCTTTGCTCGGCAATCAGAAACGGGTAGTGGAGCGCAACCAGCGCCTGGTCCAATCCAATTTTATTTCCCAAGCGGCGCTGGACGATACCTCCACCCAGGAAAAGGCCCTGACCCAGCAATTAGCATCCGCCAAGGCTCAACTCGCCATCGTCGAGCGTAACATTGCCAAGACCCGGGTGACCGCTCCGGTCGGCGGCCGGGTGGAATCCGCGGCAGTGGCGGCCGGAAGTTACGTCAAAGTCGGCGACCCCATGTTTCAAGTGGTAGCGAGCAGCGGTTTACGGGCCCATCTGCCATTTCCGGAAAGCGTTGCGTCCCGTCTGAAGGTCGGCCTCAAGGCGCGGCTGAGCACTCCCACCGCTCCGGACCGGCTCGTCGAAGGCTCGGTCAGCGAGATCAAGCCCATGGTCGGGGCGAATAGCCGCGCGCTGGACGTGATCGTGCGGGTCAACGATGCCGCCGGCTGGAAGCCGGGAGCATCGGTGAACGGGGCGGTGGTGATCGGGGAGCGCAAGGACGCGGTGACGGTGCCGGAGCAGAGCGTCGTGCTGCGCCCGGCAGGCAAAGTGGTGTATGTCATTCGCGAAGGCAAGGCTTATCAGCGGTTGGTGGAGACCGGGGTGCGCCGGGAGGGTTGGGTGGAGATCGTCTCCGGCTTGCGAGCGGGAGAAACCGTGGCGGTGGAAGGCGCCGGCTTTCTCATCGACCAGGCGGCGGTCAAGCTGCAAGGCGGCAAGTCATGACGCTGCCCGAGCTTTCCATCAAGCGCCACGTGCTGGCGTTTATGCTGAGCGCCGTGCTGGTGCTGTTCGGCGTCATCGGCTTTCAGCGTCTGGGAGTGGACCGTTTTCCCTATATCGAATTTCCGGTGGTGTCCGTCAGCACCACCCTCAAGGGAGGCAATCCGGAAGTCATCGACGCCAGCGTCACCAATATCGTCGAGAGCGCCGTCAACACGGTTCCCGGCATCGAGCACGTGCAATCCAGTTCCTCGCCCGGGGCGTCGGTGGTGGCCATTACCTTCGGCCTGGATAAGAGCGTGGACGTGGCTTTCAGCGAGGTGCAATCCAAGGTGAATCAGGTGCTGCGGCAACTTCCCAAGGATGCGGATCCGCCGGTGGTGGCCAAGGTGGAGACCAACGCCAGCCCGATTATGTGGATGGCCTTGCAGGGGGATCGCACCCAGCAGCAACTCAATCTCTACGCCAGCAACGTGCTCAAGAAAAAACTCGAAACCATCGGCGGCGTCGGAGAGGTGCGATTGGGCGGACGGCGCGACCGGGCGGTGCGGGTCTACCTGTACCCGGAGCGCATGACCGCCATGGGAATAGCCAGCCAGGACGTGCTGGCGGCTTTCGTCCGGGAGCACGTGCAGCTTCCCGGCGGCTTCCTGGTGGAGGGTAAAACCGAGAATCTGGTGAAATTGGACTTGGAATACCACAAGCCGGAACAACTGGGCGAGATTATCGTCGCCTATCGGAATGGGGCGCCGGTGCGTATCCGGGACATCGGCCGGACCGAGGATGGCTTGGCCGATTACCGGCAGTTTGCCCGCTTCAACGGCGAGCCGACGGTGGGCCTGGGCATCGTCAAGGTGGCCAACACCAATACCGTGGCGATCATCGACGAAGTCACCCGCCGGCTGGAAACCGAGATCATTCCCCAACTGCCGCCGGGGATGAAGATCTCCATCGCTTCCAACGACGCGGTGTTCATCAACGAAATGGTGGGAGCCCTCAAAAATCACCTGATCGAGGGGACCATCCTGGCGGCCGTCATCGTCTGGCTGTTCTTGCGCAGCTTTCGCGCCACCTTGATCATCGCCACGGCGATTCCGGTATCCCTCATGGGGGCGGTGGCAGTGATGTATTTCGCCGGGTTTACCTTCAATTCTCTGACCTTGCTGGCGCTGTTGCTGCTCATCGGGGTGGTGGTGGACGATGCCATCGTGGTGCTGGAGAACATTTTCCGGCACCGGGAGGAGGTCGATCCGGATCCGATCAGCGCCGCGGTCAATGGCAGCAACCAGGTGTTCTTCGCGGTCCTGGCGGCCACCTTGTCGCTGGTCTCGATTTTCGCCCCGGTGATTTTCCTGGGGGGCATCATCGGTAAATTCTTTAGGTCGTTCGCGGTGGTGGTGACCTTCGGGGTGCTGGTGTCCTTGTTCGTTTCCGTTACCCTGACGCCGATGCTGTGCTCCCGCTTCCTCAAGGTGGAGAAGCAACATGGCCGGATCTACAACGCCTTGGAGAGTTTTTTCCGTGGCCTGGATCGGTTGTATCGAAATTTATTGACGATGTCTTTGAATCACCGCTGGAAGGTGGTGTTGGTGGCGATCTTGGTGGTGGTATCCAGCGGCTACTTCTTCGCCAAAGTCGGTAAAACCTTTGTTCCAGAGGAAGACGAGGGCCGGTTTCTGGTGAATTTCCGTACTCCTCTCGGTTCTAACATTGAATACACCAACGACCAGCTGCGGCTGATAGAAGCTACTCTAGCCCAGCATCCCGAGGTGCAGACTATTTTCGCCGCCATCGGCTTGGGACAGGCGGGCCAGGTGAACCAGGGTATTGCTTTTGTCCGACTGAAGCCGCGCGCCGAACGCAAACTCAAGCAGCAAGAATTACTGGGGATCGTGCGGCGTGAACTGGCTGGCATCCCAGGTGTTCGCGCCTTTGCCGGGCCGGTGCCGATCGTCGGCGGGCAGCGCGGCGAGCCGTTGCAATTTGCCCTGGTGGGACCCAACTTGCAGGAGGTTGCTCGCTATTCCGGGGATTTGCAGCGGCGGCTGTCCCAGGATCCCGATCTGGGGCGGATGGACTTGACGCTGCAATTGGACCTGCCCCAGTTGATTCTCAAGGTCGATCGGACCCGGGCGGCGGAATTGGGTATTTCCGCCCAGGACATCGGCCAAGCGGTAAACATGCTATCCGGGGGCGTGGACGTGGCCAAGTTCAACGACGATCCCGGAGACGGGCAACGCTACGACATTCGGGTAAAGGCGGCGGAGGGCGAGATCAATTCCCCTTCGGAGCTTTCCAAAATTTTCCTCAAGACCCGTTCCGGGGAATTGGTCAGGCTTGACGCCGTGGCGGGCTTTACCCAAACCCTGGGCGCGGCGGTGATTACCCGGCTGGATTTGCAGTACGGCGCCAATTTCTACGGGAACCCCACGATTCCCTTGGCGGATGCGGTGGAAAAAGTGCGAGAGGCGGCGCGGGAAATATTACCCCTGGGCTATACGGTGAAATTCCTCGGGCAGGCCGAGGAATTCGGCAAAACCGCCGGTTACATGACTTTTGCCTTTGTCTTGGCGATGGTGCTGCTGTACATGGTATTGGCCAGCCAGTTCAATTCCTTCATCCAGCCTTTGATCATCATGGTGGCCCAACCCCTGGCGGTGATCGGCGGGGTGTTCGCGCTGTGGGCGGTGGGGCACACCATCAACATCTATTCGATGATCGGGCTGGTGCTGCTGATCGGGTTGGTGGCGAAGAATTCCATTTTGCTGGTGGACCTCACCAACCAGTTGCGCGCGGAAGGGCAGGAGATCCGTTCGGCTTTGCTGGAGGCGTGCCCGATCCGGCTGCGACCAGTGCTGATGACTTCCCTGACGGTGATTCTGGCGCTGCTGCCGGCGGCTCTGGGATTGGGCGCCGGCTCGGAGACCAACGGTCCCTTGTCGGTGGCGGTAATCGGCGGCATGGTGTCTTCCACCCTGCTGACTTTGGTGGTGGTGCCGGCGGTCTATTCCTTGGTGGAAAACGGCATGGCGAAGTTCCATCGTGCCTCCTTGGCGCCCCAGCAGGCGTAATCAACGGCCCAGAAATCCGCTGGCCCGCCATCCGCTGCTGGGCAAGGGAGGCGGCCACCGGCTGCGCGATAAAAAGGCCGCCCGCCCTTTGCAGCGGCGCCGATTTCTTAAGCAGATCAAGAACGACTTGGCTGACGAATAACCGTCCGTGCCGACTGCTTGGGGGTTTGACGGGAAGGGCGGGCCAGCCGGGCGCCCAGCAAAAAGACCAGCACGGAACCGTAGATCAGCGGCTGAGTGATATCCCGCTTCACCAGCCACCAGTAATGCACCACTCCCGCCACTCCGCAGACATACACCAGCCGGTGCAGGGTTTGCCAGCGCTTGCCGCCAAGGCGCCGCATCATGCCCTGGGTGGAAGTGGCGGCCAGGGGCAGCATGAGGCAAAAGGCCAGAAATCCCATCGTGATGAAGGGGCGCTTGACGATGTCCTTGGCGATGGCGGCCCAGTCGAAGAACTGGTCCAGCCAAAAATAAGTGGTGAAGTGCAGGCAGCCGTAGAAAAACGCGAACAGGCCCAGCATGCGGCGCAACCGAATCAGCCAGGCGAAGCCGGTCCAGCGCCGCAGCGGAGTGATCGCCAGGGTGACGAGCAACAGCGCCAAGGTCCAGGTTCCGGTGGAACGGGTAATGAATTCGATGGGGTTGGCCCCCAGGGTTTGCAAATAGCCTTTCGCCGCGAGCCGCGCCAAGGGCAGCAACGCGAGTCCGAAGACTCCTGCCTTCAGCCAGATTATGACGCGGGCAGGCGGCGTCGCCGACCAAGCGCGCATGCTCAGAAAAATTTCTTGAGGTCCATTCCGCCATAGAGAGCGGCGACTTGGTCCGCATAGCCGTTGAACGGCAGGGTCGGCCGCTTGAAGAATTCGCCGATGCGCCGTTCCTTGGCCTGGCTCCAACGGGGGTGGTCCACCTGGGGATTGACGTTGGAATAGAATCCGTACTCCCTGGGGTTGGCCCGCACCCAGGAGGGCATCGGCTGCTCTCGCACGAAGCGGATGCGGACGATGGATTTGGCGCTCTTGAAACCGTATTTCCAGGGCACCACGAGACGCACCGGAGCGCCGTTCTGGTTGGGCAACAGTTCGCCGTAGAGCCCGAAACACAGCAGGGTCAGCGGATGCCGAGCCTCGTCCAAGCGCAAGCCTTCGACGTAGGGCCATTCCAATACCGAATAATGCTGGCCGGGCATTTGAGAAGGATCGTGGAGAGTGGTGAATTCCACGAACTTGGCGTTGCCGTTGGGTTCCACGCGCTGAATCAAGGCGGCCAAGGAATATCCCGCCCAGGGGATGACCATGGACCAGCCTTCCACGCAGCGCATCCGATAGATGCGCTCCTCCAGGGGGGCGAGCCGCAGCAGCTCATCCAGGTCGTAGACCTTGGGCCGCTTCACCTCCCCCTCCACGGCGACGGTCCAGGGACGGGTGCGGAGCGTGTGGGCGGCTTGGTACGGGTCTTCCTTGTCGGTGCCGAACTCGTAAAAATTGTTGTAGGTGGTGACGTCTTTATACGGCGTGGACGGTTCGTCGATGCCGAACGGACCCTTGGACAGGTTGGGAAGCTTCTTGCCGCTGCCTGCGGGAACGGCCGCCCCCGTCGGCAAGGCCAGAGAAGCCGAGGCGGCTGCCCCCGCCAGCAGGAAGCGCCGGCGATCCCGGTAGAGATCCGGAGGAGTGATTTCCGAGGAGCGGATGGGCTCCGGTTTTTTGATCAGCATGGGCGCTCCTGACTGGGGCTCAAGGGCCCGTCTTGTGGGATTATTGTATGAACCGAAATTCGACCCGTACGGCATGCCGAAGTTCGGTGGCCAGGGCTAAATTGAGAGTTCCGGCCAGCTTCCGATAACGTCGTACCGGGGGCTGCCGGCCGGGGCGGAACGGGATTGGGCGAGCACGAAGTTTTTTACGGGCCAATGGATAAGCTTGCCGGACAGTTCGGTTTCCGGGCAGCGGGCGTTGCGGGCCAGGGTGACATGGGGCGCGAAGGGGCGGCGGTCGTAGGCGAAGCCTTCGGCGGTCAGGCGTGCCTCCAAGGAGGTGACCAGACGGGCCAGAAGCGGGGCGATGGCTTCGGGAGCGCACCATGCCACTCGGTTGCGTTTCCAGCAGCCGGCCCGGGCCAGCGTCAGGCGAAAGGAGGAAAAGGGGATGGCCGCCGCCAGCGCTCGCAGTTCGGGTAACCGATGGGCGGGAACGCTGCCCAGGAATACCAGGGTCAGGTGCAAATCCTCCGGATGGGGTGGTTTTCCGCCAACGGCGGCGTGGAGGGTTTGGGTCCACTCGGTCAACTGAGCGCGGGCCGCGGGGGGAGGCCACAGGGCAAAGAAGAGCCGGGCCGCCGGAGGAGCGAATACCGGGTTCAGTCCCCCGGGCATCGCAGCAATACCACCGCTTCCGCGACGATGCCTTCCCCCCGGCCGACGAAACCCAGGCCCTCGGCGGTTTTGGCTTTCACGTTGACGGCCTCGGGGGCAATGTCCAGGTCTTCGGCGATATTCGCCACCATCCTGGGAATATGGGGCGCTAGCCGAGGCGCTTGAGCGATGACGGTGGCGTCCACGTTGATTGCCCGCAAGCCCCTCTGCCGCAGCAAGCGCACTACGTCACGTAGCAGCATCCGGCTGTCGGCACCGGCGTAGCGGGGATCGGTATCGGGAAAATGGCGTCCGATGTCCCCCAGCCCGGCTGCCCCGATCAAGGCGTCGCACAGGGCGTGCAGCAACACGTCGGCGTCGGAGTGGCCTGCCAGCCCCTGCGGATGGGGAATCGTGACTCCGCCAATAATCAGCGGGCGGCCGGGAACCAGGCGATGGACATCGAATCCTTGGCCGATCCTCACCGGTCTTGCTCCATGTCTTGCAGAATCAACTCTGCCAGGCGCAGGTCTCCCGGATAGGTGATTTTCAGATTGCGCGCGTCCCCGGTGATGAGTTTGGGGGCAAAGCCGGCTCGTTCCAGGGCCAGGGATTCGTCGCTGGCATCGGCGCCCGCCGCCGACAGGGCCTCGGCCAGGGCTTGGTAACGGAACATTTGGGGCGTTTGGGCCTGCCACAGATCGGCGCGGGGCTCGGTCTTCAACACCCGGCCTTGGGGGTCGGCCCGTTTCAGGGTGTCGGCCACCGGCAGGGCCAGCAGCCCGCCCAGGGCATCCTCGTCCAACCACGACAGCAAGGTTCCCAGCAGTTCGCTGGATAGGCAGGGACGGGCCGCATCGTGGACCAGCATCCAGTCTCGCGGCGCCACGTCGGGCACCAGGGCGGCGAGGCCGTTGCGCACCGATGCCGCTCGGCTCTCGCCGCCGCAGCGCAACGCCGTGAAGCGGGGGGATAAATCGCTCCAGTCATGGCGGTCGAAATGATCGTCTTCCGGGGAAAGCACGACGTAGACGTGTTCGATGGCCGGGCATCGGCAGAAGGGGGCCAGCGCATGATAAAGCATGGGCTGGCCCAATAAACCCAGATATTGCTTGGGGAGGGGGCCGCCCATGCGCGAGCCCGTGCCGGCGGCCGGAATGAGGGCGAAGCGGCGGCTCATGGGGGCATGGCGACTACTCGCCGGGAGGCATGCCGATGAGGACGCTGCACGGTGCCTGGTCCAGCAGCGAGGTGCCCACCGAGCCGCGCCACCAGCGGCCCAGGGTTCCTTGGTGACGGTGACCCAGAACGATGAGATTGGCGCGCAGTTCCGTCGCTTTCGAGATAATTTGCTCCACGGGCTCGCCCAAAGCGATATGACCGGTAGCCAAAAGCCCTCTGGATTTCAGGCGATTCACCCCTTCGTCGAGGATTTCCCGGGCGCGTTGCTGCTCGACTTGGAAGAGCTCTTGAGGAACCACTCCTTCGGTGGCGGCCAGCCCCACCGGCAAGCGCACGACCGCCAGCAAATGAGCCGCGGCCTGGAATTTCTCGGCAATCTCCGAGCCTTCGCGCAGTGCCTTGCGACTTTCCCGGGTGCCGTCGAAACATAACAGGATGGTTTGGTACATGCTCAACTCCTTTAGGCTATCCGCGGGCGCTTGGAGCGTCCCATCATCCAGGCCGGGATGACGGCCATCGCGAACAGCAGCGCCACCGCAAGATAGCTGTCCTTGAAGCCCGCCGCGGCGGCCTCGCCTTGAATGACTCGGTTCAGAAAGTGGGCTGCGCCGGGAAGGCGCAAAGCTTCCGACGCGCCCCCTTGGGCGAGCAAGTTTTGCACGGCGGTCAGCAGTTCTCCGGTATATCCTTGAATGGATTCCTGGGTGGCGGAAAAGGCATCTTTATGAAACGCGGTCCTGCGATCCAAGGTGATGGACAGCAGATTGACCCCGAAGGCCCCGCCCAGCATCCGCACGAAATTGATCATTCCGGATCCCTGGCTCAGGAAGTGGGCGGGTAGCACCCGCAACGCTCCGACATTCAGAGCGGGAAAGCTGATGCCGATTCCCGCGCGGCCCAAGGCCAGCGCCATGGCCATTGGCCAAAAGCCGGTGTTGACATCGGCTTCGGCCAGCAGAATAGAGGAGAGCACGAACAAAAGCAAACCCGCCAGAATCGGGCCCTGAGGAGGCAAGCGGTCGCCCAGCGGGCCGGTAAAAGGATATAAAACCGCCAAGGCCACCCCCGATGGCATCAACATCAGTCCGGCCTCGGTGGGGGTCATGTGCTGGATGGTTTGGGCGAACAGCGGGGCCAGGTAAGTGGAGCCGAAGATGCCCATGCCGAGGATGAAAGCCACCAGCGCGCCGGAGCTGAACTGAAGATAGGCGAATAGCCGCAAATCCAGCATGGGCTCCGGGGTCCAGGACTCCCAGGCGACGAAGGCCAGTCCGGCTCCGGCCGCGCTCAGCAGCAAGCCGACGATATAGTCGGATTCCCAGCCGTAGCGCTGGCCGTTGGACAGACCGATCAGCAGGCACGACAGAAACGCCACCATGAGCCCGAAGCCGATCCAGTCGAAACGGGGCGCCGGACCGGTTTCTTCCCGCTCGGGCATGAACAAGGTGGCGAGAAAAATGCCCAGCACGCAGATCGGCACGGAGACATAGAACACATAGCGCCAGTTGAAGTAATCCACGGTGAGCCCGCCCAGGGTGGGGCCCAGGGCCGGTCCCAGCACTACTCCCAGTCCGTAGATGGACATGGCGCTGCCGCGCTGGTCCGCCGGATATACTCGGAACAGCGTGTACATGGCCAAGGGCTGCAATATTCCCGCGGCGCAGCCTTGGATGATGCGGGTGGCGATGACCACGGTTTCGTTGGGACTGATTCCTCCAATCAAGGAGGCGGCCAGGAATATTCCCAGGGCGCCGATATAGGCTTTGCGCTGGCCGAAGGTGCTGATCATCCAGGCATTGAGGAGCATGGTGGAGGTCATGGCGATCAGGAACCCGGAAACCAGCCATTGGGCTTGGTCCTGCCCCATGCCGAAGGCGCCCATGATGTCGGGAACCGCGACATTGATGATGGTGGTGGAAATGACCGTGGCGAAGGCTCCCAGCAGCACGGTAAAGCTGACGAACCCCCGATAGCGGGGGCCGTACCGCAGGAACAGCGCCTCGGTGGTCTGTGCGGACATGGGTTCTCCTCACCAGGCTGCGCGGGGCGGTCGCATCCCGGCAGCCGGTTTATTATCGGCGTCCCCCAAGGGGACTTCCTTCGGGGCGTCCCACGACGCCCATGGCCCAGGCCGGAATCAAGGTGACCACGAAGAGCGCGGATACGATCATGAATCCATCCTGAAAGCCGCTGGTGCTGGCTTGGGCATAGATCACCCGCCCCAGGAAGTCGAGGGCTCCGGATTGCTGCAAATTCTCCGAAGCACCGCCTTGGGCCAATAATTGGCCGGTCAGTTTGAGGAATTCCGCGGTTGCCGAATTGGCGGGGGATTGCCAGTCGGTCAGCGCATCGCTGTGGAAGAAAGTGCGGCGATCCAGCATGCTGGTGAGCAAGTTGACTCCGATGGCTCCCCCCAACTGGCGGAAAAAATTGATCAGCCCGGAACCTTGGCCCAGCAGATCGGGGCTCAAGGAGCGTAGGGCGCCGGCATTGAGCGGCGGGTTGACGAAGCCGATGCTGATCCAACTGAGCAGGATGAGCAAGGAGAAGTGCCAGAAAGAGCTGTTCACGTCCAACCCAGACATCAAGTAAGAACTGATGGAGAAGCAGAGCAGGCCGACGAATACCGGCTGATGGGGGGGCAAGCGATCCCCCAGGCGTCCCGCCAAAGGAAATACGATGGCCAGGGCCAAGCCGCCGGGCATCATGATGAGTCCCGACTCGGTGGGGGTGAAGAGCTGAATCTTCTGGGCAAACTGTGGGATCAAATAGGTGAAGCCGAACAGGCCCAGCCCAATGGTGAAAGCTACCGTGCTGGCCGCGGCAAAGCGCCGGTTGGAGAAAATTCGCATCTCCAGCAATGGGTGCGGAGTATGGAATTCCCAGGCTAGAAAGCCGACCAACAGGAGCGCGGCGGCGCTCAGCAGCCCAAGAACGGTGCTGGAATCCCAGCCTTCCCGCTGTCCGTTGGACAAGCCGATCAGCAGGCATCCCATGCAGGCCAGCATCATCAGGAATCCTTGCCAGTCCAGCGGGGTCCGCCGGGCGCCGGGTTCCTTGCCCGGCATATAGAGGAGGCCCGCCACGATTCCGATGACGCTGATGGGCGTCATCATGAAAAACACGTATCGCCAGTTGAAGGCGTCGATCAGCACGCCTCCCACCCACGGGCCGAATACCGGGGCCAGCACGATGCCGATGCCGTAAATGCCCATGGCTTGGCCGCGCTGCTCGGGAGGAAAAATTCTGAACAAGGTATACATGGCTAGCGGCTGGATGACCCCGGCCATGGCGCCTTGAGCGATGCGGCAGGCGATGAGAATGGCGGCGTTGGGAGCCAAGCCGCCCATCACCGAAGCCGCGAGAAAGAGGGTCAGCGCGCCCACGAAGGTGTTGCGCTGGCCGAAGCTTTGCACCAGCCAGGCATTGAGCATCATGGTGGCCGTGACGGCCGCCAGGGTTCCGGAGAACAGCCATTGGGCATCATCCTGGCTCATGCCAAAGGCGCCCTGGATTTGGGGGATGGCTACATTGATGATGGTGGTCGCCAATACCGCGGACAAGGCCCCTAGCATCACCGTGACGGTGATGACCCAGCGCTGGGCGCTGGAGGGGAGTTCCGGTTCAGCGCTTGCGGATGTCAATATCCACCTCCACCATCATGCCGGGGCGCAATAGGACATCCTTCTGGTCGAACAGCAGCCTCACCGGCAGCCGCTGGGTGACCTTGGTGAAGTTGCCGCTGGGGTTGGGATCCGGCAGCAGGGCGAATTTGCTGGTGGCGGTGCGGCCGACGCGGTAGACGGTGGCGGTGAATTTGCGATCGGGGTAGGCATCCACCACGACATCGGCTTTTTGCCCCACCTCGACATCGGCGATGTCGGTTTCCTTGATGTTGGCGGAGATCCAGATTTTGTCCGGATCGTGGAACAGGACCAGGCGCTGGCCGGCGGAGACGTATTCGCCTTTATTGACGAAGGTTTTGGCGATCATGCCGTCGGCGGGAGCGGTGAGAGTCCGGTCACTCAAATCGGCATCCTGCCGCTGGATTTGGCTGTTCAGTTCATCCCGTTGCTTGGCCAACATCGCCAGTTGGCGCTCCAAAACCTGGATCTGCTTGCGATTGCCCCCCGCCACCGCCAGGCTGCCCTTGGCCACGGCCACCTCGGCTTGGATTCTGCGGTAATTTTCCTGGGCCGTCAGATAGGCAGTATGAGCCCGCTCCAAGCCCTGCTGGGAAATCCATTTGGCCGCGGCCAGATCTCGGGCCCGCTGATAATCATCCTTGGCTTGCTTGAGTTCGGGCCCCATGGCGGCCAATGCCGCTTCGGCCGCGCTGACCGAGCTAGTTTGCTTTTGAATATTGCCGCGGGTCTCCTCGTCCACCTGGGCGATTTGCGCCTTGATCAGGGTGGCTTGATCGTCCAGCGCCGCCAGTTTTGCCTTCAGGCCTTCCAGTTGCAGCCGCGAGTCCCGCTCATCGATGCGGGCCAATACTTGCCCTTGCTTGACTGCGTCGCCCTCGATGACCCGCAGGTCCGTGAGCCAACCGGATACTCGGCTGGCGATGGCGATGACTTCTCCGTCCACCCGCGCGTCGTCGCTGAAGACGTGGGTGCTGCGGTGATGGATCCAACGGCCGACCCATAGGGCGGCGAGAATCAACACGATCAACAGCACCCAAAAGCGGGGGCCCGCCGGAAGCTTGTTTTTCAGGGAGGGTTGGGCGTCGGTGCCGTTTGCGGAGGAGGGTTGTTGCATGGGGGCGGCTTTCAGGGAAGGGTTTCCAGTTTGTGTTTGATTTTTTCCAGAGTGGTCATGCAGATTTCCAAATCCTTGGCGGAAACGTCGGCCAGCAATTCATGACGCAAGGCCACGGCGACCGCATGAATCTGGCTCAGGGCCTGGTCGGCCTTGGGCAGCAGATGAACCGTCTTGATGCGCCGATCGGCGGTGGACTCCCGCCGCTCGATCCAGCCGTCGGCCGCCAGCCGGTCCAGCAGCCCCACCAAGGTGGGGCCCTCGATGCCGATGCGCTCCGCCAGATCTTTCTGGGAGCCTCCTTCGCTGCCGACGGAAAGGGCATAAAGCACCAGCCATTTGGCTTGGCTGAGGCCCAGGGGCTTGAGGCGCTCGTCCATTTTTCCCCGCCACGTTCGGGACGTCGAAGACAGAAGGCTGGCTAACTGCTCGGCAAGGGGATGGGGGGGCATGGCGGTCCCGGTTGGAATTCCTGGCTATCGGCGTGAATTATTAATTATTTAATAATTAGCCTATTATCTATATCCGCAGCGACGGCGTCAAGAAGATGTTGAGTCGAAACCCCGGAGGAACGCAGCGGGCGTCAAAGGGGCCGCGTATAATACGACGCTTTTCCCCGCGGTCCTGATGCTCTATCCCTTATCCTTGCCGAGCCCCGGGGAGCGACGGCGGTTCTCCCTCCCCCATGGCTCCGCCGATGCCTTGATCCTGGCCCAATGGGCTAGGGCGGGGCGGCCTTGGGTGGTGATCACCGCCAATGCCGCGGACGCCTATCGCCTGAAGGAGGAATTGCCGTTTTTTCAGGCGGACCTGGCGGTACACCTGCTTCCGGACTGGGAGACCTTGCCCTACGACCCGTTTTCCCCCCATCAAGACCTGGTTTCGGAGCGGCTGGCGAGTTTGTTCCAGTTGCTGCAAGGCCGTTGCCGGGTGGCGCTGATTCCCTTGAGCACGGCGCTCTATCGCCTGCCGCCGGTGGAATATCTGGCGGCCCACACTTTTTTTCTGCAAAAAGGCGCGACGCTGTCGCTGGATGCCTTGCGGCGTCAATTGGTGCTGGCCGGATATAGCGCCGTGGATCAAGTGGTGGCGCCGGGAGAATTCGGGGTGCGGGGCGGCTTGGTGGATCTGTTTCCCATGGGCAGTCCGCTGCCTTATCGGGTGGAACTGTTCGACGAGCAAGTGGAGAGTATCCGCACTTTCGACGTGGATACCCAGCGCACCATTTACCCGGTAGATGAAGTGCGGCTCTTGCCAGCCCGGGAGTTCCCCCTGGACGAGGCCGGGCAAGCCTTGTTCCGCCGCAATTTCCGGGAGCGTTTCGAGGGCGACCCATCCCGTTCCCGCGTGTACCGGGACGTGAGCCAAGGCTTGGCGCCGCCGGGCATCGAGTATTACCTGCCGTTGTTCTTCGAGCGGACCGCTGTGTTCACCGATTATTTTCCGGCGGATACGATGGTTTGCGTTTATCCGGGGGTTTTGGATGCCATCCGGGAATTTTGGCGGGACGCGGAGTCCCGCTACCAGTTGCTGGGAGGAGACCGGAGCCAACCCCTGCTTCCGCCCCAGGACTTGTTTTTGCCCGAGGAACAGTTCTTCTCGGCGCTCAAGGCCTTTCCCCGGTTGGAGTGGAGCGCTCCGGATGCCGACCGAGCCGCCCAGGAAATGACCGTGACGCGGGAACTGCCGCCTTTGGCGGTGGATCGGCGGGCGCAGGATCCCTTGGGCTTGCTGCGGAATTTCCTGGGCGCGGGCGCGCCCCGCACCTTGCTGCTGGCTGAGAGCCCGGGCCGCCGCGAAACCCTGCGGGAGCTGCTGGAGGGGCATGGGCTCAAGCCCGCGCCCTGCCGCGATTTTGCCCAATTCGTCGATTCGGACGCATCCTTCATGCTGGGGGCGGGGCCGCTGGCCAAAGGCTTCGATGCTCCCGGCGAAAGTTGGGCGATCGTCACCGAGCAGGATTTGTTTACCGCCCGGGTCCGGCCGCGCACCGCGAGAGAAGCCGTGCTGCGGGCGCAAAGCGAAAACCTGATCCGGGATCTGAGCGAGCTCAAGATAGGCGACCCGGTGGTCCACGAACAGCATGGGGTGGGCCGCTATCTGGGGCTGCTGACCATGGATCTGGGGGAAGGGGAGAGCGAGTTCCTGGCCCTGGAATACGAAGGCGGCGACCGGCTCTATGTCCCGGTGGCTCAACTGCACCTGGTGGGCCGCTACGCCGGCGGTCCGCCGGAGAGCGCGCCGCTGCACCGGCTGGGCAGCGGCCATTGGGAAAAGGCGCGCCGCAAGGCCGCCGCCCAGGCCCGCGACACTGCGGCCGAATTGCTGGGCCTCTACGCCCTGCGCGCGGCCCGCTCCGGCTATGCGTTCCGTTTCCAAGAAAAAGATTACGAGGTGTTCCGGGAAGGCTTTCCCTTCGAGGAAACTCCCGATCAGGCGGCGGCGATCCAGGCGGTGCTGGAGGATCTTCGGCAGGGCAAGCCCATGGACCGGCTGGTGTGCGGGGACGTGGGTTTCGGCAAGACCGAGGTGGCCCTGCGAGGCGCCTTCGTGGCGGTGACGGCGGGCAAGCAGGTGGCGGTGCTGGTTCCCACCACCTTGCTGGCAGAGCAGCATTATCAGACGTTTTCCGACCGTTTCGCCGATTGGCCGGTGCGCATCGCGGAACTGTCCCGGTTCCGTTCCTCGAAGCAGCAGACCGAGGCCTTGGCCGGCTTGGCGAACGGTTCCATTGATATCGTGATCGGCACCCACAAGCTGTTGCAGGCGGGCGTCAAGTTCAAGGATCTGGGGCTGGTGATCATCGACGAGGAGCACCGCTTCGGCGTGCGTCAGAAGGACCGGCTCAAGGCGTTGCGCTCCGAGGTGGACGTGCTGACGCTGACCGCCACGCCCATCCCGCGCACCTTGGCCTTGTCATTGGAAGGATTGCGGGATTTTTCGGTGATCACCACCGCCCCCGAGCGCCGCCTGTCCATCAAGACTTTCGTCGCGCCCTATGCCGACGGTTTGGTGCGGGAAGCCTGCTTGCGGGAATTGAAGCGGGGCGGCCAGATTTATTATCTGCACAATGAGGTGCAAACCATCCGGCGGGCCGAGGAGCGCTTGACTCGGCTGTTGCCCGAGGCCCGCATTCGCGTGGCCCATGGCCAGATGCGCGAGCGGGAACTGGAATATGCGATGCGGGATTTTTATCAGCAGCGCTTCAACCTCCTGCTGTGCACCACCATCATCGAGACCGGCATCGACGTGCCCAGCGCCAACACCATCGTCATCGAACGGGCGGACAAGTTTGGCCTGGCCCAATTGCACCAGTTGCGCGGCCGGGTGGGGCGCTCCCATCATCAAGCCTATGCCTATCTGCTGACTCCCGAGGAAGAAACCATCACCGCCCAAGCCCGGAAGCGGCTGGAAGCCATCCAATTAATGGGCGAGCTGGGCGCGGGTTTTTACCTGGCGATGCAGGATCTGGAAATCCGCGGCGCCGGAGAGGTGCTGGGAGAATCCCAGAGCGGAGAGATGCAGGAGGTCGGCTTCCATATGTATGCCGGCCTGCTGGAGCATGCCGTCAAATCCCTGCGGCAGGGCAAGGAGCCCGACATGGAGGCGCCGCTCAATGTGGTGACCGAAATCAACCTGCACGTTCCGGCGCTGCTGCCGGCTCCTTATTGCCCCGATGTCCACGAACGGCTGGTGCTCTACAAGCGGCTGGCCAGTTGCGGAAACGATGCCGAGCTGGAGAGGCTGACGGAAGAGCTGGTGGACCGCTTTGGCCTGCTGCCCGAGCCGGCCCGGCATTTGCTGGAAACCCACCGGTTGCGGCTGCTGGCTCAGCCCTTGGGCGTGGCGCGGCTGGATGCCGGGGCGGGGGGGGTGCAAATCCAGTTTGCAGCCGATGCACCGGTGGATCCGGCCCGGCTGATTCAGTTGATCCAGGGCAGCCGCGGCTATCGGCTGGCGGGCCAGGATCGGTTGCGCATCGAGGCCATATTGCCTACCGTGGGAGAGCGGGTGGCGCTGGTGAAACAGGTCTTTCAGGCGCTGGCGCCCGCCGCGCCGGTCGATTCGGAGGCATAGCCGTGGATTTGGTGTTGCAAGGACAGCAGGCGGAAACGCCCGATCTCAAACGTTTGGCGAAGCTGACCCGCGCCACGGAAATCCGCCAGACCCGGCCTGGCGTGTTTCGCCTGGCGGAGGCCGAACCGGCCGCCGAAGTGGCCGAACTCTGCCGGCAGGCTCAACTGGACTGGGGATTCATTCCCGCCCGGCGCAAGCCGGCGGATTTCCGGCTGCTGGCCATGGATA
Source organism: Betaproteobacteria bacterium (assembly GCA_023259135.1). GTDB lineage: Bacteria > Pseudomonadota > Gammaproteobacteria > Burkholderiales > JAHFQX01 > JAHFQX01. The sequence continues at coordinate 12,661 of JAHFQX010000005.1, read as the reverse complement.
TGGATTCCACCCTCATCACCATCGAGTGCATCGACGAGATTGCCGATTGGGTGGGAGTGAAGCCGCGGGTGGCGGCGATTACCGCGGCGGCGATGCGGGGTGAATTGGATTTTGCCCAGAGTCTGCAACAGCGCGTGGCGCTGTTGGCCGGGCTGGAGCAGTCGGTGTTGGCCCGGGTGTACGACGAGCGCCTGGCGCTGAGCCCCGGCGCCGAGACCTTGCTGGCGGCGATGCATGGGGTGGGCGCCCGAACCCTGCTGGTATCCGGAGGCTTCACTTTTTTCACCGATCGGCTCAAGCAGCGCCTAGGCTTGGATTACACCGCCTCCAACGTGCTGGAGATCGTCGATGGCCGGCTGACGGGCAAAATACTCGGGAACATCGTCGATGCCGGAGGCAAGGCGGCGGCGCTGCGCCGGGCGCAGGACGATTTGGGCTTGAGCAAGGAGCAGGTGGTGGCCATCGGTGACGGGGCCAACGATCTCAAGATGCTGGCGGAAGCGGGGGTCAGCATCGCCTACCGAGCCAAGCCGGTGGTGCAGGGGCAGGCGACCTATTGCCTCAACTGGACGGGCTTGGACGGAGTGCTGCCGCTGCTGGGCGGATAGGCAGCGTCACCCGGGCTTCCAAGCCGCCCCCGTTCCGAGCCAGCAGTTCCACCGTTCCGCCGTGCAGGCGGACGATGCGCTCCACAATGGCCAGTCCCAGGCCGGTGCCGGCACTGCCGCGGGCCGTATCCAACCGAGCGAAGGGCCGCAGCATCGCGGCCCGGGCGGTATCCGGCAAGCCGGGTCCTCGGTCCAGCACCCGGAGCACGGCTCGCCCTCCTTCCGAAGCCGTGGCGAGGACTACCGCGCCGCCGCCATGCCGGAAGGCGTTTTCCAGCAGATTCGCCAGCAGGCGCTTGACGGCCAAGGGCTTCAAGGTCATGGGCGGCAAGCAGCCGAGATCCAGCTCCGCGATGCGGCCGGAACGCCGGACGCTTTCCCAGACTTCTTTCGCCAGGGCGTTGAGATCGGCCCCGGCGGCCCAGTCCTCGCCCTCTCCCTCCCGGGCGAAATCCAGGAACTGGCCGATGACCGCATCCATCTGCTCGATGTCGGCCACCATGCCCTGTCGCAATTCCACATCGGCCTCGCTCAATTCCGCTCCTAGCCGCAGCCGCGCCAGGGGGCTGCGCAGATCGTGGGAGATGCCGGCCAGCACCAGGGCCCGCTCCCGGTTCAATTCCTCCAGCCCCTGGGACATTTGGTTGAAAGCGCGGGCCAAGGTAGCGATTTCGGCGGCGCCGGCCTCGGCCAGCCGCGGCGGCGTACGGCCTTCCCCCACTAGGGCGGCGGCTCGGGACAGCTCCCGCAGCGGATGGTTGATCCGGGAAACGATCAAATAAGCCCCTCCCAGGGCCAAGGCCAAGGCCAGTGCCCCCCACCCCAGCCAGCGCCAGCGGTCCGGGTATTCCACCCGCTCCCGGGGCAGCATGACCCAATAGCGGTCCTCTTCTTCCTCCAGATGAAAACTGACCCAAAAACCCCGCAGCCCGTCCCGCTCCAAGGCAATGCGGGTATCGTCTCCCAATTGACGGCGCACCTCGGCGGCGATCAGCCGCATGATCGGCCGGTTTTCGGGAATGGGAAGCACGTGCTCGCCGGGCTCGGCGGGATAGACCCGGATGCCTTCCCGGCCGGAAAGCTCCTCCAGCAACAGCTTGCGCTTGTCCGGATGGGCGGTCAGCAAGGCGGTGCGGGTCAGATTGACGGCGCTGATGACCACCTGGGCGATCTGCTGGGCGCGGGGTTCCCGCTCGGCTTGACGGAACAAGGCAAACCACGTGGCGACCGACGCCACCATCAGTACGGCGATCAGCAAGAACGCGCGCCACAGCAGGGTGCGGGGCAGCCAGATCACGTTTTTTCCCCGTCGGGAACGAACACGTAGCCGAACCCCCACACGGTTTGAATGTAGCGGGGATGGCCGGAATCCTCCTCCAGCAAGCGCCGCAACCGGGAAATCTGCACGTCGATGCTACGGTCGAAGGCCTCGTGATTGCGTCCCCGAGCCCATTCCATGAGCTTGTCCCGCGACAGCGGGACGCGAGGATGGAGCGCCAGCGCCTTCAACGCCGCGAATTCGCCGCTGGTGAGGGGAATGGACGCATCGCCGCGAGTCAGACTGCGGGTAGCGAGGTCGAGACGGAAGGGGCCGAAGCAGAGGGTTTGCGGTTCCGCTGTCGGGGCTCCGGGCGGCGGGGGATCGCCTCGCCGCCGCAGCACGGCGTTGATGCGGGCCACCAGCTCCCGGGGATTGAAGGGCTTGGGCAGATAATCGTCGGCCCCCATTTCCAGGCCGACGATGCGGTCCACGTCGTCCCCCTTGGCGGTGAGCATGATCACCGGAATATCGTCCTGGGCCGCTCGCAGCCCGCGGCACAGCGCCAGGCCGTCTTCTCCCGGCAGCATCAGGTCCAGCACCAGCAGATCGAAGGGCTCCCGGGCGCGGATACGCTCCATGGCCTTTCCGTCTTCGGCGGTCGAAACGCTGAATCCCTGGTCGGCAAGATAGCGGCGCAGCAGATCCCGCATCCGCGGATCGTCATCGACTACCAGAATGCGGGTTTTATGGGTCATTAGGCTTTATCCCCAATGCCGGCTTTATACCGCCTTGCGGAGGGGCCAACAACCCAAGCGACGTTTTCCGAAAGATCCGACGATCGAGGCCGAGGGTGGAGCACCGAAAGATTCAATGCAGCGCGCTGGCCAGCAATCGCCGGTAGCGGCTGACCAAATCCGGTTGGTCGGCGGCCAGGTCGAAAACGGTCAGCATGGTTTTGCGGGCGGCGTCGTCCTTGAAATTCCGGTTGCGTTGGATGATTTCCAGCAACTGTTCCAAGGCAGCTTCGTGGCGTTTGGCGGCAACGTGGCGTCCGGCCAGGGCGAAGCGGGCTTCCAGGTCTTCGGGGTGGGCGGCGACCTGGGCCAGGAGGGCGGCTTCGTCCGGGCCGGCGGCGCTTTCTTCCAGCAAGGCGATTTGGGCGCACAGGCTGCGGAATCGCTCTTCCGATTGGTTCTTGGGAGCAACCTCGGCCAGCGCTTGCCGGGCTTGAGGGATATTTCCCTGTTGTAGGCGCAAATCGGCTAGGTCGAAGCGGGCCAAGTCGTTGCCGGATTCGATCCGGATCGCTTGCTCCAGCGAGGTAATGGCTTCCTCGATGCGGCCTTCGGCTAGCAGCGTCGCCGCCTTGCGGCGCAGCTCTTCGCCGGGGGAGGGCAGCAGGCGCGCAAGAAAAGCCCGCACCGCCGATTCGGGCAAGGCGCCGCTGAACTCATCGACCAAGCGGCCGCCGACGAAGGCTTTGACGCTGGGGATGCTTCTGATCGCGAATTCCCGGGAAAGCTCGGGATTCTCGTCGGAGTTGATCTTGGCCAGCCGGAACCGGCCGCCGCATTCCCCGGCCAACTTCTCCAATATCGGCGTGAGCGCCCGGCAAGGGCCGCACCAGGGCGCCCAGAAATCCACCAGCACGGGAACGGTCTTGGAAGCCTCAAGCACTTCCTGCTCGAAATTGTCGAGGCCGACATCTAGGGCATGGGCGGTCATGGGGGTATCCGGAAAACGGCAATGTAAAACTCAATGTAGGCGCCGCCGGGGAAAAATCAAGCCCGGCAGGTCAAAACAAACGGGGCGCGAAGCCCGGCCGGAACAGGGAAAAGCGCGCCGATGGCAGTCCCGTCGGCGCGGCTTTCTCAATCCATCGCGTAGCCGCCGGGAGGCCGCCCCGGCACGGGCGAGATTTGCGCCCGTATTTCCCCGCCGGGATGGGCGGCGCTGTGAATATTCACATAGAGGTTCCCGGCCTGATAGCCGGAAAGCTGGGCATCGGTCAGGGCCGCGCCCGCGGGAACGGCGTAAGTGTTATCCGAGGTTTTCGTCAGCGGCACGATGACCGGACCATTTTTCCCGGTTGCTCCCATATGGATATGTCCCGCCGTGCTGGTTATCCCGGAGGTGGTGATGCTGCCGCTCACCGAGCCGTCATCCCGAACCCGGATGTAGCCGGTCCCGGTTGCCGGAGTGCTGATCGGGGGAACTTCCTGGGCGCCGGTTAAATAGACTTTCTCGCCCGGATGGATCGCCGGGGTTGCGCAGCCGGCCAAAAATGCGGCGGCCAGGGAAGCCAGCGGCCGAGAGAAAATTTTTGTTGCTTTTGAAGGGGTTTCCATCGTGTTACTCCTAATCGGGTCAAGTCTGGGGTCATTGATTTTGTTTGTTCTCCCTTGGGTAACCTTGCACCTGACCCAAGTCGGTTGTCAACCCGACGCGGTTTGTGGTTTTTGTGGTTTCCGCAAGCCTCCCGATGGCGGAGGATCAGCCGACGATGGCTTCGTCGGTGCGGGTGTCGTTCTTGTTGTCCACCCATTGCACCGTAATCTTGTCTCCCTTTTTTGCATTCTTCAAAGTGAATGAAAGAAAAGGGTTGGCGGAAATGGCCGTGCCCCATTGGCTGGTGAGCACGGCCTTGCCGTTGTGGCTGAGCGTGACGTGCTGGATGAAGTGGGCGGGCACCACGGCCCCGCCGGCCTCCCGGCGGCGCCCGGTTTCCATGGGATGGCTGATGAGGATTTTGATTTCGGCGCCGCTGCCTTGGATTTGGGCGCGAATTTTCATGGGGGAGGCCATTCGGTTCGTCCTTCTTTCAATGGTCGGTCAGCCGCCGCAGCCGCCCAGGGTGATCTTGATTTCCTTGCGGGCGATATGGTATTTGCCTTGGGCTCGGACCAGCGCGTTGACGTTGGAAGTTTCCCCCATCTTGATGCGCGTGGAGATGCGGGCGTCCAGGTCGGGAGAAAGCTGGAAGATGGCCGCCAGCGCCGTCGGATTCTTGTCCACCAGGATGGCGATACTGTCCGTGCCGGGTAGCCTGCTCACGATCTCCACCGGCACCGATGCGCCATTTTCGGCGATCTCCTGGGCGCGGATTTCCACTTCTTTGGTTTCCGCGGCGCCGCCGGCTCCCAGCGCTCTCAATGCCTCGGCGAGCCCCTGGCTTTCGAAGGCGGGTTTGTTCCACTCGGCGGCCCATGCCTGCAACGGGCGCAGCCATCCCGACACTGCCAACACCGCCCAAGCGACGGTGCCGGTTTTAAGGATGGTTCTGCGCAGCGGGTTCATGCTCGACCCTCGGAAAAAAAACATAGTATCGGCGGGCCAGTCCGGATTTGTCCAATGAAAAATTCCCCCGCAAGAGGCTTGCTGGAAGCGGGCGCGGTTGTTAGGCTCTGGTTCGGAGAAGCTTGTGGGTAGCCCCGGATTGCGAAATTCGGAAAGCTCAACTCAACGAGGAGGCAAGCCATGGCTGTACAGGAAGGCGATTTGTTGTGGACCCCGCGGCCGGATTACGTCAAGCAGGCCCAAGTGACCCGCTTCATGGATTGGCTGCGGCAGCGGAAGGGGCTGGATTTCGCCGATTACCCCACCTTGTGGCAGTGGTCGGTGGATTGCGTCGAGGATTTCTGGGGGGCCGTGTGGGAATACTTCGAGGTGGAATCCTCTACGCCTTACGAGTGCGTGTTGCGTAACCGGACCATGCCGGGCGCCGAGTGGTTTCCGGGGGCTCGGGTGAATTTCGCCCGGCACATGCTGCGCAAGCGCCGCCCCGGCAAGGTGGCGATCCATCACCAAAGCGAGCTGCGTCCCCTGGCGGCGACCACTTGGAACGACTTGTGCGATCAAGTGGCGACCTTGGCGGAGGCGTTGCGCGACATGGGGGTGCGCCCCGGCGATCGGGTCGCTTCCACCTTGCCCAATGTGCCGGAATCGGTGGTCGCGATGTTGGCCAGCACCGCCATCGGGGCGGTGTGGTCGAGCTGCTCGCCGGATTTCGGCTCCCGCAGCATTCTGGATCGCTTCCAGCAGATTCAGCCCAAAGTGCTGTTTGCCGTGGATGGCTATCGTTTCGGCGACAAGGATTTCGACCGGCGCGGGGAACTGCATACCTTGCTGGAGGGCTTGCCGACAGTAGAGCAGGTCATCTTTTTGCCGGAACTGTTCGGCGACCCGCCCCGGCCCACCCCCAAAACCCGCTTCTGGAATGAAGTGATGGACCGTCCAAGGGTATCCATCGAGGATTTCCGCTTCGAGGACGTGCCTTTTGCCCACCCCCTGTGGGTGTTGTATTCCTCAGGCACCACCGGCTTGCCCAAGGCCATCACCCAGAGCCATGGCGGCATTACCTTGGAATTCCTGAAGATCATGACCTTTCACATGAACTTGGATCCGGAGTCGGTGCTGTTCTTTTATACCACCACCGGCTGGATGATGTTCAACATCGTGGTGGCGGGGCTATGCACCGGATCGGCCATCGTGCTCTACGATGGCAATCCGTTGATCCCCGAAATCGAGAAGCTCTGGCAATTGGCGGAAGCCACCGGCGTCACCATGTTCGGCGCCAGCCCGACCTTCGTCGGCCTGATGGTGAAGCAGGAAGTAAGGCCGGCGCGGAAATACGATGTGTCCCGGCTGAAAGGGGTGTTACTCGGCGGCTCGCCGGCCACTCCCGAAACCTTCGAGTGGTTCTACAAGGAGGTCAAGGCCGATCTGTGGGTCACTTCCCAGAGCGGCGGCACCGATATCTGCTCCGGCTTCGTGGGAGCTTCCCCGACCTTGCCGGTCTACGCCGGCGAGATCCAGACCCGCTTGCTAGGGGCGGATGTTCATGCTTTCGATGACGCAGGCCAACCCCTGATCGACGCAGTGGGAGAGTTGGTGGTGTGCAAGCCCATGCCCTCCATGCCGATCTATTTCTGGGGAGACATGGAGAACCGGCGTTACATGGAGAGCTATTTCGACGTTTACCCCGGGAAATGGCGTCACGGCGATTTCTTCAAGCTGAACCGGCGCGGCGGCTGCTTCATCCTCGGCCGCTCTGATTCCACTCTCAATCGCGCCGGGGTGCGAATCGGCACGGCGGAAATCTACCGTATCGTGGAAAACGTGGCAGGGGTTCAGGACAGCCTGATCATCAACCTGGATCTCCCCGGCGGCCGATTTTTCATGCCCTTGTTCGTGGTGCCTAAGCCCGGCCAGGCACTGGACGCGGATTTGCAGCGGCGCGTCTGCGAGGCCCTCAAAACCCAGGGCTCCCCCCGTCACGTGCCCGACAAGATTTACGCCATCGAGGCGGTGCCCTACACCTTGACGGGGAAAAAGCTGGAGGTGCCGGTGCGCAAGATCCTGCTGGGCCAGCCCGCCGAAAAGGTGGTGAGCCGGGATGCCATGGCCAATCCGGGAGCCCTCGACTACTTCATCCGCTTTGCCGAGGAATCCGCGGACTATAGCCGAGCGGGATAGCGACTGAATTCCTCTAGCCAGGAAACAATGGCCGCTGAAGAGCCATCAGAGTCGGCCACCAGAAATGCACCTGGATTCGATGGCCTGAATTCCCGCCCGGTCCAAAGACCGAGCGATACTTGAGGTCGGCAAAGTGTTTCTTCAAGAAGGAACTCGAAAAATTCCTGGAATCGCCCCGCACTCCCAGGAACTGGTTGTCAGGCTATCTGGATTACTACAAGACGAAGCTGCAATATTGCCTCATTTGCCATGTGGACGGCAGCAGGCGGTTTACCATCATCGCCGTTGTGTCTCGCAAGGCCATCTACGAGATATTAGGTAAGCGCGCCGGAAAATAACAGCGCGGCTGCTCCGTACAAATAGTACGGCGAGGAGCCTACCTGTCTCCGGCTTCGTCCCGATCAGCACATTTACCACTGGCGGGGCTTCTAGGTGCTCGGCGCTTTCCAATAAAAAAGCGGACCGAAGCCCGCTTTGATTTTTAGGTTGTCTTCTCAGGTAAACAGCTTGAACAATACCCCGGTGGAGATCGCCAGGTTGAATCCCGCTGGCGGCGGCTGGCCAGAATCTGGTGCAGCTTGAATATGCGGGTGAAGCGGTCCATGGGAATGGATTCTGCGCGGGACATCGGGTGTCACGCAAGCCGGGTGGAGTAGGGCGGGGGCCACGCGCTATGCGGGCCGGGGCCTCGGGGTTGAATCCCTTCATTGCGCGATTCACAATAGGCTTATTCATCAATCAGAGTGGCTGCGCGGTTTTTTTATGATGACCGGTTCCCAAGTTGCTGTTATCCCATCCCAGACCTCCGACCGGGCGGTGACGGTTCTGGCGGACCGTTACGCGGGCGAGGATCGGGAGCGGATTTTCCAGGTGTGGGGTTATGCCGCTCCCCGTTATGGCGAGAGGACCTTGGAGGAGGGGGAATCCGCGGCGCAGCGGGCCGTTCAGGCGGCCGAAACCCTGTCCTCGTTGAGGGCTGATCCCGAGTCGGTGTGCGCGGCTTTGCTGATGTTTTTGCCGCGTTTCGATCCGGCTTGGCGAGAACCTGTGGCGGCGCGCTTTGGCGAGGTTCTGGCGGCGTTGGTGGAAGGGGTGCGGCGCATGGACCGGATGGGGGCCTTGGCGGCTCCTGCCGGGAAAGGCGCGCAGGCGGAGCCGTTGCGCCAGATGCTGTTGGCCATGGCCCAGGATTTGCGGGTGGTCTTGGTGAAGCTGGCCGATCAAACCCAGACTCTCCGCCATGAGGTGAAGCGCGGGCCATCCCCGGCCCGCACGGCCGCCGCCCGCGAGACCATGGATTTGTTCGCGCCCTTGGCCAACCGGCTGGGGGTGTGGCAACTCAAGTGGGAATTGGAGGACTTGGCGTTTCGCATTCTGGAGCCGGAGTTTTATAAGCGCATCGCCGGATTGCTGGACGAGAAGCGGGCGGACCGGGAAGCCTATATTGCCCGGGTCATCGCGTCCCTGGAGGAACAATTGCGTTCCGCCGGCATCGCCGGGGAAGTGTCCGGCCGCCCAAAGCACATCTACAGCATTTACCGCAAGATGCAGCGCAAGGAGCTGGAGTTCTCCGATTTGTATGACGTGCTGGCGGTGCGGGTGCTGGTGGAATCGGTGCGGGATTGCTACGCGGTGCTGGGGCTGGCGCATCAGTTGTGGGCGCCGATCCCGAAGGAATTCGACGATTACATCGCCAAGCCCAAGGCCAACGATTATCGCTCGCTGCACACGGCGGTGATCGGTCCGGAAAACAAGGCGGTGGAAATCCAGATCCGCACTTTCGAGATGCACCGCCATGCCGAATTGGGAGTGGCGGCGCATTGGCGTTATAAGGAGGGGGGGCGTCAGGATGCCGGCTACCAGGAGAAGATCGCTTGGCTGCGGCAACTCTTGGCCTGGAAGGACGAAGTGGCGACGATGGCCGCCGCGGGGCCACCGGAAGGACCGCTGGATGACGCCGTTTATGTGCTCACCCCACAGGGTCAGGTCGTCGCTCTGGGGAAAGGGGCCACGCCGGTGGATTTTGCCTACCATGTGCACACCAGCCTGGGACACCGTTGCCGGGGAGCGAAAGTGGACGGGACGATCGTGCCCCTCAACACCCCGTTGGCCGTTGGCCAGCGGGTGGAGATCATCGCCGCCAAGGAAGGCGGGCCGAGCCGGGATTGGCTGAATCCGGCCCTGGGCTATATCCACAGTCCCCGGGCCCGGGCCAAGGTGCGCCAGTGGTTCAACACCCAAAACCTCCAAGCCGACATGGCCCGGGGCCGGGCCATGGTGGAACGGGAATTGCGGCGGCTGGGTTTGACGGGCTTTGCCCTGGACAAGCTGGCCGACCGCTTGGGCTTTGCCAAAATCGAGGAATTGCTGGTGGCGGTGGCGCGGGGGGAGGTGGGGTCCCGCCCCTTGCGGGCGGTTTTGCAGGGGGACGAGGCCGCCGGGCCGGCCGGGGACGACGGCGTATTGCCCTTGACCCGTCCCGCTTCCGCTCCGGCCACGCCGAGCGGGATTCTGGTGGTGGGGGTGGATCGGTTGCTGACGGTGCTGGCCAAATGCTGCAAGCCGGCCCCGCCGGACCCTATCGTCGGCTTTGTTTCCCGGGGCCGGGGGGTGACCATCCATCGCCGGACGTGTCCCAATGTGCCGCGCCTGCCGGAGGAGCGGCTGATGGAGGCGGATTGGGGTCAGGCCGACGGTTCCCGGTTCGTGGTGGATGTCCGGGTGGAGGCCAGCGACCGCCAGGGTTTGCTGCGGGATATTTCCGAGATCTTGTCCAGGGAGCGGATCAACGTTATCGCGGCCAATACCCTGACTCGGGGAAGCACCGCCGGCATGGGTTTCACGCTGGAGATTCTGGACGTTCCCCAGTTGGAGCGGGTATTGGGGATGATCCGGGAGGTGGCCGGGGTGGAGCGGGCGGCCCGCAAGTAGCGGGCCGGAAAAAGGCTGGCCCTGGTGAAGGGGCGCCGTCCCATATAGAATCCTTGCCGGATGCCGGACCGGAGGGTTCGGCAATGGGTGGATGGGTCGATGGAGGGGGAGCGATAAATGGATGACGAAACCGCGGATCCGTGGCTTGCGGCCCTCGAATACGCGGGTTCGGGAACCTTGGTCGCCGGGCAGATCCTCGCCCTGGTGGGGCACTCCCAGTTTTTCACCGACTTCGATAAGGAAGACATTACACTTATGGCGGGGTATATGGAGGTGTACCGCGCCAGAGCGGGCGACGTCATCATCCGGGAAGCCGATTCCGGCGATTTCATGCTGCTCTTGATCGAGGGCACCGTGGATATCGTCAAGCAGGATCCGCGGGGCGTCCAGCAGACTCTCACCCAAGTGGTTCCCGGCATGATCATCGGCGAGATGTCCATGATCGATGGCGAACCCCGCTTCGCCACCTGCATAGCCGCGGAGTCGGTGGTGTTCGCGGTGCTGACCCGCCACAACATGGTCAGGATCATCATGCAGCGGCCCACCCTGGCGGCCAAGATCCTCATCAAGCTGGTATCCATGCTGTCCCAGCGCTTGCGCCAAACCAGCAACCGGCTGCTGCAATACAGGCAAGTCTGAAGCGCTGCGCGGCACTGCCCCGCGGTGGCGAGGCCTTGGCCAGCGACTTACGTAACCCGTTTCAATAAGCATTTTCGAGGAACCCCATCTTGAGCAACTTCATCGAGACTTTCCGCGGGCGGGTGACGCCCCAGGAATGCGATCACTTGGGCCACATGAACGTGCAGTTCTACGTCGCCAAGGTATCCGACGCGGCCTGGACGGTCATGCACGCCATCGGCATGACCCCGGACTACATCCGGACCCGGCGCAAGGCGCTGGCGGCGGTGCGCCAGGATATTGCCTATCTGCGGGAGCTGAAGGCCGGCGACTTGGTGGTGATCGAGAGCGGGGTGCTGGAGGCCGGCGAGAAGAAAGTGACTTTCTATCACCGCATGAACAACGTCGAGACGGGGGTTCTGGCCATGACCGCCAAGGTGCTGACCGTCCACATGGATCTGGACAAGCGCCGCTCCGAACCCCTGGCCCCGGAGATCCGGGAGCGCGCCGAGTCCCTTCGGCTGTGCTCAGGACAGGCCTATCGGGTACGGGAGGAGGGAGCATGAAGCAGCCCGTGGTGACCTATCGGGGCTGCGTCAACGCCTGGGAATGCGACCAGTGGGGGCACCAGAACGTACAGTTCTATTTATCCAAGGCGTCCGATGCCCAGGCGGCGCTGGGCGCGGCCCTGGGATTGCCGCCGTCTTACTTCCGCCAGGCGCGCCGGGCGGTATTGCCGGTGGCCGACCGCATCTTGTTCCGGCGGGAGCTGCGGGCCGGGGATATTCTGGCCATCCGTTCCGGGGTGCGGAGCCTGGATCCCGCCGGAACCTTGCGGTTTTTCAGCGCCATGAGGAACGAGGACACCGGCGGTCCGGCGGCGTTTTTCGAGACTCAGGCTCGCTTGACCGATCTGGCTTCCGGCGCGGCGATACCCTGGCCGGAGCCGGTGCTGGAGCGGGCGGCGGCTCTGGCCGGCCCGTTCCCCGATATCCCGCCGCCGCCCGATATTACCGGGCCGCGCGCCCCCGGCCGGGTCGCCGAAGGACTGGTGCTGACTTATCGGGGATCGGTGGAATCCTGGGAATGCGACGAGACCGGCACCATGCCGCCCCGCTTCCACATCGCCCGCTTCGCCGACTGCGCCAATCAACTATTCCGCCATCTGGGCATCGCCAAGGGAGCACTGCGGGAGCAGAACATAGGCACGGCGGCGCTGGATTACGACATCCTCTATCGCGTTCCGGTCCAAGTTGGGCAAACGGTGGAAATCAAAAGCGGCTTGCTGGAGGTCCGCGAGAAGGTATTCCGTTTCTTTCACCACTTGCTGGATTCGGCGAGCGGCGAGATTCTCACTTCCATCGAGGTGGCCGCGGTGTTCTTCGACCTGACCGCCCGAAAATCGGTGCCCGCCCCGGAGGCCATGCGGGCCAACGCCCACCGGCTGCTGGTGGCGGCGTCGGGGGTGATTTGATCGAGGCGGCGTCGCAACGCCGCAAACCCTCCTGCCAGCCAGGCGCCGACTTTCTGGGCTAACAGGCTGTTGAAAATCATCAGCCTGTGCCCTTCGATACGTTGCCGTTCGCCCTGAGTAGCGCGAAGCGCGTATCGAAGGGCCGTTTTTCAACAGCCCGCTAAGCTTTCTTGTCGTCCGCTTGGGCCTTGCCCCGCTGCCAAAGCCTGTCGGGGCGTCCGGCTTGGCGGTTGAGCACCCGGCTCAGCACGAACAGCAGGTCCGACAGCCGGTTCAGATAGCGCCGGCAGAAAG
>JAHFQX010000004.1 GCA_023259135.1 Betaproteobacteria bacterium | reverse complement strand
GCGGTGGATCTGGTGATCTGGAACGAAGATCACGCCGGTTACCGGCAACGCTTGCAGGAACAGATCATGGGGCTGATCGCCTCGGGCATCGAGGCGAGCGTGATTGACCGGCCCGGCGGCATCTTCGTGCGCCCCGCCGAACAGATATCCGGCGAAGACCGCATTCTGTTCCAGTCCGTCGCCCGCGTCGTCATCACAGACGGCAGGGGATCGCTGGCCGAGCAGCTTGAGCAGCGTAGTCCGCAAGAGCCACGCACACCGCGCCTGATGCCGAGCAAAACCTATCGGCCGGAAACCATGCAAGCCGAAACGCCGCCGCGCCGCGACCTGATTCTGTTCAACGGGCTGGGCGGGTTCACTGCCGACGGGCGTGAATACGTCATTACGCTCGCACCCGGCCAAACGGCACCGGCGCCATGGGCGAACGTCTTGGCGAATCCGCATTTCGGGACGGTCATATCGGAAAGCGGTGTCGCCTACACCTGGAACGAGAACGCACACGAATTTCGTCTCACGCCCTGGCATAACGATCCGGTCAGCGATATCAGTGGGGAGGCGCTCTACCTTCGTGATGAAGAAACCGGCCACTTCTGGTCGCCCACGCCGCTGCCCGCCCGCGCCGCCGTGCCCTATGTGATCCGGCACGGCTTTGGCTACAGCGTCTTCGAGACCCGTGTGGGCGGCATTCACTCGGAACTCTGGGTTTACGTGGCCCCGGATGCCGCCGTCAAGTTCTCAGTGTTGAAAGTGCGCAACGTATCGGGACGGGTCCGCAAACTCTCTGCCATGGGCTACGTCGAATGGGTGCTGGGGGATTTGCCGGCGAAAACCGCGATGCATGTCAGCACCGAGATCGATGCGCGCAGCGGCGCGCTGTACGCGCGTAACCCCTATAACCCGGAGTTTGCCGAGCGGGTCGCCTTCTTCGATGTGAATGATCCGACGCGCAAGCTGACTGGTGATCGCACGGAATTTCTCGGACGCAACGGCACATTGAGCAATCCGGCCGCCATGAAGCGGTCGCGGCTGTCCGGCAAAGTGGGTGCCGGTCTCGACCCTTGCGGTGCGATCCAGGTGAATTTCGAACTGGGCGACCGGCAGGAACGCGAGATTGTCTTCCGGCTCGGGGTCGGGCGCAATGTCGAGGATGCGGGCAAGCTCGTGCAGCGCTTTCGTGGTTCCGTGGCCGCGCGTGGCGCGCTCGAAGCGGTGTGGCTGCACTGGAACCATGCGCTCGGCGCGGTGCAGGTGGAAACCCCGGACGCAGCGCTGAATGTGCTGGCCAACGGCTGGCTGATCTACCAGACGCTGGCATGCCGCATCTGGGCGCGCAGCGGCTACTATCAGTCAGGCGGCGCCTTCGGCTTCCGCGACCAGTTGCAGGATATGATGGCGCTTGTCCATACGAAGCCGCAACTGGTGCGCGAACACCTGCTGCTGTGCGCGAGCCGACAATTCATCGAGGGCGATGTTCAGCACTGGTGGCATCCGCCGGCGGGCCGGGGCGTGCGCACGCACTGTTCGGACGACTACCTCTGGCTACCCCTGGCGGTGTGCCGCTATGTGACAAACACCGGCGATACCGGGGTTCTCGATGAATCCCGACACTTCCTGGAAGGTCGCCCGGTCAACCCGGAGGACGACTCCTACTACGATCTGCCCGGCCGTTCGGTCGAGGTGGCCAGCCTCTACGAGCATTGCGTGCGGGCCATCCGGCACGGACTGCACTTTGGTGAGCATGGCCTGTCGCTGATCGGTTCAGGCGACTGGAACGATGGCATGAATCTGGTGGGCCAGCACGGCAAGGGCGAGAGTATTTGGCTGAGCTTCTTCCTGTGCACGGTGCTCAGGCAGTTCGCAACTGTGGCGCAAGCACGCGGCGACGCATCCTTTGCCGAAACCTGCCGCGACGAGGAAGCACGCCTGCGCCAGAACATCGAGCAGCACGGATGGGATGGCGCATGGTATCGCCGCGCCTACTTCGACGATGGCACGCCACTTGGCTCGTCAGGCAACGACGAATGCCGTATCGATTCGATCTCGCAAAGCTGGTCGGTACTTTCCGGGGCTGACAACCTCGATCGCTCACGTCAGGCCATGCAGGCGGTCGACACGCGTCTCGTGCGGCGCGCTGACGCCCTCGTGCAACTGCTCGATCCGCCTTTCGACAAGTCGAACCAGGACCCCGGCTACATCCGCGGCTACGTACCGGGTGTGCGGGAAAACGGCGGCCAATACACCCATGGGGCCGTCTGGGCAGCCATGGCGTTTGCCGCGCTGGGCGATAACGCGCGCGCCTGGGAGTTGCTGACCCTGATCAACCCGGTCAATCATGCGCTGACGGTACAAGGGGTAGCGACCTACAAGATCGAACCCTACGTCGTCGCCGCCGATGTCTATGCGCTGGCCCCCCACGTCGGACGCGGCGGCTGGAGCTGGTATACCGGATCGGCCGGCTGGATGTATCGCCTCATCCTCGAATCGCTGCTGGGCCTGAGGCTGGAGGGTGAAACGCTCCATCTTGCGCCCTGCCTGCCTGCCGACTGGCAGACGTTCACGATCCACTACCGGTATCGGGAAACGGTGTATCACATCACCGTCGAACAATCACAACATGAGGACAAACGCGGCATGACCCGCGTGGTGATCGATAATGTCGAGCACCTTGACCGGACGATCCCCCTGGTCGATGATCACTGCGAACACGCGGTCAGGGTGTATGCATTTACGCAATGAAGTGCCGTCCCGCCAGCGCCGACTTTCACTGTGGTGGTGCGTTACAGCAGACGCTGCAACAGACGCGCGCCCCATTCCTTGATACGGAGTAGCAGGGATTTGCGTTCCCAACGCTCGAGGTCGATGGTTTCCGATGCTTCGCGGTCCCTGGCAAACATGTCTTCCATTTGCTGGGCGAAGTCCTGCCCGAGCACAACGGCGTTGTCTCATCGTTGTCGATAAAGCTGCGCCAGTCGAGATTGTTGGAACCAACACAAGACCAGAGGCCGTTGATGACTGCGGTTTTGGAATGCAACAAGGCGCCGTGTCGTTCGTGAATCTTGACGCCGGCTTTCAGCAGGGTGGCATAGTGCGAGCGCCCGGCATGGAAGGTTAGTTCCGAATCGGAGTGGCTCGGCAGAATGAGTTGCACATCGACACCGCGTCCGGCTGCATCGATCAGGGCTTTCAGCAACTGGGGATCGGGAATGAAGTACGCATGGGTAAGATGCACCTACCTTTCGGCATTACCGATGGCTGAAATCAGCGTCAGGTAGATCAGGCTGTAGGAATCGTCGGGTGTGCTGCCGATGGCGCGCACAATATCCTTGCCCTGTGGCTGCAAGTCCGGGAAATAATTTTTCTCGGCCAGTGGCTTGCCGCGCTGCTTTTCCCAGGTTGCCATGAACAGCTTCTGCAATTCGCTGACCACGGGGCCTTCGATTTGCAGGTCGGTATCACGCCAGTCAGCAGGCTGGCCAGCCAGTTTCTTCTGTGGCCGCCTGACGACAGATCCGGAAGAATAGACGCTGCTGATATTGATGCCACCGAGGAATGCGGTATGACCATCGATGACCAGCAATTTCCGGTGATCACGGTTATTGATCTGCCAGGGCACATTCCCCGCAAGCGGATTGATGGGATTGAATTCGAGTACCGCGATACCGCCATCCTTTAGCCGATCATAGAAAGCCTGCGGCGTATTGATGCCACCGAAGCTGTCGTAGATCAGATTGACCTGAACGCCACACCCCTGCTGCTCCAATAACAGATCTGCAAACCGCTGCCCGATGGCATCGTCTTCGATGATGTAGGACTCGATGTTGATGTGGTCCGTGGCTTTGCCGATTGCGGCAAACATCGCCGCATAGGTAGCCGCGCCGTCCTCCTGCAGCAAGGCAACCTTGTTCCCAGAATGAGCGGACTGCCGACAATGGCCTGTTCCAGCGCAATCTGCTTGTCCAGAATGTCGATATCGCCGGATTTACGCTTGAGCTCTGCGATCAGTTTGGCGCTCTTTTTGGCGGAAAGCGGACCGCGCGCATTTTCGAATCTGGCCGCTTGTTCGGTGTGCTTTTCGATCAGGGCATCGGTATCCGGTAGCGCAGCACAAGCTGCTGCAAGGAACAGCAGCACTACTGTCGTGACATGCTGAATGGCACGGAATACCATTGTTTCCCCTAATAATGAACCTCATTTCTGGCGGCTCGTGGGTAGAGTCCATGGACGTGGTGTAAATCCAATGTGATGGTAGTAGCCATCGAAATCTCCGGTAAGCCGGTAAGGTTGAGTTTACGAAGACTTAACCCCACAAAGGAGAAGACGATGGCTGACAACAGCATGGCGTTTACGGACTGGATTGCGCGGCAGGGCGGCGAAGATTTCTTGCGCTCGCTGGTGGAGACGGTGCTGTCCCGGCTGATGGACTACGAGGCGAGCGGCATCGCGGGCGCAGGGCTGCACGAGCGCAGCGGCGAGCGGCAAACCTATCGCAACGGCTACCGGGAACGCCGGTTCGATACCCGGCTGGACACGCTGGTGCGCCAGGTGTTCGTGCAGCCGGACGCCACTTCCGCGCACCGCACCTGGCGGCAGGTGGCCGACCCAATCCGCAGCCAATCCCCGAAAGCGGCGGCGCTGATGGATGAGGCCGAAGAGGACGTGCTGGCATCCTTCGGGTTCCCCGCGCCCCACCGGGTGAAACTGCACTCGACCCACACGCTGGAGCGGTTGAACAAGGAAGGGAAGCGGCGCGTCAACGTGGTCGGTATCTTCCCGAACGAGGCGAGCATCCGGCGCCTGATCGGCGCGGTGCTCATGGAGCAGAACGAGGATTGGCAGTTGCAGCATCGCTATCTGCCCCAGCTTTCGATGACCGACATTCCCGGCGCGAGCACTGAGGTGGGGAGCTTGCCGGCGGCAGCGTAGAAACCTTTCAACCTGCCGGAGAGAAATTTACACCAGCTTGACGGACGCTACCCTGCAAAAAACACTCGCATGCTTCGCATAAGGCATTGTTGTTGCTCTTTTTCAGCTTGCTTGCCACCGATATTCGCGAGCAAGCTCGCTGCCACAAGGGGTGTCGCCAAGACCCTTCGACCGGGACAGGCCCTTCGACGGGCCTCAGGACGGGGATTGGCGGCCTACCGGCCCCCTTCCGGTCCTCCCCCTTGAGGGGGAAGGTGCCTCAATTCAGCAAGCGGCCGGGACGAGCCAGTCGCGGCTGACCTGCAATCGGTTCGTTTTGCCCAGCAAATCAAGTAGGACGTACACCCGTTCTTCACCTGTTTCCATGTCGAACACGCCGCGCAAGCCCGCAAACGGCCCGGCGCGGAATTCCACGCCTGCGCCCGGCCGGAACGGGCTGCGCCGGGCGCAGGCGCCGGTTTCCGGATCTTGCCGCTGGCGCAAAGCTTCCACCACCGCCTCGGGAACCGTCGCGGGCTGTCCGCCGAAGCGCACCAAGCCGCAGACTCCCAGGGTGGAGCGCACCGGCGCCAAGCTTTGGCGTTCGTTGGCGGCGGCGACGAAGAGATAGCGCGGAAACAGCGGCTCCACGGCATCGATCCACTTGCCGTTGCGGCGGTGCTGAGTCGAAAGGCGCGGCAGGCAAACGCGGTAGCCCTGGTTCGCGAGATTCGCCGCGGCGAGTTCCTCGCGGCGTGGCTTAGTGAGGACGGCGTACCAAGCGCTCAACGGCCAATTTCCCGTCGGCAAAGCGCTCATCATGGTTGGCATGGCTATTTCTCCCGGCCGTATTTGTCTTCAAACCGCACAATATCGTCCTCACCCAGATAGCTGCCCGACTGCACCTCGATGATTTCCAGCGGGATGGCGCCGGGGTTGGTCAGCCGGTGGGTTTCGCCCAGCGGGATGTAGGTGCTCTGGTTCTCGGTGAGCAGGAGGGTCTTGTCGCCGCAGGTGATTTCGGCGGTGCCCTTGACCACGACCCAGTGTTCGGCGCGGTGGTGGTGCATTTGCAGGCTCAAGCTGGCCTTGGGCTTGACCTGGATGCGCTTGACCTTGAAGCGGTGGCCGTCGTCGATGCTGTCGTACCAGCCCCAGGGGCGGTGCACTTTGCGGTGCAGGGTCTGCTCCTCGCGGCCTTCGGCGTGGAGTTGCGTAACGATGGCCTTGACGTCCTGGCTGCGGGCGCGGTCGGCGACCAATACGGCGTCGGGGGTTTCGATGACGACCAGGTCTTCGACGCCGACCAGGCTGACGAGGCGGCTGGTGGCGTGAACCAGGGTATTGCGGCTGTCGGTGGTGAGGACGTCGCCGAGATGGGCGTTGCCGGCTTCGTCCTTGGGCAGGACTTGCCAGACGGCGTCCCAGGCGCCCAGGTCGCTCCAGCCGGCGGCGAGCGGGACCATCAGGAGTGAGTTTCGGGTTCCGAGTTCCGAGTCTTCAGCGCTGAGCTTTTCCATCACCGCGTAGTCGATGGATTCGACGGGGATGGCGGCGAATTCGGCTTTGCCGGGGCGGATGAACTGCTGGTCGGCGTTGCGGCTTTCCCACGCGGAGCGGGTGGCTTGGGCGATGTCGGGGCGGAAGCGTTCGAGCGCCGCCAGCCAGGCGGAGGCCTTGAGCACGAACATGCCGGCGTTCCAGTAGTAGCCGCCTTCGTCGAGGTAGCGCCGGGCGGTGGCGGCGTCGGGCTTCTCGACGAAGCGTTCGACAGTAAAAGTCGGCGCCGGCGAGACGGCGCCTTGAGGCCGGGCGGCGGTCTTGATGTAGCCGTAGCCGGTTTCGGGACGGTCCGGGGGGATGCCCAGAATCACGATGGCCCCGTCCCGGGCTTCGCGCACGGCTTGCTGCAGGGCCCGGGTGAAGGCGGGCGGGTCGAAGACGGTCTGGTCGGCCGGGGTAACGACGAGAATCGGATCCCCGCCCGATTCCAGCGCGGCCAGCGCGGCCAGGGTGAGGGCGGGAGCGGTGTTGCGGCCGGTGGGCTCCAGCAGGGCGGCGCCGGCTTCGATGCCGATTTCGCGCAATTGTTCGAGGACCAGAAAGCGGTGCTCTTCGTTGCTGACGATGAGCAGGGCGGCCAGGGCGATGTCGTCCGCCGACAGCCCGGCGAGACGCTGGGCGGCTTGCTGGAAGAGGCTTTCATCGCCGGTGAGGCAGAGAAACTGCTTGGGGAAGCCGGCGCGGGAGAGGGGCCACAGCCGCGTGCCGGAACCGCCGCACAGGATGACGGGCTGAACGGAGATTGCGTTGTCCTGGCTCATGCCCGTCCTCGCTCGGGGGGTGCGCTCCTGGCTTCCCGGCGCAGGAATTCGATCTCGGCCTTGAGGGCTTCGTATTCGGCTTGCTTGCGGGCCAGGTAGCCTTGGGTGAGCCGGAGGCGTTCGCTGATGCCCCTGGGGGTCAGGAGGTAGGCGACCTTGCTGAACTTGGTGTCGGAGCGCTGGAAGTTCGCCATTTTGATCAGTCCCTTGTCGACCAGAGCCTTGATGAGGTAGTTGGTCTTGCCCACGCTCACGCCCAGCCGGGCGGCGAGTTCCTGCTGGGTGAAACTGGGATCTTCCTTCAGGAGGGTGAGTATCCTGAAGTGGGCTTGTTCCCTGGGGGTCACCGGCGACGGTCCAATTCAAAATTGAACCGGGATTCTAGGGGTGTTCCGTGCCATTGGCAAGCGGGACGGCGTCGATGCGCTGCTCTTCCAGCACGCGGTAGAGGCGGGACACGAAGCGGCTTCGATGATGGACCCGTTCCGCCGGCGTCATGGGCTCCGGCGTTTCGATGAGCAGATCGATGTCGCCTCCGCGCCGGCGGTCGTCAACCCGTGAACCGAAGGAGCACGGCGGTGCCCGGCGCAAACACGTCGCGAGCGGGCTGGGCGATGGCGTCCTTTTCCTGTGGTTTCAGCTCATCGCAAAGCGATCCCCCTGGCCCCGTTACGGTCCTTGCCCTTCGATACGCGCTTCGCGCTACTCAGGGCGAACGGTCTATGTAGGGGATGCGGGCCATGGGAGCTCCATTATCGGGGATGAGTAGGTTTCGGCAGCGGCTGCCAGCGGCCCCGGAGCAAGCCCTCGACCGGTTGGAAGCCGATTTTATAAGCCATCTTGCGACTCTCCGCGATCCAATACCCCAGATACAAGTAAGGCAGCCCCAATTCCCGGCACCGCCGAGCCTGCCACAGAACGTTGAAGGTTCCGAAACTGGCTCCCGCCACATCCGGATCGAAAAAGGTATAGACCGACGACAGCCCGTCCTTCAGGCAGTCCACGATGCTGACCATGCGCAACACGCCCGCTTCGCGGAATTCCACCAGCCGGGTATCGACGTTGCTTTGCAGCAGGAAATGCCGGTACTGCTCCCGGTTGTCCTCATCCATGCCCCCGCCGTTGTGGCGCGCCGATTGATAGCGCAGGTATAGGGCGTAGTGCTCGGGATGGTCATGGAGCTCCAGGGCTTGGGCCTCGAGGCCGCGGTGCCGGCGCCAGGCCCGCTGCTGGGAACGGCTGGGCCGCAGTTCTCCGACTTTCAGGCGCAAGGGCACACAGGCCTGGCAGCGGTCGCAATGGGGCCGGTAGGTAAAGGCTCCGCTGCGGCGGAAACCGGCTTCCACCAAGGCCCCGTAGGCGACCGTATCGATCAGGTGATTGGGCGCGGCGACTTGGGAGCGGGCCCAACGCTCCGGCAAGTAGCTGCAAGGATAGGGGGCGGTGGTGTAAAACTGGAGGGCCGCGCCGGGCCATTCTCCGCTGGGCTTCATGGCCGGGAACCTCGGCACGGCAACGCCTCTCTTCCGCGCTCCGGCAGGGGAAATCCGGCGGAACGCGGGGGCGCCTGGGGGGTGAAAGTTGCCATGGTTGCCATAATCGTCGAGTGGGGCCGGGTGCCGCATCGGACAGCCAAACCCTCGCCGCTTGCTCGCAATATAGCCCGGCCCGCCGGTCAGGTAAACCCGAGGCCCCAGGCCGACTCCTTTGCCACCGAAGGCGCTTTTCTCGATAAAAATACGGTTATACTTCGTGTGGTAATTTACGTTATATGGAAGGAGCCATGCTTATGTTGTTGCAAGCCGGACAGCATGCCCCGTTGTTCGATTTGCTGGATGCCGACGTGGAAACCGTCAGCCTGGCCGACTTCCGGAACCGCTGTCGTGTCATCCTGTATTTCTACCCGAAAGACGACACGCCGGGCTGCACCGTGGAGGCCATCGAGTTCAGCGATCTCCAGGACGATCTGACAAGATTGGAAACGGTGGTCCTGGGGGTCAGCATGGATGATTGCGTCAGCCATGGTTCCTTTCGGGACAAGCATGGCTTGACCATCCGCTTGCTGGCCGACGCGGATGGAGAGGTGTGCCGAAAGTACAAGGTGTTGGTGGATAAAGCCGTGGATGGCCGGCCCCGCAAAGGGATTCTGCGGTCCACCTTCGTCATCGACAAGCAAGGCGTGATTCGCTCCGCCCAATATGGCGTCAACCCCCGCGGGCATGCCGCCGAAGTGTTGCAATTCGTGGAAAGGATGGAAATCGATGCAAATCGATGACGATACCGTGGTCTCGATGAACTACAGCCTGAAAAACGCCGAGGAGGAATTGCTGGAGGCTTCCGATGCCCCAGTCAGTTATCTGCACGGCGGCTATCAGGGCATTTTCCCCGCGGTGGAAGAAGTTCTGCAAGGCAAACAGCCCGGCGATAGCTGCGAGGTTCGGCTGGAACCCGAGGATGCGTTCGGCGAATACGACGCCGCATTGGTGCGGGTGGAATCCCGCGGCTCGTTCCCCGGAAACCTAGAAGTCGGGATGCAATTCGAGGGCGATGTGGAAGGCTCCGACGAATCTCGGGTCTACACCGTCACCGATATCGTTGACGACAAGGTGGTGGTGGATGCCAATCATCCCCTGGCGGGCCAATCCTTGATCTTTTCCTGCACCGTCATCGACGTACGGCCCGCCACCGAGGAGGAGATCACCCACGGGCACGTGCATGGTCCCCATGGGCATCACCACTGAGAGCGGCGAGCCGCTACCGCTCGCGAACCGACTTGAGCGGTCCCGGGGGTGAAGGCGGCGGGGATTCAGCCCCAATAACGGCGGACGATTCGGCGAGGAGAGGAGTGGCGGTGAAAGCTTTGGTATGCCATCAATGGTGCGATTTCAACGATCTTGCGATCGAGGATTTTCCCGATCCTCCGCTGACTCCGGAAGGAGTCAGGATCGGCATCCACTATGCCAGCGTCAGCTTTGCCACCACGCTGTGGGTCGCCGGGAAATACCAGCGCAAGCCGCCGCTGCCCTTCGTGCCGGGCACCGAGGTCGCCGGAGTGGTGCTGGAATGCGGCTCCAAGGTGACTCGCTGCAAGCCGGGCGACCGGGTGGTGGCTCTGCTGGATTGGGGCGGCTTTGCCCAGCAGGTGGTGTGCCCCGATATCACGGTGTATCGGGCGCCCGATGGATTGGAGCTGCATCGGGCCATTTATCTGCCCAATTCCTACGGCACGGCTTCCGCCGCGCTGCGCTGGAGAGCGAAGCTGGCTGCCGGAGAAACGCTGCTGGTCCATGCCGCCGCGGGGGCGGTGGGCTTGGCGGCAGTGGAGATCGGCAAGGTGTTGGGCGCCACCGTCATCGCCACCGCCAGCACCGAGGAAAAGCTGCAAGTGGCGAAACATCACGGCGCCGATTTCGGTCTCCTTTCCAGAGCCGAGGATCTGCCCCGCCGAGTGAAGGAGCGCACCGGGGGCCATGGCGCCGACGTGATCTTCGATCCGGTGGGGGGCGATCTGTTCGACGCCTCCTTGCGCTGCATCAACATCGAGGGCCGGCTGCTCACCATCGGCTATGCCGGGGGGCGCATCCCCTCGGCGCCCGCCAATCTGCTGCTGGTCAAGAACGCCTCGGCGATGGGCTTCAACTATGGCACCTACCTCGGTTGGGGGCTCACCGACGAGCGGTTGCGCTACGCTGCCAAGGTGCAGCAGAACGTCGCCGACCTATTCGACTGGTGCCAGGCGGGAAAACTGCATCCGCGCATTTCCCACGTCTTCCCTTTCCAGCAATATCGGGAGGCCATGGCCACGGTGGTGGAGCGTCGCGCCCTGGGCAAGGTCATTTTGAACATCGCCGGCACCGAAGCGGTCCGGCTTGAAGCCGCCGCGTAGCCGTCTATCGCATCGCTCCTCGTCAATTTCTAAGAAAGGTTAGAGCATGTCTTTCCCCCACCTGCTGCAACCCCTCGACCTGGGATTCACGACTCTCCAAAACCGGGTGTTCATGGGCTCCATGCACACCCGCTTGGAACACGAGGAAGGCGGCATGGCCCGGCTGGCCGCTTTCTACGGCGAACGCGCCAAAGGCGAAACCGGCCTCATCATCACCGGCGGCTTCGCTCCCAACGATGCGGCGCTGCTGGGCGAGGGGGGAAGGACTTTCAAGGATGCCTCCCAAATTCCCGAGCAGCGCCTCATCGCCGATGCCGTGCATCGGGAAGGCGGCAAGGTCTGCCTGCAAATCCTCCATACCGGCCGCTATGCCAAGCACGACAACATCGTCGGCCCCTCCAATATCCGCTCCCCCATCAATCCCCGGACGCCGCGGCCCCTGACCGCCAAGGAAGTGGAGCAGACCATCGAGGATTACGCCGTGACCGCCGCTCTGTCCCGGGAGGCCGGCTACGACGGAGTGGAACTGATGGGTTCCGAAGGCTATTTCATCCATCAATTCCTGGCCCCCCGTTCCAGCGACCGCACCGACGAATGGGGCGGTTCCTTCGAAAACCGCATGCGACTGCCCCTGGAAATCATCAAGCGGGTGCGGCAGCGGGTCGGCAAGGATTTCATCGTGGTCTACCGCATCTCGGTGCTGGATTTGGTGGAAGGGGGCAACACCGGCGAGGAAATTCTGACCCTGGCCCGGGCCGTGGAACAGGCCGGGGTGGATATTCTCAATTCCGGCATCGGCTGGCACGACGCGCCGGTACCCACCATCGCTTACGCGGTGCCCCGGGCAACCTGGCGCTTCGCGGTGGCCAAGGTCAAGCAAGCGGTGAAGATTCCGGTGGTGCTGTCCAACCGGATCAACGACCCGGCGGTGGCCGAAGCGGCCATCGCCGCCGGGGACGCCGACATGGTCTCCATGGCCCGCCCGCTGCTGGCCGACCCCCACTTCGCCAAAAAGGCCCGGGAAGGGCGCGCCGACGAAATCAACACCTGCATCGCCTGCAATCAGGCCTGCCTGGACTACATCTTCGCGAACAAGGTTTGCAGTTGCCTGGTCAATCCGCAGGCCTGCCACGAAACCGAATACGCCATGGCCCCCGCCGCCGCGCCGAAAAACATCGCGGTGGTCGGCGCCGGCCCGGCGGGATTGGCCTGTGCCGCAACGGCGGCGGAGCGGGGCCACACGGTGACCCTGTTCGAGGCGAACGGCGAAATCGGCGGGCAATTCAACTTTGCCCGGCGCATTCCCGGCAAGGAGGAGTTCGACGAAACGCTGCGCTATTACCGTGCCCGGCTGCCGCGCTTGGGGGTCAACATCAAGCTTAACACCCGGCCCGGCGCCGCCGAGCTGGCCTCCGGCGGTTACGATCAAGTGGTGGTCGCCACCGGGGTCGTTCCCCGGATTCCGGACATTCCCGGCATCCGCCACCCCAAGGTGATCTCCTACGCCGAAGCCATCACCGGAGCCAAGCCGGTCGGAAAGCGGGTGGCCATCATCGGCATGGGCGGCATCGGCTACGACGTGGCCGAAATGTTGTGCATCGAGCCCGTTCCGGAAGGGCGGCGCATCGCCGCTTTCCTGCGGGAATGGGGCGTGGATACCGAAAATCGCACCCAGGGCGGCCTGCTGCCGGGAATATTGCACACTCCGCTGCCCTCCCCCCGCAAGATCACCATGCTGCAACGGAAAACCGGCCGCCCCGGCGGCACCCTGGGACTGACCACCGGCTGGGTGCTCAAGACCCGCCTGCAGCGGCATCAGGTGGAGATGATCGGCGGCGCGAGCTACGACAAAATCGACGACGAGGGCTTGCACTACACTGTCAACGGCGAGCGCAAAATGCTGGCGGTGGACACGGTGGTGGTTTGCGCCGGCCAGGAGTCCAGCCGGGAGCTTTACGACGAGCTGGTGGGCCTGGGAGCGAAGCCCGCTCTCATCGGCGGCGCCGAGAAAGCCGCGGAACTGGATGCCCTTTATGCCATTCGCGAAGGCACCCGGTTGGGGATGGCGCTCTGAAGCCTGGACGGATTTTTCCCATCCAATCGTCGAATTTAGGATAATCCAAGCAGTCTTTGGGAGAGTCTTATGAGCCACTATCAGCGGCACGTCTTTTTTTGCCTCAACCAGCGCGAGCCGGGAGTGCAGTGCTGCGGCCAACACAATGCCGAGGCCATGCGGGAGCGCGCCAAGCAACGCCTCAAAGCGCTGGACTTGAACGGGGCCGGCAAGGTCCGCATCAATTCCGCCGGGTGCCTGGACCGCTGCGCCGAGGGCCCCCTGCTGGTGGTGTATCCGGAGGCGGTCTGGTACACCTACATCGATCAAGAAGACATTGACGAGATCATCGACGAGCATCTGGTTCATGGCCGCGTGGTGGAGCGGTTGCGAATTTGAATCCGCGAACCATCGAGCGCCTGGTGCCCGGCCCCGCCGGGCAAATCGAAACCGCCTGGAGCCTGCCCGGCGAGCCGCCCCGGGGCATCGCCCTGGTCGCCCATCCCCACCCGCTGTATGGCGGCGCCATGGACAACAAGGTGGTGCAAACCCTGGCGAAGGCTTTTGTCGGATTGGGCTACGCCGCCATCCGCTTCAATTTTCGCGGCGTCGGCCGCAGCGAGGGTAGCCATGACGAAGGTCGCGGCGAAACCGACGATGCCGTGGCGGTGCTGGAATTCTGCCGCCGGGAACTGGGAGACATTCCGGTAACGCTGGCCGGCTTTTCCTTCGGCTCCTTTGTCCAGACCCGGGTGGCCGAGCGCACCGGGGCCAAAAAACTGGTGCTGGTGGGAGCGGCGGTCAATCGCTTCCAGGTGGGGACCGTCCCCGCGGGGACTTTGGTGATCCACGGCGAGCAGGACGACGTGGTGCCCTTGGCGGATGTGCTGGACTGGGCCCGGCCGCAAAAGCTGCCGGTGGTGGTGCTGCCCGGAGCCGGGCATTTCTTCCATGGCTATCTGGTGGAACTCAAGCGGATCGTGGGCGATGCGTGCCGTTGAATTTTCCCGCCCGCGCCGCCCCAGGATGAGGGAATAGCCGCCATGCCGTGGGTCAAAGCGTTGCATATCGTGTTCATGGTCACCTGGTTCGCCGGGCTGTTTTATCTGCCCCGCTTGTTCGTCTACCACGCCATGACCGAGGATGCGGCGGGGATCGAGCGCTTCAAGATCATGGAGCGCAAGCTGTTCCTCGGCATCATGACGCCGGGGGCGGTCCTCACCCTCGCTTTCGGTTTGTGGCTCTGGCTGGGATACGGCATGGCGGGCGGCTGGCTGTATGCCAAGCTGGCGCTGGTGGGAATTTTGCTGGCCTATCACGGCTATTGCGGCAAATTGCTGCTGGATTTCAAGCGGGATCGCAATCGTCACGGGCAGGGGTATTATCGCTGGCTCAACGAGTTTCCGGTGCTCATGCTGATCGGCATCGTGATACTGGCGGTGGTGAAGCCGTTTTGATGTCTGGATACCGAACCCTTGCGGCGTCCGCCGGGTGCCCCTATGATGCACCCCAGATTTCCGGGCCCCGAGGCGGGTGGCCGTCTTTTGACAAGAATCTCGAATCAGCCGTTAGGAGGACTCAAGTGAATCCCGTATCTCCCGAATTCTGGATTGGGCTCATGCAAATCATCGGGATCAACATCATATTGAGCGGTGACAACGCCGTCGTCATCGCCCTGGCCGCCCACTCCCTGCCCCCCGCCCAGCGCCGCCAAGCCGTGTTGTGGGGCAGCGCCGCCGCCATCGTGATGCGGATCGTGCTCACCGTGGTGGCGGTGAGCTTGCTCTCCCTGCCCTACCTCAAGATCGTCGGCAGCGTGCTGCTGCTGTGGATCGGCATTCAACTGTTGCTGCCGGAGAGCGAGGACGGCCACATGTCGGCCAGCGGAAATATGCTGGCCGCCATCCGCACCATTCTGATCGCCGACCTGGTGATGAGTCTCGACAACGTACTGGGAGTCGCCGCCGCCGCCAAGGGTAGTTTGCTGCTGCTGGTGATCGGGCTGGCCATCAGCATTCCCCTCATAATCTTCGGCAGCACCGTTATCTTGCGGCTGATGGATCGCTTCCCCATCATCATCACCTTGGGGGCCGCGCTGCTGGGCTACGTGGCCGGAGAGATGCTGATCACGGACCCGGCCATCGCCGCGTGGGTGTCCGCCCAAGGACCGTTCCTGCACACGGCGGTACCCATCGCCGGCGCGTTGGCGGTGGTGGCGATGGGCAAGTGGCTGGCCTCCCGGGCCGCATCCCCAACGGCAAAGGAACATCCGGCGGATCTGGCCACGGCGGAAGAGCAGCCCGGCGCTCCCCGCAAGAATCAGGCGTCCGTCTAGCTCACCCATAAGGAGCATGCCATGCTGAAAGTCTTGGTGCCGGTGGACGGTTCCGCCAATTCCGACCGGGCGGTGGAGTTTCTGATACGGAAAACGGGCCTCTACAAGGAACCCTTGGAAATCCATCTGCTCAACGTGCAGTGGCCCATCGCCTCCGGAGCGGTGAAAAAATTCATCGGCCACGAGGAAATTCAGCGCTACTACCATGACGAAGGGCTCGCCGGACTGAAATCGGCGCGGGATTTACTGGACGCCGCCGGAGTATCTTACGTTTTCCACATCGGCGTGGGCGAGGTGCCGGAAACCATCGCCCGGTACGCCAAGGACCAGCAATGCCAACAGATCGTCATAGGCACCCGGGGCATGGGTGCCGTGGCGAACGCGGTCTTGGGCTCGGTCGCGACCAAGGTCATCCATTTCTCCGACGTCCCGGTGCTTTTGGTGAAATAACCCCGCTTTTCCATCCCAACACATCCGGAACCTGGACGTCATAGCGCTTTCTTAAAAAAATCAACAGCTTTTTCGGTAATGTTTTAGAATAAGCGGCAACCGGCGCGGATCGGTCGGTAGCGGGGAACGGACGAGGAAAATGGGCAAGACCGGCTTTTGGAAAACCGACTGGTTCGCGGGAGTGATCCTTTCCCTGGTGTTGCTGCTGACCTCGGGAACCGATCTGCTGCAGAGCCTGGAACGCAAAGCCTACGATATCGGCATTGGCCTGTCCCAACGGCAGCCCAGCCCCCAGGTGGCGGTCATCGCCATCGACGACCCCAGCATCGCCAACCTCGGCCGGTGGCCCTGGCCCCGGGACATCCAGGCCAAAATGGTGGATCTGCTGTCCGCCGCTCAAGCCAAGGCGATCGGGTTGACGGTGCTCTATTCCGAACCGGAAGTCGACCGGGGATTGGCCTACATCAATCGGCTGATGGCCCTGCAAGAGGCCGCCCCGCACCCCAACGGCGAATTCGGCAGCACCCTTCAGGAAGCGGAGCAGACTCTCAACACTGACCGCAAACTGGCCGAATCCCTGAGCCGTTCCGGGCGCGTTTTGATGGCAATGCAATTTCGCCTGGGAGAGCCCGCGGGCAACCCGGACCGCCCCTTGCCCGGCTGGGTGGCAAGCCGCGCCGCGACCCAGGTTGCCGACCCCGGGGGGGCCATCGCCAACGGCTTGCTTCCCCCGCCGGCCACGTCCATCCTCTATCCCTTGGAAGCATTGGGACAGCAGGCCGCCGGGCTGGGCCACGTCAACGCGATTCCCGACGTGGACGGCGCGGTGCGCAGCGAACCCCTGTTGGTCCGGTACTACAACCAGTATTTTCCCTCCCTGTCCCTCATGCTGGCGGCCAAAGCCGCCAACCTGGACACGCAAGACCTGCGGGTGCGGCTGGGAGAAGAAGTGGCCTTGGGCCAGATCAAGATCGCCACCGACCCCTACTCCCAGATGTATACCTATTATTACCGCGGCTCGGAAGGACGGCCCGCGTTCCAGGTGGATTCTTTTTACGACGTCTATACGGGAAAAATCGCCCCCGAAAAATACCGGGATAAAATCGTCCTCGTCGGCGCCACCGCCACCGGCATCGGTACCCACATGGTCACCCCCGTCTCTCCGGCGATGGCCCCGGTACTGACTCTGGCCCACGCGGTCTCCAGCATTCTCAAGGGCGATTTCGTCACCGCTCCGGCGTGGGCGGTTTGGGCGGAGAAAGCCGCCTTTCTACTGGTGGCGCTCTACATCATCCTGCTGCTGCCCCGCTTGCAGGCCGGCGCCGGCGCGGCCCTCACCGCGGCATTGTTGATCGCCGTGTTGGCGGCCCAGTTCTCCTTGCTGGCGACCCAGCTCATGTGGCTGCAACTGATGGTTCCCGCCACCTTACTGGTCGTCGGCCACCTGGTGCTGACCACCAAGCGCTTCTTGGTGACCGAGCGCGGCAAGCTCAAGTCCGACGCAGACTCGGCGGAAAGCAACCGGATGCTGGGTCTCGCTTTTCAGGGGCAGGGCCAGTTGGACATGGCCTTCGACAAATTCCGCAAATGCCCGGTGGACGACACGCTACTGGACAGCCTCTACAATCTGGCCTTGGACTTCGAGCGCAAGCGGCAATTCAACAAAGCCGAGGCGGTATTCCGCTACATGTCGGACCACAACCCCAAATTCCGGGATTTGGAGCAACGCCTGTCCCGCGCCAAGGCCATGGCCGAAACGGTGATTCTGGGAGGCAGCAACCCCCGCTCCAACGCCAGCATCCTGACCCCTGAAAGCGGCGCGGTGGAAAAACCCATGCTGGGGCGCTATCAAGTGGAGAAGGAATTGGGCAAGGGGGCCATGGGAGTGGTGTATCTCGGCAAGGACCCGAAAATCGGGCGGGTGGTGGCCATCAAAACCATGGCCCTATCCCAGGAATTCGAGGCCGACGAATTGGAAGAAGCGAAAAGCCGCTTTTTCCGCGAAGCCGAAACCGCCGGCCGTCTTAACCATCCCAATATCGTGACGATCTTCGATGCCGGCGAGGAGCACGATCTCGCCTACATCGCCATGGAGTTCCTCAAAGGCCACGATTTGGCGCCCCATACCAAGCCGGGCCAACTGCTGTCGCTGCCCGTGGTGCTGAGCATCGTCGCCCGGGTCGCCGATGCCCTGGATTATGCCCATGGTTTGAACGTCGTGCATCGGGATATCAAGCCAGCCAACATCATGTATGAAGCCGCCGGCGACGCCGTCAAGGTCACCGACTTCGGCATCGCCCGCATCACCGATTCCAGCAAAACCAAGACCGGCATGGTGCTGGGCACCCCCTCCTACATGTCTCCCGAACAGCTTTCCGGCAAGAAGGTGGGGGGGAGTTCCGACCTGTTCTCTCTGGGGGTGACTTTATATCAATTGACCTGCGGGCAACTCCCGTTCCAGGGAGATTCCATGGCGCAATTGATGTTCAAGATCGCCAACGAACCCCATCCCGACATTCGCCAGTTGCATCCCGATACGCCTCCTTGCGTGGCCCAGATCATCGACAAAGCGCTGGCCAAGGATCCCGGGCAGCGCTACCAGACCGGCGGCGAATTGGCCCAAGCGTTGCGGCACTGCGCCGCCACGCTCCCCCCCCAAGGCCAAGGATAAAGGCCCATGGCCGGCGTCGGACACGCTTTGCGCATCGCCAGCGCCACCCATACCGGGCTGGTCCGCGCCCACAACGAGGACGCCATAGGCTGGAACGCGGAAATCGGCTTCGTGGTGCTGGCCGACGGCATGGGGGGCTACAATGCCGGAGAAGTGGCCAGCGGCATGGCGGTGGCGGTGCTGCGGGAAGAAATGAATCGACAATTCGACGAGTGGAATGGCCACATTCCGCGCCATGCCGAGCAAAAAGACATCGAACATCTGTTGCGGGACAAAGTCGTCCAAGCCAACGATTACATCTACCGAGCGGCCCAAAGCCGCCCTCAATACGCCGGGATGGGGACCACCCTGGTGGCCGCCTTGTTCTACGATAATCAGTTGAGCGTCGCCCACATCGGGGACTCCCGGCTTTACCGGCTGCGCGCGGGGGAACTGCGGCAATTGACGCGGGATCACTCCTTGCTTCAGGAGCAAATCGACAGCGGGCTTATCACCCAGGAGGACGCCCGGCTGTCCCGGAACAAAAATCTGGTCACGCGCGCCCTGGGCGTGGATCCCGCAGTGGAGCCGGAAATTCACACCCATGACACCAGGCCGGAAGATATTTACTTGCTGTGCTCCGACGGACTGAATGACATGGTGGAGGATGAGCGCATGGGCGAAACCCTGCGGCATTTCGGCGCCGACCCGCAATTGGCGGCGAATCGGCTCATACAGGCCGCCAACGATAATGGCGGCAAGGACAACGTGTCCGCCGTGCTGGTCAAGATTCTTCACCCTTTCCCCGCGGACGATGGTTGGTTGCGCCGCTTTTTATCCTGGCTCAAGTAGCGAACGAGGTTCCCTCATGGCAAAACTGATTCTCAGCATTGACGACATGGTGATCCGGGAAGTACCTCTCGACAAGGAGCGGGTCGTCATCGGCCGGAAACCCACCAGCGATGTGATCATCGACAACCTGGCGGTCAGCGGCGACCATGCGGCGGTGACGACGATCCTGCACGATTCGTTTTTGGAGGATCTCAACAGCACCAACGGCACCCTGGTCAACGGCAACCCCATCAAGAAACACTTTCTGCAAAACAACGACGTCATCGAAATCGGCAAATACAAGCTCAAGTACATCGGCGACACTGCCGTCAAGCCGGCGGCGGAGGATTTCGAGAAGACCATGATACTGCGCCCCCCCGCCGCGGCCCATGCCACGCCTTCCAGCACGGCAACCCCCGCCGCCCAGGCTGCCGAACCCCCGTTGGCCGCCATCCAGATTATCAGCGGGCCGGGAGTGGGCAAGGAACTGGTCCTCACCAAGAACTTGACCACCCTCGGGAAACCCGGCGTGCAGGTGGCGGTGATCGCCCGCCGGCCCCATGGTTATTTCATCACCCACGTGGAAGGAACTCACTTCCCCATCGTCAACGGCCAGAATCTGGACGCCCAGGCCCATCCCTTGAACGACCATGACGTCATCGAACTGGCCGGGGTCAAGATGGAATTCTTCCTCAAGAACTCATAGTGTCCAGAAGCCATCTCCGTGAGATGCGTTGCGGCCCCAAGCATCGGATGCCGGGCGCGCGCCGCCTGCCAATGACCGCCGCCTTGGCAAAACACGCAACGCCGCGGTTGCCTTAGCGAATGAAGAAGCATCTGATCCGCATTGTCGGGGGGCTGATCATCGTCGCCCTATTCGTCGGCTACGCCGCGAAAATCTACGACGCTCCATTGATCCGCCGGCTGGAGGCTATCGCCTACGACGCGCGGGTTCGCCTGACCATGCCGCGCACCGTGGATCAGCGCGTAGTCGTTCTAGATATCGACGAAAAAAGCCTGGCCGAGGAGGGCCGCTGGCCTTGGCGCCGGGACCGCCTCGGATTACTGCTGGACAAGCTGTTCGACCACTACGGCATCGCCGTCGTCGGTTTTGACGTGGTTTTCGCCGAGCGAGACGAAAGTTCTGGCCTGAAAGTCCTGGAAGACCTGGGACGCAAGCAGCTCAAGGGGGTGAAGGAATTCCAGTCGGCCTTGAGCGCGGTGCGCCCCGGTCTCCAGCATGACGAGGTGTTCGCCAGAAAAATGCGGGGGCGCAAAGTGGTGCTGGGCTATTATTTTAGCAGTGGCGACGCTCCCGGCCAGGGCACCAAATCCGGCCTGCTGCCCCCGCCCGTTTTAGGGCCCGATGCTTTCGCCGGCCGCCCCGTCGGTTTCACCACTTGGTCGGGCTATGGCTCAAATCTTCCCGAGTTCGTCAAGAACGCGGCCGGAGCCGGGCACTTCAATCCGTGGGTGGACGAAGACGGGGTTTCCCGGCGGGTTCCCATGCTGGCGGAATATCAAGGCGCCTATTACGAATCCTTGTCGCTGGCCGTGATCCGCGCCTTGCTGGGTTCCCCTCCGGTGGTGCCGGGGTTCACCGAGGAAGCCGCTTCCCAGGACTACACCGGGCTAGAGTGGCTGGAAGTCGGCCCGATACGGATTCCCGTTGACGAAATCGTTTCCACCCTGGTTCCTTACCGGGGTCCCCAAGGAAGCTTTCCGTACATCTCCGTCTCCGATGTGCTGCGGGAGCGGGTCCCGGTAGCGGCCTTGAAAGGCAAGATCGCCTTGATCGGCACCACCGCGCCGGGGCTGCTGGACCTGCGTTCTACCCCGGTGGCGCCGGTCTATCCGGGAGTGGAAATTCACGCTAATCTCATCGCCGGGATGCTGGATCAGAAGATTCCCCAAAAACCCCCCTACGTCATCGGCGCCGAAGTAGCGTCGCTGTTCGTTTCTGGCCTGCTGCTCGCCTTGTTGCTGCCGGTTCTGAGCCCCTTCAAGGGATCGCTGGTCACTTGCATCGTGCTCGGGGGCGCCCTGGTCGTCAACGTCGCGGCTTGGCACTACGGCAATATCGTGCTGCCCATCGCCTCGGGAATCCTGATGATTTTTCTGTTGTTCGCTTTCAACATGTCCTACGGGTTCTTCGTCGAAACCCGGGCCAAGCGGCAAATCACCGGGCTGTTCGGCCAGTACGTGCCCCCCGAATTGGTGGACGAGATGAGCCAGAATCCGGAAAGCTTCTCCATGGAAGGGGAAAGCCGGGAGATGTCGGTGCTGTTCTCCGATGTCCGGGGCTTCACCACCATTTCGGAGGGCCTGGACCCGAAGGAACTGAGTCGTTTGATGAACGAGTTCCTGACTCCCCTGACCCGGGTCATCTATAAGCATCGGGGCACCATCGACAAATACATGGGGGATTGCATCATGGCATTCTGGGGAGCGCCGCTGGCCGATCCCGATCATGCCCGCAACGCCGTGCTGGCGGGCATGGAGCTGCAAGCCACGCTGGACGCGCTGCAGCCCCATTTCAAGGCCGAAGGCTGGCCGGAAATCCGCGTCGGCGTCGGGGTCAACAGCGGCCGCATGAGCGTGGGCAACATGGGCTCGGAAATCCGCCTGGCCTACACGGTGATGGGAGATGCCGTGAACCTGGCTTCCCGGCTGGAGGGGATCACAAAACAGTACGGGGTGGGTATGATAGTCGGCGAACAGACCCGCGCCTGGGTGCCCGACATGGCGTTCCGGGAGATCGACCGGGTCAAGGTCAAGGGCAAGGAAGAGCCGGTGGCCATCTTCGAGCCCATCGGCTTGATCGGCGAAGTGGAGCAAGGCCGGCTGGATGAGCTGGAGCTTTTCGCCAAGGCGCTGCGGCATTATCGGCGTCAAGAGTGGGACATGGCCGAACTGCAACTCCTGAACCTGCAAAAGGCAGCCCCCCAGGCAACGCTGTACGCCCTTTACCTTGAGCGTATCGCCCATTTCCGCGCCGCCCCCCCGGGGGCGGACTGGGATGGGGTTTTCACATTCGAAACCAAATAACCATTCATGAAACTGCGCATACTGGGTTGCAGCGGCGGCATCGGCGGAGAGCTTCGGACGACGTCCATGCTGCTGGACGATGACATCCTGATCGATGCCGGAACGGGGGTGGGGAATTTGCCCCTCGATGCCTTGGCCCGGATCGGTCATGTCTTCGTCACCCATTCCCATTTGGACCACGTCGCTTGCATTCCCTTCCTGGTGGATACCGTCGGCTGCATGCGGAACCGGCCCATTACGGTGCATGCCATAGATCCGACCCTGGAGATTCTTCGGGAGCATCTGTTCAATTGGAAGCTATGGCCGGATTTCACCCGCATCCCCAATCCCGAAAATCCCTTCATGCGCTACAGCGCGGTGGCGCTGGGGCAAACGGTGCGCCTCGGCAAGCGGAAAATCACGCCGCTCCCCGCCAAGCACGTCGTTCCCGCGGTCGGATACCGTATCGACAGCGGGGCTGCCAGCCTGGTGTTTAGCGGGGACACCACCACCAACGATGCCTTGTGGGACGAAGTGAACCGGATCGACAATCTGCGCTACTTGATCATCGAAACGGCTTTCTGCAATAGGGAAAAAGGCCTGGCGATAGACTCCATGCATCTTTGTCCGAGCATGCTGGCCGAGGAGTTGGCCAAGCTCCGGCGTCCGGCCGAAATCTACATTACCCACTTGAAGCCCAGCGAGATAGAGCTCACCATGAGCGAGGTAGAGCGTGACGCCGGCGCCCACCACCCCAGAATGCTCCGCAATGGGGACATTTTCGAGTTCTGATGAACGATGGATCCCGCCCCTAGGCTCGCCAAGTCGGGCAAGACTTGTTCCCGGCTCGCGGATGGGGCGAATTTGTCCGAGCAAAGGAGGTAGACGGCCATGAGTAGCGTACTGGAAACCCGTCCCGCCCCTGCCGATAATCTGACCGAGAAGCTGGAGTTTTCCCGGAGATTGCAGGCGGTCGCCAACAAAATCCACGCCACCAACAACATCGACGAAATCATGTTGGAGGTGAGCCAGGATGTCTGCGCCCTCTTCGATGCCGACCGGCTCACCATATACGTAGTGGGCGAAGACAATCAATCCATCGTCTCCAAGGTCAAGACCGGCCTGAATTCCTTCAAGGATCTGCGCCTGCCCATCAACGAACAGAGCGTCGCCGGATTCGTCGCCGTCAACAAAAAGACCATCCATATTCGGGATGTCTACGACGACCAAGAGCTAGCCCGGCTCAGCCCCCATCTAAGATTCCTCAAGGAAGTGGACCGGCGCACCGGATATCGCACCAAGCAGATGCTGGTGGCTCCCGTGGTGGATGCCGGCAATCAGGATCTGATCGGGGTGGTGCAGCTCATCAACAGCAAATCGGGCGCCCCTTTCTCGCCGTTGTGCGAAGAAGGCATTGTTCAATTGGCGGAAACCCTGGCCATCGCTTTCCGCCAGCGCCAGAAGGCCCAGGACGTTATCAGGGGCAAATATGATTACCTGGTTGCCGATGCCGTGCTGTCCGCCGACGAGCTGGAGCTGGCCACCCGTTCCGCCCGGAGAAAAGGGCTGACGGTGGAAGACGTCCTGTTGGACGAATTCCAAATCAAACCCCAAGCCCTGGGCGAGGCGCTCGGCAAGTTTTTCCAGGTGCCCTACGAGCCCTTTCGGGCCGACCGCGTCAAGCCCGTGGATCTGCTGAAAAACCTCAAGCGCGATTACGCCGAAAGCAGCCAGTGGGTGCCGGTGGATGATACCAAGGACGGCTTGGTGATCCTGACCACCGATCCGGAGCGGGCGAAAAGTTCCAAGGTGGTCAACAACGTCTTTCCGAAAAACAAACTGCTATACCGGGTTTGCTCCCATCGCGAGTTCATCGCCACCCTGGATTTGCTCTTCGGCGGCGCCGATTCCATGGACACCACCTCCATCGGCGATCTGCTGTCGAACATGGACGACGAATCCGAGGAGGGCCCCGGCGCCGCCGACGAAGCTTCCGCCGCGGCCGACAACGAACTGGTCAAGCTGGTCAACAAGATCGTCGTCGATGCCTACCATCAAGGGGCTTCGGACATCCACATCGAGCCCTACCCCGGCAAAGCCAAGACCGAAATCCGCTTCCGCAAGGACGGCTCCCTGGCTCCCTACATTTCGGTGCCGGCCAGCTACCGCAACGCCATCGTCGCCCGCATCAAGATCATGTGCGATCTGGATATTTCGGAGAAGCGCAAGCCCCAGGACGGCAAGATCAAATTCAAGAAATTCGGCCCGCTGGACATCGAGCTGCGGGTGGCCACCATTCCGTCCCAGGGCGGGGTGGAGGACATCGTGATGCGGATCCTGGCCGCCGGCGAGCCCATCCCCCTGGACAAGCTGGGTTTGAGCGAGCGCAACGCCAAGCTGGTCAAGGAAACCGTCGACAAGCCCTACGGGCTGTTCTTCGTGTGCGGCCCCACCGGCTCCGGCAAGACCACCACGCTGCACTCGGTGCTGGGCTATCTCAACACCCCGGAGAACAAAATCTGGACCGCCGAAGACCCGGTGGAGATCACCCAAAAAGGCCTGCGCCAAGTGCAGATGAACCCCAAGGCGGGTCTCAACTTCGCCACCGCCATGAAGGCATTCCTGCGGGCCGATCCCGACATCATCATGGTCGGCGAGATGCGCGACAAGGAAACCACCTCCATCGGCATCGAAGCCTCCCTCACCGGACACTTGGTGTTCGCCACTCTGCACACCAACAGCGCCACGGAAAGCATTATCCGGCTGTTGGACATGGGCATGGACCCCTTCAACTTCGCCGACGC
This sequence comes from Betaproteobacteria bacterium, assembly GCA_023259135.1. Taxonomy (GTDB): domain Bacteria; phylum Pseudomonadota; class Gammaproteobacteria; order Burkholderiales; family JAHFQX01; genus JAHFQX01. The sequence goes on along the minus strand of JAHFQX010000004.1, from coordinate 51,842 downwards.
GCTGCTCGGCATATTGGCCCAGCGCCTGGCCAAGCGGCTCTGCGCCAAGTGCAAGCAACCTCATGTCGCCAGCGAGGAGGAAATTCATCTGTTGCTGGAGGAGTACTGCCAGGAACTGAAAAATCTTCCGAGCTGGCAACAAGATCCCAAAGCCGCTTATGAGCGCATTTATAAAGACTGGGTTCGCTTGTTCGCCAACGAACAAGGCCAATTCACCCTCTACGCCCCGGTGGGCTGCGAGACCTGTAACGGCAGCGGCTACAAGGGCCGGGTGGGGCTCCACGAGCTCTTGATCGGCACCGACGCCATCAAGAAAAACATCCAGGAGCACGCCCGGGTGGCGGAAATGCTGGTGACCGCCCTGGAAGAAGGATTGCACACCTTGAAGCAGGACGGGGTCGAGAAGGTGCTGCAGGGCATCACCGACATGCTCCAGGTGCGGGCGGTCTGCATCAAATAGTTTGCCGGTCGGCCACCCCGGGACTCGAAGCCTCTTTCACTGGCCAGCGCTCGACCATGGACCGCCCCCCCTTCGCCGACCTGTTCTATCGCCTGGAGCAGCTCACCCGCATCGGCACTGCTCTTTCCCAGGAAAGGAATATCGACCGGCTGCTGGAGAACATTCTGGTGGCCGCCAAGACCATCACCCACGCCGACGGCGGCACCCTGTACCGGGCAGTGAATGGACAACTGCGCTTCGAAATCATGCGCACCGACAGCCTGGGAATCGCCATGGGGGGAACCTCGGGCCGGCCCATTCCCTTTCCCCCGCTGCCGCTTTACGACGCCGAAGGGCGTCCCAACAACAGCATGGTGGCGGCCTACTCCGCCCTGAACGAGAAAACCGTCAACATCGCCGACGCCTACACCGAGGCAGGCTTCGATTTCAGCGGCACCCAGCGCTTCGACCAAAATACCGGCTACCGGTCGAAATCCTTCCTGACGGTGCCGATGAAGAATCACGAGAATCAGGTGATCGGCGTGTTGCAGCTCATCAACGCCCGCCATCCGGCCTCCGGCGAGATCGCGCCGTTCTCCGAGGCCGATCAGCATCTGGCCGAATCCCTCGCCTCCCAGGCCGCCGTCGCGCTGACCAACCGGCTGCTCATCAATCAACTGGAAGAGCTGTTCGAGGCGTTTATCCAATTGATCAACGCCGCCATCGACGACAAGTCCCCCTACACCGGGGGCCATTGCCAGCGGGTGCCGGAGCTCACCATGCTGCTGGCGGAGGCCGTCAACGACGCATCCATCGGCGCCTTCAAGGATTTCAGGATGAGCGACCTGGACCGGCATGAGCTTAAAATCGCCAGCCTGCTCCACGATTGCGGCAAGGTCACCACTCCGGTGCATGTGGTGGACAAAGCCACCAAGCTGCAAACCCTGTTCGACCGCATCCACCTGATCGACACCCGCTTCGAGGTGCTCAAGCGGGACGCCGAGATCGAGTGGCTGCGGGCCGGCGCCGCCGCCCAGGGCGACGTCGATACCTTGTCCCGGCTGGAGCAAGATTTCAAGGAACGGCTGCGGCAGTACGATTTGGACCGGGAGTTCCTCCGGCATTGCAATATCGGCTCCGAAGCCATGCGCGACGAGGATGTCGAGCGCATCCGCACCCTCGCCCAGCGCTATCGATGGAAAGATCCCCACGGAAAGGACGCCCCCTTCCTTACCGAGGAGGAGGTCGCCAATCTTGCCATCCGCTCCGGAACCCTGACCGCCGAGGAGCGCCAGGTGATCAACCATCACATCGAAGTCACCATCACCATGCTCGAATCGCTGCCTTGGCCCAACCATCTGCGCAACGTTCCCGAATACGCCGGCGGCCACCACGAGCGCATGGACGGAAAAGGCTATCCCCGAGGCCTCACTCGGGAGCAGATGTCGGTGCAGGCGCGGATCATGGCCATCGCCGACATCTTCGAGGCCCTCACCGCCAAGGACCGGCCCTATAAAAAAGGCAAATCCCTGACCGAGGCCCTCGCCATCCTGGGCAAATTCAAGCTCAACGGCCACATCGATCCGGACCTCTTCGACATCTTCGTCCGCGACCAGGTCTACCTCCGATACGCCGAACAGTTCCTCGATCCTCACCAAATCGACGCGGTGGACGTTACGGCCATTCCCGGCTACCGGCCGTAGCATCGGTGGCTACCCCGCAGCCCCACGCCCATGAGCGTCGCTCCTCCGTCCACCGAGAATCTTCTTGTCATTGCCACCCGGTATCACCAAGCCGGGCAACTGGAACAGGCCGCGGCCGTCTATCGAGAAGCGCTGGCGCAAAACCCGCATTGCTTCGATGCCCTGCACATGCTGGGCGTGATCGCTTATCAGCAGGGCGACCTCGCCACCGCCCGACAACTCCTGGAACAAGCCTTGGCGGGGTCCGGAGAAGTTCCGGACATGCTCAGCAACTACGCCCTGATCCTGAGTCGGGCCGGTCCCGCGCCAACCTTGGAAAATTGCTACCGTCGGCTCATCGCCGCGGCTCCCGAGGATGCGGATGCCCGTTACAAGCTTGGGAACCTGCTGCGGGAACAAGGCGACAGCCACGGAGCCATCGCTTGCTACCGGGACGCCGTGGCGCTGCGCCCGAGTTTCGCCGAAGCCTATTACAACCTGGGCTTGACGCTGGCCGACGGCGGCGATTGGCAAGAGGCGGCCGCCCATTGGCAACGCTGCCTGGGGCTACGGCCCGATTGGGCCGCGGCTCACAACAGTTTGGGCCACGCCCATCAGCAGGATGGCGATTATGCCCGCGCGATTCAAAGCTACCGGGCCGCCATCGGCTTCGACGAGAACTATCCGGAGGCCCACTACAACCTGGGCAACGCCCTGCGCGAGACCCACCGGCTGGAAGCGGCGACGGCTTGCTACCGCCGGGCGATAGCATTGCGTCCCGAGTACGCGGAAGCCTGGAACAACCTCGGCAGCACCCTCAAAACCCAAGGCAGAATGGGCGAGGCTCTGGAGGCTTTCCGTCACGCCCTGGCCGTGCGCCCGGATTTCTCCATGGCCCACAGCAATCTGATCTACTCGGCCTTGTTCTTGCCGGAAACCACCCCGGCAACGGTGCTGCGCCAGCATCGGGAATGGAACGAACGCCACGGGGAATGCGGGGATATCGCGCCGCCCCCCTTTCTCAACCGCCGTCGCCGCCGACCGCGCATCGGTTTCGTTTCGGGAGATTTCCGCACCCATCCGGTGGGCCACTTGGTTATCCGCCCCCTGGAAGCCTTGCGCCGCGCCGGTCCGGCACCCTCCTTGCGGGGACGCATCAAGGAAGCCCTGGGACTGCCCTGGTGCGAAATCATTTGCTACGCCAATCAGTGGGAGGAAGACGATCTCACCCGCCGTTTCATGGCTGCCGCCGACGCCTGGCGCAATGTCCTGGGCATGGACGATGCGGCCCTGGCGGAGTTGATCCGAGAAGACCGGGTGGACATTCTGTTCGATCTGACCGGCCACAATGCCCGCAACCGGCTGCCGGCCTTCGCCCGCAAACCCGCCCCCATTCAGATCAGTTGGGCGGGCTACATGGCCACCACCGGGCTAGACGCGATGGATTACCTGATTACCGACGACCACGAAACCCCGGCCTCGGCCTGTGCCGACTACGCGGAGCGGCTGGTGCGCATGCCCGACGCCTTCATCTGCTACGATCCCCCCGCCTATGCCCCGGCTGTGGCGCCGCCGCCTTGCCTGGCAACGGGCTGCATCACCTTCGGCAGCTTCAACATCCTGAGCAAAATCACTCCCCAGGTGGTCGCCGTGTGGAGCGAGGTTCTCCATCGGGTATCGGGCTCCCGGCTGCTTCTCAAGACCCCGGCGCTGGAATGTTCCGCGACCCGGCAGCGCTATACGGACCAGTTCCGGCAGCACGGCATCGGCGAAGACCGGCTGCTCATCGAAGGCCGCTCCCCCCACGCGGCCCATTTGGCGCGTTACGAGGCGGTGGACATCGCCCTGGACCCCTTCCCCTTCACCGGCAGCACCACCACCCTGGAAGCTCTGTGGATGGGCGTTCCGGTGCTGACTTGGCCGGGGCAGACTTTTCCCGCTCGCCACTCCCTCAGCACCCTCGCCAACCTGGGACTGCATGAATGGGTCGCCCGGAATCCCGCCGATTACGTCGAACGGGCGGCGCAACGGGCCGCCGATCCAGCGGCGCTGGCAAAATTGCGGGCCGGCCTGCGCCAGCGCATGGCGGCTTCGCCGCTATGCGACGGGCCCCGCTTCGCCCGGGCCTTGCGGCGCGAGCTGGAAGCCATGATCTCGCGGCTGCCATGAGCTTATTGCTCAAAATCATCCGGGAAGTCTTGGGGGTCAAACAGGCGCCCCCGTCCCTCTATGAAAATCTCTGCGCCGCAGGGGAAGCGCTGCGCGGCGCCGGCCGGCACGCCGAAGCCCAGGCCCGCTTCCGGGAAGCGGCGGCGCTTTTCCCCGGCGGCTTCGAGGCCCACAACGGCATGGGCTTGGCCTGTCAGGCGGCGGGCCGGACGGCGGAGGCGGAAGCGGCGTTTCGCCGGGCGGTGGCCCTGGCTCCGGCCATCGCCCCACTCCACTACAACCTGGGCAACGTAGTGCGGGCTCAGGGCCGGCTTGAGGAAGCGGCGGCCTGTTTCCGGCAAGCCCTGGAGGCGGAGCCGGCGCTCGCCCCGGCGCGGGAGGGTCTGGCCCGGGCCCTGGCCGACCTGGGGCGCGCCGACGAGGCCGAGCCCCTTTACCGGCAAGCCCTGCAAGAGGACCCGCAAAACTCCCGGCTGCATTTTTTGCTGGGCAATCTGCTCCACGATGCCGAGCGCCTAGCCGAAGCCGAACATCATTTCCGGCGGGCGGCGGAAATTCAACCGGACTTTCTGGAGGCCCGCAGCAACCTGGGGATGGCGCTGGGCGCCCAGGGAAACTATGGCGGGGCCGAAGCCTGCTACCGGGAATTGCTGGCGCACCGGCCCGACAACGCGGTGTTCCACTACAACCTGGGCAACGCCTTGCTCCCGCAAGGACGGGTGGAAGCGGCCATTGCCGCCTTCGAACAGGCTGCGGCACTGCGCCCCGACTGGGCGGAGCCCCGCAGCAACCGGTTGCTGGCGGCCAACTACGCCCCTCGATGGAGCGAGGAGCAAATTTTCGCCGCCCATCGGGAATTTGGCGCTTGGCTGGAGCAAGAAACTGCCCCATCCAAAGCCGCGCCCCCAGCCTCCGCAATCCCGGTACGGGTAGGCTATGTCTCGGCGGATTTTCGGGAGCACAGCGTCGCTTATTTCATCGAGCCCATTCTGCGGCATCACGACCGCCGCCAATTCGAGATCTATTGCTATGATGTACACGGCGCCCCCGATGCCGTCAGCCGGCGCTTGATGAGCACCGGCCATCAATGGGTGGCCTGCGCCGGGATGAGCGACGATGCGCTATGGGATCGCATCCGCCGGGACGGAGTGGGGATTCTGGTGGATTTGGCGGGCCATACCGCCGGCAACCGGCTGCGGGTTTTCGCTCGGCGGGCGGCGCCCATCCAGGCCAGCTACCTGGGTTACCCCAACACCACCGGGCTTTTCAACATGGATTACCGCATCACCGACGGCGTCGCCGATCCGGCAGGCGAAGCGGATCGTCTCGGCACCGAAACCCTGGCCCGGCTGCCCGGCAGTTATTTCTGCTATCGGCCCGCGGCAGACGCGCCGCAGCCGGGACCCAGTCCGGCCCTGGCTCAAGGCTTCGTGAGCTTCGGCTGCTTCGGCAACTTCGCCAAGATCCACCCGGAGTTGCTGCGGCTGTGGGCCAGGATTTTGCGGGGCGTGCCCCGCTCCCGCCTGATTCTGAAAGCTCAGAGCCTGGCGGATCCGGCCTTGCGGAAAGCCGTCCTCGATTTGTTCGAGGCCGAGGGCGTCGCTCCGGAGCGGATCGGCTTGTCGGCCTGGGTCTCGACCCGGCACGCCCACCTGTCGGCCTACCGGGAAGTGGACATCGCCCTGGACACCCACCCCTACGGCGGCGCCGCCACCACCTGCGAAGCCCTGTGGATGGGGGTGCCGGTGATCACCTGGCCGGGGCGGCGGCATGCTTCCCGGATGGGGGCCTCCCTCCTCCGCGCCGCCGGTCTCGAAGCCTGGATCGCCGAGGATGCCGACGGCTACGCGCGGATCGGCCAGACCCTCGCCGCCGACCTCCCGACCCTGGCGGAATGGCGCCGCGCCTTGCGCCCCCGCTTGGCAGCTTCCCCCTTGCTGGATGGGACCCGGTTCGTCGGCGGCCTGGAAAATCTTTACCGCTCATGGCTGACGAATGAATCCAATACCGGGGAAAAAACCCGATGATCGGCTTTTTAGAAAAGATTCCCGGCATGGCCAAGCTGGCGGCCCGCTGGCAAATACGGCAGGGGGGGGCGCAGCGGATCGCCAATCCGGAAGAAGCCCTCCGGCGTTTCCGGCGGGCAGTGGCCCGGGCTCCGGGCTGGTGGGAAGCCTGGTACCGGCTCGCCGACACCCAACAGGATCTGGGACAACTGGAAGCCGCGGCCGCCGGCTTCCGCAAGGCGCTGGCCCTCAAGCCGACGGCTTATCGGGCCCACAACAATCTGGGGCTGGCGCTGGTCGACCTGGGACGGCCCGATGAAGCCAAGGCGTGTTTCGAGGCCGCCCTGGCGCTCAAGCCCGATCTGTACCAAGCCTATTTCAATCTAGGAAATCTTCATGCCGATCAAGGGGAGCAAGAAAAAGCCGCGGCTTGCTATCGGCGGGCCTTGATCCACGCCCCCGATTTTGCCCCAGCCCACCGCCGGCTGGGCGATATCCTCATGGATCAGCGTCAATGGGCCGCCGCCGAAGCCTGCTTCCGGCAGGCCCTCGAACTGGAGCCCCGGCTTTTCGAGGCCCACAATAATTTGGGCTTGGTGCTTTCCGAACTGGATAGGCTCGACGAGGCGGTGGCCTGTTTCCGGCGGGCCCTGGAAATCAAGCCGGACCTTTACGCTGCCCACAACAATCTGGGCAACGCCCTGCGGGATCAAGGCAAGACGGCCGACGCCATCGCCTGCTATCGCCTGGCGCTACAAGGCAACCCCGAACTGGATGCCGTCCACAACAACCTGGGCAACGCCTTGCGGGACCAAGGCGCTTCGGCTGACGCTATTGCCCATTACCGGAAAGCCCTGGCCCTCAATCCGAAGATGTGGGACGTTTATAACAACCTGGGAAGCGCGCTTTGGGACGAAGGTCAATACCACGTCGCAATCGAATACTTTCAAAAAGCGATCACCCTCCAGCCTAATAATGCAGCCCCCCACAATAACCTGGGAATCGCTTTTCAATCCCAGCGGCGGGTAGACGAAGCCATCGCCTGCTACAGCCGGGCCTTGAAACTGGACCCGGATTTCCATCTGGCCCGCTTCAACTACGCCACGGCCTTGTTGTTACAAGGACGTTATCGGGAAGGGTGGCCGGAATACGAAGCCCGCTGGCAGGAAACCCGGCGGCTGCGCGTCTATCCCCGCGAGTTCCGCGAGCCCCGCTGGGACGGGGGCCCCTTGCAGGGAAAAACCCTGCTGCTCTGGGCCGAGCAAGGATTTGGCGACACCCTGCAATTCGTGCGCTACGCCGCCTTGGTGGCGAAGCAGGGCGGGCGGGTTCTGCTGGAATGCCAGCCGCCCTTGAAGCGCCTGCTGGCCACCGTGCCAGGGCCGGCCGCGGTACTCGCGGAAGGGGAGCCGCTGCCGAAATTCGACCTCCAGTGCCCCCTGCTGAGCTTGCCCCTGGTTCTGGGCACCACCCTGGAAACTATTCCCGCCGCCGTGCCGTATCTGTTCCCGGCCCCGGAACGGACCGCCCAATGGGGTAAGCGCTTGCCCCCCTCCGGGGGCCCGCGGGTCGGGCTGGTGTGGGCCGGGGAAGCCCGCAAGAACCTGCCGGACGCCCACCGGGTGGACCGCCGGCGCAGCCTGCGGCTGGACCAGCTCGTCCCGCTTTTTTCCATCCCCGGCATTTCCTGGGTCAGCCTGCAAAAAGGCACCCCGGCCCAACAGCGGCCCGAGGTTGCGGAGGCCCGCGCCATGCTCGATTGGATGGACGAAGTGACGGATTTCGCCGATACCGCGGCGCTGGCCGCCCACCTGGACCTCGTCATCACCGTGGATACCTCGATGGCCCACCTGGCGGGAGCCCTGGGCAAGCCCACCTGGATGCTGTCCCGCTTCGACGGCTGCTGGCGCTGGCTGCTGGACCGGGAAGACAGCCCCTGGTATCCGACCCTGCGGATTTTCCGCCAGGAGGCGCCGGGCCAGTGGGAGCCGGTCATTGCCCGCTTGCGCCAAGAACTGGAACGCTGGGTGGCGGAACGAACCGCGACTCCCGTCCAGGAAACCATAAACTGACGCAGTTCGTCACTTTATGCCATCTCTTGCCCATCCCCCCAGCAAGCGGCTACGCCGCACAGGGCCCGCCAACCCCCTCCGGCGTAGCCCGGCTTGCCCCTTCTGGGGGACCTTAGCGGCCGGGCCCTCGGGAGCTTCGGCAGTAATGGCACAATAATTGCAGCGCCGGCCTCAGTCCGGGTCTTTCCGGATGCTTTTCCAACTTTCACGGGAGCTTCATCATGAAACAACTGCAAAAAGGCTTTACCTTGATCGAATTGATGATCGTAGTGGCGATCATCGGCATTCTGGCGGCGGTGGCCATCCCGGCTTACCAGGACTACACCCAGCGCACCAAGGCGGCGGGCGCTCTGACCGGCCTGGGATCCCTGAAGACCGCGGTGGCCATGTGCGCCCAGGAACTGGGAACCCTGACCGGCTGCACCAACGGCTCCAACGGCGTGCCGGCTTCTTCCGCGGCGGGCAGCATCAAATACATCACTGGCGGCGTCACGGTGACCGACGGAGTGATTTCCGCCCCCACCCTGGAAGCCACCACCGCCGCCGGCACCAACATGGCCCTGACCATGACCCCCACCCTGGGCACCCCGGCCATCGCTTGGTCCCTGACCGGCAGCGCATGCGATGCCTCTCGCGGCATCAAGTGCTAAATAGCCCCATGCCTCGCAGAGCCCCTCTTCGGAGGGGTTTTTTATGGGCGGGTTTCACAGCTCCGGCCTGCCCGCCGAGACCGGGAAAATTGCTATGATCGGTTCTTTTGCGTAGCGGCCATGAACATTTTCGCCAAGCTTTTCCGCCAGGACATCGAGGCATTCGCCCAAGTGTTGGTGGCCGATCTGGCCAAGCGCTGCCCGCCCCCCGACGGCCAGGCGCGGCAATCCAAGCGGCTCGCCGCCGCCCTGGAGGAAACCTATCTGCGGGCCGCCAAGTTCCGGCGCGAACGCCGGCTCGGCCTGCTAGGCAAGGCTCGGCTGGGCAACGCCTTCAAATGGGGCTTGAAGGAGCGGGGTTACACGGAAGCGTTCGTGGAAACCCGCACCCGGGAACTGGTGCTGCGATTGGCCCAGAAACAGTAGCTTGAATACCAAGACACCGTTCGCGCCCGTAAAAGCGGAGAATTTTTAGAGATCCTCCCATGCCCTTCCAACCCGCCGCAACACCGCTGCCCGCTTCCGGCCCGTCACGCCGCCCCTTTTTCCGCTGGGCGGGACTGCTTCTGCTGGCCGCGGCCTTGCTCTATGGGCCTTTTCTATGGAGCCCGCTGGTCTTCGACGACATGTATTTCTTCGACGGCAAGGCCCCGGCGGCCGCCGGCGCGCTGTTCGATTTCGGCCGGCGCTGGTTTGCCTATGCCAGCTTCGGCTGGACCTGGAACGGGCTGGGCCAGGACCTCATCTGGTTCCGGCTGGGGAATCTGCTGCTGCACGGCGGGGTGGGAATCGCTTTATTCGCCCTGCTGCGGCAATTGTTCGCCGCGGCGCCGCTTCCCTCCTTCGGATTCCGCTCCGATTCGACGCTGTCCCCCGACGCTTGGGCTTTTTGCTGCGCCTTGCTGTTCCTGCTGCATCCGGTTTCGGTCTACGCGGTGGCCTATCTGACCCAGCGCAGCACCGTCATGGCCACCTTGGGAGCCTGGCTGACCTTGCTGTTCCACTGGCGGGGACTGACTACCGGCAAAACAAAATGGTTCGCCGCCGCCGTGGCCGGGTATTTTTTCGCGCTGTTCTCCAAAGAGCACGCCATCATGGTTCCCGCCGTAGCCTTGGCTCTGACCGCCTTGCTGCCCGCCGGCGCGGCGCGGCGCATCCCTTGGGGAGCATTCCTTGCTTACGGCATCATCGCCGGATTCATGGTGCTCAAAATCAAGGGCCTGTTGGGCGCATCCTACGAACCCTTCGCCCAAGGTATGCTGGAGGCCATGCCGGGCGCTCCTTCCGGAAACCCCTATGCCGCCAGCATCGCCACCCAGGCCACCTTGTTCTTCAAGTATCTCGGGCTGTGGATGTTTCCCTATCCCTACTGGATGTCGGTGGACATGCGGGAGCCCCTCGCTCCCAGCCTGCTGGCTTGGCCTTATGTGGCGGGGCTGGCGGGCTTCGTCGCGTTCGGCGTAACGGCGATGGGGCTGCTGCTGCGCACCGAGAAACTCCGGCTGCTGGGTTTCGCCCTGCTGTTCCCTTGGCTGCTGTTCGCCACCGAGCTGGCCGCCGTCAGGATTCAGGAACCCTTCGTGCTGTATCGCGGTTATCTGTGGATGGGCGGAGCGCTGGCCGCGTTGCCCTGGATCCTGGCCCCGTTGGGGGCCGTCCGTAGCCGCTGGGTGGTCGGCATCGCGGCGGCGCTGCTGGCCCTGGCGGCGGCGGACCGGCTGCGGACCTTCTCCCATCCGCTGCTGCTCTGGGACGACGCCGCGATTCTGGCCCAGCGCCGCGCCAACCCGCCGGGAACCGAGCGCATCCTTTACAACCGGGGAGTCGAATACCAGCGCCTGCGCCGCTTCGACGAGGCCCTGGCGGACTACGATGCGGCCTTTAAAATCAATTCCAAGGACGGCCACATTCATCACAACCGGGCGGTGGTGCTGGCGGAGCTGGGGCGGCATCCGGAAGCCTTGGCGGAGTTCGACGCGGCCCTGGGCCTACTGCCCGACAACCGCAAGAGCTACCTGGGCCGCGGCATCAGCCGGCTGGCGCTGGGAGACCGGCCGGGGGCCCGGCAAGACTTCCGAACAGCCTGCCAACTGGAAATGCCCACCGCCTGCGACCGTTACCGGGAGCTTGGGGGGCAGTAGCCCCGCTCCGCGTTGTGTTACGGCTTCGCCCAATCCAACCCACGAAAAATTCCCATTGGAATTACTCGTGCCGGAGCGCTTCCACCGGATGCAAGCGCGCCGCCCGGCGGGCCGGGGCATAGCCGAAAAACAGGCCGGTGGCGGCGGCGAAACCGAAAGCCAACAGCAGCGCGGATCCGGTCACCACGACGACCATTTCCGCGACGCGGGACACCCCCCAAGCGATTCCGACCCCCAGCCCCGTCCCCACCGCCCCTCCCAGCAGGCAGACCAGCAGCGCCTCCACCAGAAACTGGGCCAGGATGTCCCGGCGGCGCGCCCCTATGGCCATGCGCAGGCCGATCTCGCGGGTGCGCTCGGTCACCGACATCAGCATCACGTTCATGATGCCGATCCCCCCTACCACCAGGGATATGGAGGCGATGGCCCCCAGCATCAGCGACATGGCCTGGGCGCTGGCGGCGGCGCTTTGGGCCGCGGCGCTCAAGTCCCGGATCCCGAAATCGGCCTCCTGGCCTTCCTGGATGCGGTGCCGCTGGCGCAGCAATTGACCCATGTCGGCATCCGCCCGGTCCTTGAATTCGGAGCGGGCCCGCACCATGATGAACCGCACCGTGCCGGGAAACGGGTTGGCGAACAATTGGCGCTGAGCGGTACTGATGGGCACCAACACCGTGTCGTCCTGATCCCGTCCGTCCAGGCTTTGGCCCTTGCGGGCCAGCACCCCGGCCACCACGAAGGGCTTGCCCTTGATGTTGATGATCTGGCCCACCGGATTTTCCCCGGCGAACAGGTTTTCCACCACGGTTTGTCCCAGCACCGCGGTCCGAGAGGCGTTGCGGACATCGGATTCATCCAGGGGCTGGCCGATTTCCACGGGCCAACTGCGCGCCGAGAAATAGGCGGGGGTTACGCCGTTGACCACCGTGCTCCAGTTCGACGAAGCATGGGTCATCTGGGCGATGCCGGTCTGCACCGGCGCCGATGCCTCGATGCTGGGCAAGGTTCCCAGGGCCTCGGCATCCCCGAGGGTCAGGGTGGGAGCGCTCCCGGAGCCGGTGCGCAGCCCCCCCGTGGTGGTGGCGCCGGACAGCACGATGAACAAATCGCCGCCCATGGTGGCGATGGCCTCCCGCACCGTCACTTGGGCGCCCTGGCCGATGGCCAGCATCAGGACCACCGCGCCCACCCCGATGATCATCCCCAGCATGGCCAGCCCGGTGCGCAAGGGGTTGATGGCCATGGCCCGCAATGCCTCGAAAAACAATTCCAGGGGCTTCATGGGGCGCCCACCCGCCGATCTTCCAGCACCCGCCCGTCGACGAAACGCACCAGGCGCCGGGCGTATTCCGCGACTTCCGGGGCATGGGTCACCAGCACCACGGTCATCCCCAGGCGCTGGTTCATGTCCCGCAGAATGTCCATCACCTCGCGGCCGGTTTTGCTGTCCAGGCTGCCGGTGGGCTCGTCGGCCAGAATCACCCGGGGATCGTTGACCATTGCCCGGGCGATGGCCACTCGCTGTTGCTGGCCGCCGGACAATTGATTGGGGAAACGGTGCCCCAAGGCCCCCAAGCCCAATTGCTCCAGCAGCGCCTGAGCCTTTTCCCGCCGCCGGCGGCGGGGCACCCGGCAATACAGCAAAGGCAGCGCCACGTTGTCCACGGCGCTGACCCGGCTGAGTAAATGGAACCCTTGGAATACGAAACCGAAAGTCCGGTTGCGCAACCGGGCCAGTTCCGGCTCGGGGAGTTTGCCGGTGTCCTCGCCGCCGACGAAATAGGCGCCGGAGCTGGGAACATCGAGGCATCCCAGCAAGTTCAGGAAAGTGGATTTGCCCGAGCCGGAGGCCCCCACGATGGCGATGAACTCCCCTTCGGCCACCTCCAGGCTGACTTCTTCCACCGCCGGCGGGGTTTCCGCCATGCCGCCGGGATAGCGTTTGCAAACCCGCGCCGCCTTGAGCAGTTCCGCCATCAGAACAGCCTCAAGCCAAATCTGCCGCCCGGTTTTTCGCCCTTTGGCCCGGTCTCTTCAACGATCAAACGGTCGCCGATTCGCAACGGGCCTTCCAGCACCTCGGTGTATTGGGCATCGGACAGCCCGGTCTTCACCGCCACCCCCTCGGGCCGGTCGCCGGCCAGCCGGTAGACGATCGCGCCATTAGGCGGGCGCGGCCGCGCAACATCCTTCCGGGCGGGTCGGTAACGCAGCGCGGTATTGGGGATCCGCAGCGCATCCCGCCGGGAGCCGGCGTTGAAGCGGGCGTGGGCGGTCATGCCGGGAATCAGCAGGCTCTCGGCATTGTCCACCGCCACCACCACGTTGTAGGTCACCACGTTCTGCTGAATGGTGGGGTTCAAGCGAATCTGCCGCACCTGCCCCTGAAACTGCCGCTCGGGGTAGGCATCGACATTAAAACGCACCGGCGAGCCCACCACGATGCCGCCGATATCGGCTTCCGCCACGCTGGTGTCGATCTGCATTTGCCGTAGATCCTGGGCGATCTGAAACAGCGTGGGGGTCTGGAAACTGGCCGCCACCGTCTGCCCCAAATCCACGCTGCGGGACACCACCACTCCGGAAACCGGAGAGCGGATCACGGTATAGCGCAAATTGGCGCGCTCCCGCTCCAACTGGGCCGATGCCGAGGCGACTTGCGCCTCGGCGGCTTCGCGAGCCTGAACCGCCTCCTCCAATTGGGATTCGGTCACGAATTTCCGCTCCACCAGCACCCGGCTCCGCTGTTCCTTCAGGCGCGCCAGCTTCAAAGTGGCCTGGGCATTTTGCAGCCCGCTCTCCTGCACGCGGACTTGGGCAAGGATGAGCGCGGGATCCAGTTCGGCCAACACCTCCCCGGCTCGTACCCGCTGATTGAAGTCGACATAGAGCTTGAGGATCGTTCCGGAAATCTGGGTCCCCACGTTCACCAACACCACCGGGTTGAGAGTGCCGTTGGCGGTGACCGTGCGGACGATGTCGCCCCGTCCGACCTCCTGGGTCTGAAAGCGCGGAATCGCCTCCTGAGCGGCGCGCCAGCGCAGCAGGCCATAAACCCCCGCCACCGCGATCAGCGCCACCGCGGCCAGCCCCATCCCTCGTCGGCCCAAACCGATCATGCCATCCTCCTCCCAAATTTTCCGGCAGCGCGGTCAATCCGTAGCGGCCTCTTAAGCCAAGCCGGGGTTCCCCTCCACTCCCGCCAGCCGCGGTTGGTTCGGTTGCGGGGCGCGAATCACTTTCTTGGCCTTGAGGTAACTGGCCACCACGTCCCAGACCGGCTCGCCCTTCGTCCCCTCCGCCAGCGGCGCCCAACTGGCGACTTTATAGCGCTTGCCGGCCTCCAGGGGCTGGCCGCGCAAACTCAGGCCGCTCACCCGGCGCCCCATGGCGGCGCCGGGATCGAAGACATAACGCAGTCCGCCGACGCGAACCATATCCCCGCCTTGCCGATAATACGGATCGGGGTTAAACAGGTTGTCGGCCACGTCTTCGAGAAAATTCTTGATGGCCTCCCCGGTCATTTCCGTCACCACCGTTTCGGGGTAGCTGATGGCGGTCTGATTCATCACGTCTTCCAAGGTGATGGCCTGCTGGGGCAGCAACGTGGCCCCCCAGCGAAAGCCGGGAGAAAAAGCGATCTCGGCATCTTTCACTTCCATCAAGGCGTCGAGGATGACCTGATCGAAAGTACCGGTGAAATTGCCCCGCCGGTACAGCAGCCCCTCGGTGGTGGCGAGCCGCTCTCCCAGCTTCTTTTCGAAAGGCGCCCGGATGCGCCGGATCGCCTCGTCCATGGGCTTGTCCGGCGGCAGCAGATTGGAAAATACCGGCAGCAAGGAATACTGGTATCCGGCCACGCTCCGGTTCTTCACCTGCAAGTCCAGCACGCCCAGGAACTTGCCGTGGCTGCCGGCATTGGTGACGAGGGTATGGCCCCGGTGGTTCTTCACCAGCACCGGATTGGGAACGGCGTCGTGGGTATGCCCCCCCAGGATCACGTCGATCCCCAAAATCCGGGAAGCGAGCTTCAAATCCACGTCCATGCCATTATGGGATAGCAGCACGATGAGATCCACGCCCTTGATCTCGACCTCGTTCACCACTTTCTGCAGTTCGATTTCCTGTATTCCGAAAGTCCAATCCGGCGCCAGGCGGCGCGGATGGGCGACAGGAGTGTAAGGATAGGCCTGGCCGATAATGGCTATCGCCACGCCGTTCATCTCCTTGATGACGTAGGGCGGAAATACCGGATCGCCGAAATCGCCGGTCTTGACGTTGTGGGCGACGAAATCGATGCGGCCCTTGAGTTCCTGGGTGACCAGCTCCTGCACCCGCTCGGCCCCCAAGGTGAACTCCCAGTGGCCGGTCATCACGTCCACTCCCAACAGTTTGCTGGCCGAGGCCATGTCCGCTCCGCGGGTCCACAAGGCGGTGGCCGATCCTTGCCAGCTATCCCCGCCGTCCAGCAGCAAGGCGCCGGGGCGCTGCTCGCGAACTTTTTTCACCAAGGCGGCCAAATGGGCGAAGCCTCCCATCTTGCCGAAGGTGCGGGCGGCGTGTTCGAAATCCAGATGGCTGAAGGCATGGCTGAGGCGGTTGCCGCGCTGCATGTTGAAGCTTTTCAGCAAGGCCTCCCCCACCAGGTGAGGGAGCTTGCCGGCATCCTTGCCCATGCCGAGGTTGACGCTGGGCTCCCGGTAATAGAGGGGTTGCAACTGGGCGTGGCAATCGGTGAGGTGCAGCAAGGTGACGTTGTTGCCGAAATTCAGCAAATCATAAATCCCGCCCTTGGCGGACAGCGCTTCCTTGCTATCCAGGGCCAAGCCGGATGCCGCCCCCACCGCCAGCGCCCGCAAAAATTCTCGTCGATCCATATCGCGTCCTCCTCGAATCTTGCGGCAACCGGCGGATGAGCCCCAACCGCTTAAGCCGCTCGGCTAATTTTCCAATACTCGATCTTCAAGGTGGCCACCGCCCCCGCCACGATAGCAAAAAAAGCGATGAACGAGCCCAGCGCCAGAGTGGACAGGCCGGTGATGCCTTGCCCGATGGTGCAGCCCAGCGCCAGCACTCCGCCTACCCCCATCAATATACCGCCAATGATATGCCGCGCCGTATCCGCGGGAGAAGCGAATCCCTCCCAGCGGAAGGAGCGGCTGGCCATCGCATCGCAAAACGACCCCAGGACAATGCCCAGCGTGACCCCGATGCCGAAAGTCAGGTGTAGGGATTTGTCCGACCCCAGCATCCACCATTCCAGGGTATAGGCCACCGGCGCCACGAGGGTCAGAGACTCCGGACCGCGGCTATTGGTGCCGAAGAAAACCATCTCCAGGGTTTCAGGATTTTCCCCATAACCCCAATAGCCGGTCACCCACCAGCCGGCGGCCACCAGCAACCCCACCGTCGTCCCGCCCAGCAGAACCCCGAAGCTGCGAAATTTCCGCCGATGCAGCACTAAAAACAGCAACCCGCCGGCTATCGCAAGGCTGACTCCCGCCTGCAATCCGAACCGCTCCACCCCGGTGAAATGGGCCAATAGGCTCGGCACGTCCTGCCCGGCAATGCCATGGGCCGCCAGCGGCAAGGCCAGAGGATCCAAGTAGGCCGCTCGCCAAACCGCCGGCCACCCCTTCAGGGTGGCATAGGCCGAAATGGCCAGAAACGCCAATACCACCCAGGATTTTAGATTTCCGGCCCCCGCCCGGATCAAGGATTTGCTGCCGCACCCCGATCCCAGAACCATCCCCGCCCCGAACATCCCGCCGCCCACGATATGCGACAGCCACGGCAACGATGGATTACGGTAGATGGATTTGAAAAGATCCACAACCCCCGCCAGCTCCAGCCCATTGGCCCCCAGCATCGCCACGGCGATGGCCAGCAGCCACATGCGCATGCGGTTCCAGTCCCCCATGGCGACGATGTCGGAGACCGCCCCCAGAGCGCAGAAATGAGTGCGGCGGCCCACCGCCCCGAACACCGCCCCCAGAGCGAGTCCCAGCAACGCGACGGTCAGGCTCAAACGGGCCGGATTGATGAATTCCATGGCGAGCGGTGGGCGCTCGATCAGTCAGGGGAGGCTGTCCCCGACTATTCGAGGCCCGTTCATCAGGCCGCAATCTGCTCAAAGGAAAAGTGCGGAAGGTCGGCGCGCTCGCTGGTCATGCCGCAAATCTCTCCATGCGCATCCAGGTCAAGCAGCCTGTTCTCGTCCAGATTGCCAGTCTCGGCGACCTCTGCGCTTCGGAACTCGATGTATAGAGTATCCGCATCCTGGAAATACCTGATCTTCATGGCGCGAACCCTCGGTCGAAAAACGCGTTGTGACCCGTTTGCCCGTCGGCTAATAGTACAGCCCGCGGGGCTTTGCCACCCGCTTGCGAAATGGGCGCCCAGCGTCGAACGCGGCCGCCCCGTTGAACCGTCTCCTTTACGCGATGCTCGATCACCCGCTGAATCCAAGCCATCTCAATCGCGGCGCGGTCCGGCCGCTCCCGCATTGCGAGGAAGCACCTGGTGAATTTCATGAATTCCAGTGTATCAGCAACCGGCCTGTCGAAAAACCTGGCCGGTCCCTGGCATGCGCGGCACCGGCCTCGCTCGCTTATTCAGGCCTTTCAGGCGTCGCCCGCCGGGCTTGTTGGCCCTGTCAATCGCAAATAAATCTCCTGCACACCACGCGGCGAGGATAATCGCTGCCGGACTCATGGAATAGACTGCCGTCGGCGCCTGTTATAGCATCCAGCTTGCGGCGCAGACATGCTGCATGTTACAGGTATGTCGATCCTAAATTTTAAGGAGAAGCAAATGAACAAAAGGATTTTTTCGATCGGTCTTGCCCTGATGCTGGGCGCGGCTTATTCGCTCACGGCGTTCTCGCAGGTGAAGCCCGAAACCTTGGTCAAACAGCGCCAGGCGGCGATGATCTTGCAGGGCAAGTACTGGGGTCCTCTGGGCGGCATGGCCCAAGGCAAGGTTCCTTATGACGCGACCGTGGTGGCCCGCAATGCGGGTTTTCTCGAAGCGCTGAGCAAGATGCCTTGGGATGGCTTCGCGCCCAGCACGAAAGACGTGAAAAGCGCAGCCCTGCCGGCAGTCTTTACGGATACCGCCAAGTTCAAGGAGGCTCAGGACCGGCTGCAAAGCGAGGTCTCCAAGCTTGTTGCCGTAAGCAAGGGCGGCGCCGAGGCGGCCGTGAAAGCGCAACTCGTCGCGACCGGAAAGACTTGCGGCGGCTGCCACGAGACATTCCGCGAGAAACAGTAATAGGCCGGGGTTCCTAACAACCCTGCGGCAGCGGGGTTGTTAGCTTTTCTTGGACGCTGAAATCGCGTTGGCGCGGATGCGATCGGCGCTGCCGGCAGTCCTGTTTATCCTGCTGCTCGGCGCGGCAAGCGGCAACGCCGGGGCGCAGGGTGACGCCAAGCGGGGGCAATACCTGGCGCAGGCCGGGGGCTGCCTCGCTTGCCACACGGAAGACAAGAAGGGCGCCGCGCCCTTTGCGGGCGGACGCCCGCTCAAGACGCCTTTCGGAACCTTCTACGGGCCGAATATCACGCCGGATCCGCAAGCGGGAATCGGGCGCTGGACCGAGGCCGATTTCATCCGCGCCATGCGCCATGGCGAACGTCCTGATGGCGCCGATTACTTCCCCGCGTTCCCCTACTCGTCGTTCACGCGGATTTCCGACGGGGACTTGCGCGACCTCTGGGCCTACCTGCGCACGCTTGCGCCGAGCAGCCGGGCAAGCCAGGCGCATGACCTGAAGTTTCCCTACGGCTGGCGCTTCCTGGTCGCCATCTGGAAGACGCTATTCTTCACCCCAGGCCCCTTCGTGAGCGACCCACGGCTCTCCCAGCAGATCAATCGCGGCGCTTACCTGGTCCAGGCCCTCGGCCATTGCGGCGAATGCCACACGCCGCGCAACTTCCTCGGCGGCCCGAAGCGGGACCGGTTTCTCGCCGGGGGAAAAGGACCCGACGGCAAGAGCATACCCAATCTGACGCCGGCGCGGCTCAAGAAATGGGATGATCGCGAATTGGGGGATTTCCTGCAAACCGGCCTCACTCCGGATGGCGACGTCGCCGCTGAAACCATGGGCGAGGTAATCCGCAACACCACCAGCCGGCTCACGGCCGCAGACCTCGCGGCATTGATGGCCTACCTGCGCTCGCTCCCGCCGCTCGCCGCCGAACCTCGCTGAAGCGTGCCGATTTAAACCGGCTCCGGAGTCAGCGTTTATCACCCGCCGGGCTTTGGGCCGCGTCCATGGCCCATGCTATGATGGAGCGGACGACTCATGACCCGGTAATTTCCAGAGGAGGACCCCCAAAATGATCGGCATCGTCTCCTACGGAGCCTACTTGCCCCGGCTGCGGCTCAACAAAAAAGCCATCGCCATGGCCAACGCCTGGATGGATCCGGCCCTGCTGGCCCATGCCAAAGGCGAGCGGGCCATGGCCAACTGGGATGAGGACAGCGTCACCATGGCGGTGGAAGCCGCCCGGGATTGCTTGGCCGGCCAGGATCGCGGCCGGGTAGGGGCGCTGTATCTGGCGTCCACCTCGCCGCCCTTCGCCGATCGGCAAAACGCCGGCATCGTGGCGGGGGCGCTGAATCTTTCCGAGCAAATCGCCACCCTGGACCTCGGCGCCTCGCAGAAAGCCGCCACTTCGGGCCTGCTGGCGGCCCTCAACGCCGTCAAGGCCGGCGCCGTTCAGACCGTGCTGCTGGCGGCCGCCGACAAGCGCCGCACCAAGGCGGCCTGCGCCCAGGAAATGCAATTCGGCGACGGCGCCGCGGCGCTGTTGCTGGGATCCGGAGCAGTGGCGGCGGAATTCCTCGGCGGGCATTCGGTTTCCGTGGACTTCGTGGATCATTACCGGGGCCAGAACCGCGCCTTCGATTACACCTGGGAAGAACGCTGGATTCGCGACGAGGGCTACGGCAAGATCGTTCCCCCGGCGGTGATCCGCGCCCTGGAAAAAACCGGCGTCAAGCCCGAGCAGGTGGCCCACTTCGCATTGCCCTGCGTCTACGGCGGAGTGGCCGCCGGCGTGGCGAAAAAAGCCGGCATCCGGCCGGAGGCGGTGCGGGACAATCTGGCGGCGGTCTGCGGCGAGACCGGCGCCGCCCATGTCCTGGTGATGCTGGCCCAAGCCTTGCAGGAGGCGGTCCCCGGTCAGATTCTGGTGGCGGCCGGCTTCGGCCAGGGCGCCGACGTGCTGGTGTTCCGCGCCACCGACCGCGTCGCCCACTGCGTCCCGCCCCTGGGGGTCAAGGGCTATCTGGCCCGCCGCAAGGAAGAAACCAACTACATGAAGTTTCTCACCTTCAACCAATTGGTGCTTCAGGAACGCGGGCTGCGGGCCGAGCGCAATCCCCAGACCGCCTTGAGCGTGCTGTACCGCAAGCGCGGAATGCTCCTGGGCCTGGTGGGAGGCTGCTGCCCGAAGTGCCGCACTCCCCAATTCCCCAAGGCCGAGGTTTGCGTCAATCCGCAATGCCGGGCCTTGGGCCCCCAGGAAGATTATCTGTTCGCCGACCGGCCGGCCCGCGTCAATTCCTGGTCCGCCGACAACCTGACCTACACCGTCGACCCGCCGGCCCATTACGGCATGGTGCGGTTCGACGGCGGCGGGCAGTTCATGGCGGATTTCACCGACTATGACGTGGGTCAGGTGCAGGTCGGCATGCCGGTGCGGATGGTGTTCCGCATTCGCGGCAAGGACGAGGAGCGGGGCATGACCCGTTATTTTTGGAAGGCGGCGCCCATCGCCGCGGACAAGGAGGATTGAGCCATGGCCACGGGAATCCGGGATAAAGTCGTCGTGCTGGGGATGGGGTGCTCCCGCTTCGGGGAGCGTTGGGATGTGGGCGAGGAAGAGCTGATGCTGGAAGCCTTCCGGGAATGCATCGCCGATGCCGGCATCCCGCCGGGCGAAATCCAGGCCGCTTGGCTCGCTAGTTGCCTGGACGAGATCAACGTGGGCAAATCCGCCCTGCCGCTGGCCATGACGCTGCGGCTCAGCAACATTCCGGTGACCCGGGTGGAAAACTACTGCGCCAGCGGCTCGGAGGCGTTCCGCGGAGCGGTCTACGCGGTGGCTTCCGGAGCCTGCGACTTCGCCCTGGCACTGGGCGCCGAGAAACTCAAGGACACCGGCTACGGCGGCCTGCCGGGACTGGACATCGGCACCATGCCGCCGCTGTGGTGGGCCAACGTGTCGGCCCCTGGCGCCTTCGCCCAGTTGGCCAGCGCCTACGTGGCCAAATATGGCAAGAGCGCTCAGGACGTGAAGCGGGCCATGGCCCAGATCTCCGCCAAGAGCCACGACAACGGCGCCAAGAATCCCAAGGCCCATTTGCAAAAGCCCGTTTCCGTGGAGCAGATCCTGGCCTCGCCGATGATCGCCGAGCCCTTGGGGCTGTTCGATTGCTGCGGGGTCAGTGACGGGGCGGCCTGCGCCATCGTCACCACTCCCGAGCTTGCCCGCTCCCTCGGGAAGAAGGATTTGGTGGCGGTGAAGGCGCTGCAAATCGCCGTGAGCGACGGCACCGAAGCCGGCCACAACTCCTGGGACGGCTCTTACTTCGCCACCACTCGGCTGGCCGCCCAGCGCGCCTACGAAGAAGCCGGAATCAAGAATCCGCGGGAAGAGCTGTCCATGATCGAGGTCCACGATTGCTTCTCCATCACGGAGCTGGTGACCATGGAGGATCTGCACATTTCCCCGCCGGGCCATGCGGTCAAGGACGTCATGGACGGCTTCTACAATTCCGACGGCCCCGTGCCTTGCCAGATCGACGGCGGCCTCAAGTGCTTCGGTCATCCCATCGGCGCCTCGGGCATCCGCATGATCTACGAGATTTACCTGCAATTGCTGGGCCGTGCCGGACCGCGCCAATTGCCGAACCCGCGTTTTGGGCTGACCCAGAATATCGGCGGCTTTCCCCACCAGAACGTGTGCGGCATCTCGGTTATCGGCCGTTACGGCGCCTGAAGCCCAAACCCAAAAAACAAGCAAGGGAAGCCCGGTCATGCCTGCTCTGCCGATCGGCGAGGCGGAAATCGAAGCCAGATTCCTGGACAATGCCCGACTGACGGTATCCGCATCCCGGGCCCAGGCCCTACGGGACGCGATCCTCGATTTGGACGGCCGCACCGGGCCGGCCCTGGCTCAGATTCTCGCCGGCACCGATTGACTCTTTGCGGCGCCGGCAGCGGGGGCTGCCGGTGGTGCTTTGCCGATCATCGTTGGAGTTGAGTGCGCCCATGGAAGAAAAAGACAGCCTGATCCTGGAAGCCGTGGAACGCTTCATGGAAAAAGAGGTGCGGCCGGTGGCGCGAGCCATGGAGCAACAGGACGTCTACCCCGCCGAGATCGTCGAGAAGATGAAGGCCATGGGGCTGTTCGGCGCCATCATCGCCGAGGAGTACGGCGGGCTGGGGCTGTCGGCTTCGACCTACACCAAGGTCATCGAGCGGATTTCCGCGGTGTGGATGTCCTTGTCGGGCATCGTCAATTCCCACCTCATCATGGCCGCCACCGTGCAGCGGGACGGCACCGAGGAACAAAAGCAACGCTTCCTGCCCCGCTTCGCCAGCGGCGAACTGCGGGGCGGCATCGCCCTCACCGAGCCCGATTGCGGCACCGATCTGCAAGCCATCCGCACCACGGCGCGGCCGGACGGGGACGGCTACGTGGTGAACGGCGCCAAGACTTGGATCACCAATGCCTACTACGGCAACTGCGTGGCCCTGCTGGTAAAGACCGACCCCAATGCCCGGCCTGCCCACAAGGGCATGAGCCTGTTGATCGCCGAGAAGGGCCCCGGCTTCGCGGCGCCTCGCAAGCTGGAAAAGCTGGGCTATCGGGGGGTGGATACCGCCGAATTTGCCCTGGAGAATTACCGGGTGCCCCGGGATCGGCTGATCGGCGGCGTGGAAGGCAAGGGCTTGCAGCAGATTCTTTCCGGCTTGGCCCTGGGACGCATCAACGTCGCCGCCCGGGGCGTGGGCGTGGCCCGGGCGGCGTTGCAAGATGCCCTGCGCTACGCTCAACTGCGCAAGACCTTCGGCCAGCCCATCGCCCAGCACCAGGCGATTCAATTGAAACTCGCCGACATGGCCACCCGGGTGGAGGCGTCCCGGCTGCTGGTGGAGGCCGCGGCGCGGGCCTACGACAGCGGCGAGCGCTGCGATCTGGAGGCCGGCATGGCCAAGCTGTTCGCCAGCGAGGCGGCGCTGGCCAACGCCACCGAGGCCATGCGCATCCATGGCGCCTACGGCTATTCCAAGGAGCTCGACATCGAGCGCTATTATCGGGACGCCCCCCTGATGGTCATCGGCGAAGGCACCAACGAGATGCAGCGCATCATCATCGCCCGGCAACTGCTGGCGAGGTTTCCGGCATGAGCCTGCCGCTGTCCGGGGTGCGGGTGCTGGCGGTGGAGCAGTACGGCGCCGGGCCCTTCGGCACCCTGCATCTGGCCGACTTGGGCGCCGAGATCATCAAGATCGAAAATCCGCGGGACGGCGGCGACGTGGGCCGCCATGTGGGACCGCATTTCTTTTCTCCCGGCGACAGCCACTTCTTTCAAACCTTCAACCGCAATAAGAAAAGCCTGACCCTGGATCTCAAGCATCCCGAAGGATTGCGGATATTCCACGACCTGGCGCGCACCGCCGATGCCGTGCTGGACAATCTGCGGGGCGATTTGCCGGAGAAGCTGGGACTCACCTACGAGCGCCTCAAGCACCTCCATCCCGCCCTGGTCTGCGTGCATCTGTCGGCCTACGGCCGGGACAACTCCCGGGCGGCGTGGCCGGGCTACGATTACCTGATGCAAGCGGAAGCCGGCCATCTGTCCTTGACCGGGGAGCCCGACGGCCCCCCCACCCGCTACGGCATCTCCATCGTAGATTTCATGACCGGGCTCACCGCCGCCTACGCCCTGGTGTCCGGCATCGTCGGCGCCCGGGCCAGCGGCATGGGAAGGGACTTGGACGTCAGCCTGTTCGACGTCGCGCTGCACAACCTGAGCTACCTGGCCACCTGGTATCTCAACGGCGGGGTCATGCAGGGCCGGGAGCCCCGGGGCGCCCATCCTTCCCTGACCCCCAGCCAATTGTTCCGCACTCGGGACGGCTGGATTTTCATCATGTGCAACAAGGAAAAATTCTGGCCGGTGCTGGCGGAACGCATGGGCCATCCCGAATGGGCCGAGGATCCGGATTTCCGCGATTTCAAGGCGCGGCTCGCGCATCGAGAGCGTCTCACCGAAATGCTGGATGCGGTGTTGCAGCAGCGGTCCACCGACGAGTGGCTAGGGCATTTTACCGGCCAAGTGCCCGCGGCCCCCGTTTACGACGTGGCCCAGGCCCTGGATAATCCGTTTGTGGCGGAGGCAGGGCGAGTTATCCCGTTCCACCGCCCCGACGGCGCTCCGGTGCGGCTGGTCGGCAACCCCGTGCGCTGCCCCGGAGTCCCGCTGCCGAGTCGCGCCGCCCCCGCCATGGGAGCCGATACCGAGGCGCTGCTCAAGAGTTTAGGCTACGATGATCCCCGCATTCTCGCGCTCAAGCATCAGGGGGTGATATGAAAAAAAACGACCGTTCCCGGTTGGGCCGGGGTCAGCCCCGCTATCTGCTGCTGGCCCAGGACTTGATCCAGGATATCGACACCGGGCGCTATCCAGTGGGCAGCCTGCTGCCCACCGAACTGGAGCTGTGCGAACAGTTCGGGGTCAGCCGCCATACGGTGCGGGAAGCGGTGCGGCGGCTGCGGGAAATGGGGTTGGTGACGCGCCACCAGGGCATCGGCACCCGGGTCAAGGCCAAGGCGGCAACGACCCGGTACGTGCAAAGCATCGGCTCCATCGCCGATATGTTTCAATATGCCAAGAACACCCGGCTGGAGGTGCAAAAAACCCGGGAGCTGACCGCCGACGAGGATCTGGCGCAACTCCTCTGGTGCAAGCCGGGGCAACGCTGGCTCAAGGCCGAAGCCCTGCGCTACGTGGTGGGAGAAAGCGTGCCGATTTCTTATACCGAGCTCTATGTCAGCAAGGCCTATAAGGGCATCCGCAAGCTCATCGGCGCCCAACTGCCGGTCTACGCCCTGGTGGAGCAGCAATACGGCGAGCACATCGCGGAAGTGAAACAGGACATCAGCGCCGTGACGATCCCCGAATCCCTCGCCGCCATGCTGCAAACCGAGCCCGGCGCTCCGGGCCTGCGCATCACCCGGCACTACCTGGGAGAAGACGACAAAATGCTGGAGGTGTCGATGAGCATCCACCCGGCTGACCGCTTCAGCTATGCGATGCGGCTGCGCCGGGAGTGGCAGATGCCGGACCGGGAAGACTGAAGGCTGGTTTCGCAACGCTATAAACCGGGCCGCTAGAACCGTGCCGCGCCACCGCCAGAGCTACCGGTATTACGATTTCGTCATGGCGGCCTTCGTCATGGTGATTCTGTGCGCCAATCTCATCGGGCCGGGCAAGGTGGTGGGCATGGCCGGATTCACTTTCGGCGCCGGGGTCTTGTTCTTTCCCATTTCTTACCTGTTCGGCGACATTCTTACCGAAGTCTACGGCTATGCCCGGGCCCGCAGGGTGGTGTGGAGCGGCTTCGCGGCCCTGGCTTTCGCCTCCTTCATGGCTACGGTGGTGGTGGCCCTGCCCCCGGCGGCGGGCTGGCCCCATCAGCCCGCCTACGCAACCGTGTTCGGCCAGACGCCGCGGATCGTCGCGGCGTCCCTGATCGCTTTCCTGGCGGGGGAGTTCGTCAATTCCTACGTGCTGGCCAAGCTCAAGGTCCGCACCGAGGGGCGGTTTCTCTGGATGCGCACCATCGGCTCGACGATTTGCGGGGAAGCGGTGGATTCCCTGATCTTCTATCCGCTGGCGTTTTACGGCGTATGGGGAATGGACTTGCTGGTCTCGGTCACCGTCACCAACTATTTTCTGAAAGTCGGCTGGGAAGCGGCGGCGACACCGCTCACCTATCGGCTCGTCGGCTGGCTCAAGCGGGCCGAGCACGAGGATTACTACGACCGGAAAACCCATTTCACGCCCTTTAGCCTGACTACATAAAATTTTACGGAGGGATGCATGATCGAGCTTTACTACTGGCCCACCCCCAACGGCCACAAAGTAGCCCTGTTTCTGGAGGAAGCGGGACTGCCTTATGCCCTGATTCCGGTGAACATCTCCCAGGGAGAGCAATTCCGTCCGGAGTTTCTCGCCATCGCTCCCAACAACCGCATTCCCGCCATCGTCGACCGCGCTCCGGCGGATGGCGGGGCGCCGCTGTCGGTGTTCGAATCCGGCGCGATATTGCTGTATCTGGCGGAAAAGACCGGGCAATTCCTGCCCGCCGAGTTGCGCGGCCGCCACGACGCGCTGCAATGGTTGTTCTGGCAGATGGGGGGGCTGGGGCCCATGGCCGGGCAGAACCATCACTTCAGCCAGTACGCCCCGGAAAAAATTCCCTACGCCATCGAGCGCTACGTCAAGGAAACCTCCCGGCTCTATGCCGTGCTGGACAAGCGGCTGGCGGACCGGGAGTTCATCGCCGGAAGCTACTCCATCGCCGACATGGCCTGCTATCCGTGGATCGTGCCCCACCAGCGCCAGGGGCAAAAACTCGAGGATTTTCCTCACCTCCAATGCTGGTTCTCAACCATCCAAGCCCGGCCGGCCACCCAGCGCGCCTACGCCAAGGGCAAGGCCATTGCCGCCGGGCCCACCGTCACCCCGGAATCCAGCAGCGTCCTGTTCGGACAAAGCGCCGATACCGTGCGGCGCTAGTTTCAGTTGATGCCGGCCCATATCTTCTATCTGCTGGTCACCACCGGCATCCAGGCCCTGGTCACCATGGCCATGGCCACCGTGCCGGTGCTGGCTCCGAAGATCGGCGAGGAATTGGGGGGGCCAGCCATCCTGGTGGGTTACTACGCCGCCCTGGCCTACGCCACCGCCACCATGACCACCCTGCCGGGGGGACGGCTGGTGGAGCGCTTCGGCCCCATCCGGATGAGCCAAATCTGCCTCGGCTTATGCGCTGCCGGGCTGGCCATCGGCACCGCGGGAAATTTCGCCGCACTGGCGTTATCCGCGGTGGTGGTGGGCGCCGGCCTAGGGCCGACCACCCCCGCCAGCGCCCATGTGCTGATCCGGACGGCTCCGGCCCAGCTCATGTCTTTTACCTTCTCGGTGCGGCAAACCGGAGTGCCCATCGGCGTGGCCCTGGCGGGAATCTTCGTCCCTCTGCTGGTGGCGGGCTTCGGCTGGCGTGGCGCGTTGCTGGCGGTCTCGGCGTATTGCACGGTGCTGGCGGCCGCCATCCAGCCTCTGAGAGCCCGCTTGGATCAAGGTTCCAAGCAGCCGGGCCCGCCGGGCCGAATCTGGGATGGGCTGCGGATCGTGGCGTCCAGCCGGCTGCTGGCCGGCATGGCGGTGGGATCGTTTTTCTTCGCCGGAATGCAGCATTGCTTCGTGACTTATATCGTCAGCTATCTCACCGCGGATTTCGGCATGAGCCTGGCCGCTGCCGGAGGCATGCTGACCCTGGCGCAACTGGGCGGAATTATTTCCCGCCTGGTATGGGGCGTGGCGGCGGAGCGCTGGATTCGCTCTCGGCTGCTGCTGGGCTTGCTAGGACTGGGAATGGCGGCATCGGCGCTGCTCACGGCAGCGATGACGTCCCAATGGCCCACCGCTTTGATCGCGGGGGTGGCGGCGTTGTTCGGCGCCACCGCCATCGGCTGGAACGGCGTGTACCTGGCCGAAGTGGCGCGGCTGGTGCCCCGGCAGGAAGTCAGCGCCGCCACCGGGGGAACCTTGTTCTTCACCTACTTGGGCATGGTGGTGAATCCGCTGCTGTTCGGCGGAATCGTCACCGCCACCGGCAGCTACGGCGCCGGATTTGCCCTAATAGCGCTGCCGGTGGCCGGTTGCGCGATCCTGCTGCTGCGCTTGCGGGAGATCAAAAAAAGCTGATATTGCGGTCCAGCAGCAGTTGGGAAAGCCGCGTGTTGGCCATGGCCAGCCGGTCCACCAGAATTTCCAGAAACGCTTCGGTAAAGCGATGCCGGCAGCCTTCCGAGGCCGCCGCCAGGGCTTCAGGGTCGATCTCGATGACCGTCGCCGGCCCGGCGGTGGCCACGCTGGCGGTGCGCTGAAATTTGCGTTTTCCCAGATAGGCCATTTCTCCGAAGCACTCGCCGGGTTTCAGGATATTGAGCAACTTGCCTTCCTTGGTGACTTTCACGTCGCCGGCCGCCAGCACATAGAACACTCGCCCAACCTCGCCCTCCCGGACGATGGGAGCGGCCGAGGAATATTTATTCCAGATCGCGATCCGCAGCACCTCCCATAGTTCCACATCGCCGAACTGGCGAAAGAACGACAAGCCGCGCAAGACATTGAATTTTTCCGCATCCGGAACGACTTCGGCCGGCGCCGCCAAATTCTGAAATACGCTGGAGAGCGCCTGGGCAAACTCATCCCAGGTCCGGTAGCGGGCCGCCGAATCTTTTTGCAGAGCCTGCTTGACGATCACATCCACGGCGGCAGGGATTTCGGGCCGAAACACGCTGGAGGGCTGTGGATCCACGTTGAGGATCTGGTAGATCATGCTGTAATTATTGGTGGCCTTGAACGGCAAGGTGCCGGTCAGCAACTGGTACACCACCACCCCCAGCGAGTAGATGTCCGTCTGGTGGGTCAGGGAGCGTTCCTGAATCTGCTCCGGCGACATATAGGCCGGGGAGCCGATGCCGCTCACTTGGGTACTTTCGGCGCTGGCCGTGAGGGCCGCGCCGAAATCGGAAATCTTGATGTCGCCCTGGCGGTTCATCAGGATGTTGGCGGGTTTGATGTCGCGATGGATGACCCCCATCCTATGGGCATAATCCAAGGCTTTGCAGCACTTGAAGGCGATCTCTAGCACCTGATGGATCGGCAGCAGGCGCTCGGCGCGGCAATAGGCCTCCAGGGTTTCCCCGGGCACATACTCCATGACGATGTAGCTGACCCCCTCGCTCTCCCCGGCATCGTAGATGGCCACGATATGGGGATGGGACAACTTGCCGGCCAAGGAGGCTTCGGTAACGAACAGTTTCTTGTAGCGCTTGCCGTAATCGGGGTTGTCCAGGGCGTCGGGAAACAGCACCTTCAGCGCCACTTCCCGCTGGCCGAAGGCGTCCAAGGCAAGGTAGACCACGCTGGTGGCCCCCCTGCCGAGCTCCTTGAGTATTTTGTATTTACCGACTTTATCCATGCCCGTTCCGAAACCGCGACCGTCTTGCACAACGATATCATAACGGGAAAGGCGGCGTGCCTGGGCCCGCCATGATGGTATGATCGAAGTCCGGAAACGGGGACGCCAGCCCGTTCCGCCGCCCATCGTTCAACCAGCAGGAGAGCCCATCGTGGATTTCGAGCTTAGCCAAGAACAGCGCATGATTTACCAATACGGCGACAACGTCGCCAACAAGTACGACCGCAAGTATTGGATGGATTACGCCGAACGGCACGAAACTCCCAAGGAGTTATTCCGGCAGGTGGCCGACGACGGTTTCCTGGGAATGATGGTCCCCGAGGCTTACGGCGGCGCCGGCCAAGGCATGCTGGAGATGGCTCTGTTCATGGAGGGCCTGGCCAACAACGGCATTCCGCTGCTGAGCTTGGTGGTGAATTCCACCATGTCGCTGGGACTCATCGCCAAGCACGGCACCGAGGAGCAGAAGAAAAAATACCTGCCGTCGGCCTGCGCCGGCAAGACGAAATTCTGCTTTGCCATCACCGAGCCCAATGCCGGCTCCAACACCATCGAGATCACCACCCTGGGCAAGCCCCAGGGCCCGGGCGCATTTTCCTTGAGCGGCCAAAAAACCTTCATTACCGACGCCAATACCGCCGACTACGCCCTGGTCGTGGCCCGCACCACGCCCCACACCCTGGTGCAGCGCAAGACCGATGGCTTTACCCTGTTCATCGTCGATATGCGCGACAAAGGGGTGGAGAAACACCTCATTCCCATGAGCCTCCCCATGCCGGAATCCCAGTGGCAGTTGTTTTTCGACAACGTCCCGGTGACCGAAGCGGATGCCCTGGGGGGAGTGGGCCGCGGCTTCGAAATCCTGTTCGACACCCTCAACCCGGAACGCATCATTCTTTCCGCCATGTGCGTCGGCCTGGGTCGCTACGCGTTAGGCAGGGCCGTGGAATACGCCAACCAGCGCCGCGTGTTCAGCAATACCCCCATCGGCGCCTACCAAGGGCTCCAGCATCCTCTGGCGGTGGCCAAAACCGAAATCGAGCAAGCCGGGTTGATGACCTACAAGGCTGCGTCCACTTTCGACCGCGGCCTGCCGGCCGGGGAATTTTCCAACATGGCCAAGTACGCCGGGGCGGAGGCGGCGATTCACGCGGTGGACGCGTCCCTGCAATGTTTCGGCGGCAACGGCTTCACCAAGGAATACGGCATTTTCGACATCTATCCCGTGGTGCGGCTGCTGCGCACCGCCCCTCTCAACCGGGAACTGGTGCTCAACTACATCGGCGAGAAGGTGATGGGGCTGCCCCGCTCCTATTGATGCCCACGTCGAAGCGTTGAACATCGCTTGACCCCCGCTGCCGGGGTTCTTCTTCCCATGAAATATCTCGGTGAACCCCCTGTCGAGGTGGCGGTCGCCGTGGTCCTGGCTCCCGACGGCCGGGTGCTGCTGACCCGGCGCCCGGCGGGCAAGCCCTATGCCGGCTACTGGGAGTTTCCCGGAGGCAAGGTAGAGGCCGGGGAAACCGCCGCCGTTGCCTTGGTCCGGGAATTGGAAGAGGAATTGGGCATCCGGGTGCATCGCGCCCATCCTTGGCTCACCCAGACGTTCGTTTATCCCCATGCCACGGTGCGCTTGTGTTTTTTCCGGGTCATGGAATGGGGTGGAGCGCCCAAAGGCCGGGAAGGCCAGGCCCTGTCCTGGGAAGCGCTTCACGCCTGCCGCGTGTCCCCGTTGCTGCCCGCCAACGGCCCCATTCTGCGGGCCCTGCAACTGCCTTCGGTCTATGCCATCAGCGCCGCCGAAGAGCTGGGCGAGGCCCTGTTCCTGGCCCGCCTGGAAGCAGCGCTGCGGCGCGGTCTACGGCTCGTGCAACTACGCGAGCCGCGGCTCGCGGAACCGCCGCAACGGCTGGCCCGGCAGGCCATTGCCTTGGCCCATCGGCACGGAGCCCGGGTCCTGGTCAACGGCGCCCCGGAATTGGCCCGGCAACTCAAAGCCGACGGCGTCCATCTCACCGCCGCCCGGCTCATGGCCGCCGCGACCCGGCCGGACGCGGGACTCTGCGCGGCTTCTTGTCATAACCGCGCGGAGTTGGATCATGCGGCCGCCCTGGGCCTGGACTTTATCGTGCTGGGGCCGGTGACGGCCACCCTCAGCCACCCCGCGGCCCGGCCCCTGGGGTGGGACGCCTTTCGCACGTTGGCGCAGGACTCGCCTGTGCCGATATTTGCCTTGGGGGGGCTGACCGAGGCCGATCTTTCGACCGCCTATCGGCAAGGCGCCCACGGCATTGCCATGAAGCACGGGGCCTGGTGATAGACAAGAGCTGAGCCCGATCTCTTAATCTCTACCCATGGCTATCGGGTGGCGGATCTTTCGGGGTTTCGTCCGGGATGCGGTAGCGCTCTTCGGCCCACTGGCCCAGGTCGATCAGCTTGCAGCGCTCCGAGCAAAACGGACGATAACGGTTGGCGCCATCCCACACGACAAGCTTGCCGCAACGGGGACAGCTTACGGTGCGCTGAGGAGCGCGCTGCCCAGGTTCCCGATTCACAGGTTGTAATAGATCAGATCGAATTCCACATCCGTTTCGCACCCCTTGGGGCGCTGCCCCGGCGATTGCAGGGTAAAGCGGATGTTCAGGGCGTATTTGTTGGCGCTGATTTCCGGAATGCAGCGAGATTCCCGGTCGAACCGCACGCAGAGCATCTGCGCCAACCGGCCGCCCTGCATCTGCTGGAACGAGCCGCCGTGAGCCACCTGACGGGACGCTCGGCCGCTGTCCCGCAGAATGTGGAGCACGATGGCCAGCCCTTCCTGAATCGGCAGAAAAGGAGTGAGCCACCCTTGCAGGTCCCGGCGGCGTTCGTCGGCCGGCAGATGCAGCCAATAGTGATAGGAAGGCAGGTCGAATTCGCACACCCCGCCGGGCAGCGCGGCGCGCTGCTTGATAGCCATGAGCCACTCGTTGTCCCGCAGGTGCTGGCCGATCTTGCCGGAAAGGGCCAGCAGCCGGGTGGTGGCCCGGTCAATCTGGGCCAGCACGTCGTCCAACGCGGTTTCCGAAATCGCCGGGTTATAGCGCAGGGATTCCAGGGATTGCTTTTGCCGCTCCAATTCCTGGAGCAGATCGGACTTTAGGTCCGCCCGGCTGGCCACTTCTAGAACCTCAAACAAGGAAAGCAGGGCCACGTGATGATCCGCGGCCTCCTCCCGGCCGGCGAACCTCGCCACCCGGTCGTACAGATCCTCCAGCCGCAGCAAGGTCCGGATCCGCTCGTTGAGGGGATGCTCGTAGCTGATCATCGACGTAGACATGGCCGCGGGGCTACCCCTGGCAATGACGGTACAAGGTTGCGAATGGGCGCGTAACCGCCTTTACCCGACGGCCGGCGGCTGCATTTCTTCGGCCAGCACCAAATAGCGCCGGTGCAGAGCCTCCACCCGGCGCCCCAATTCCTCCAGACCGTCGTCGTTGGACAACACGTCGTCCGCCTGGCTCAGGCGGGAAGCGCGGTCGATTTGATTCGCCATGATGGCCAAAACTTCCTGCCGGGTCAACTTGCTGCGGGCGATGGTGCGCCTCACCTGAGTTTCCTCGGAGCAGTCCACCACCACCAGCCGGCGGATGATGTCCCGATAAGCCCCGGTCTCTAACAGCAAGGGCACCATCAGAATGACGTAGGGGGAGGAAACCTCGGCCAGCCGGGTCCGCACTTCCTGGCGGATGATGGGGTGGAGAATCCCCTCCAGCCGCCGCTTCGCCTCGGCATCGGAAAACACCCGCTGGCGCATCCGCACGCGATCCATGCCCCCCCCGGGAATTACATACTCCGCTCCGAAGGCGGCGCGAATTTGTTCCAGGGCGGGATGTCCCGGGCCGGTCACGCTATGCGCGATGGCATCGGCATCCACCACGACGATGCCCTTCTCGGCGAATAAATCGGCGGCGGCGCTTTTACCGCTGCCGATGCCCCCGGTCAGTCCCACGATATAGCTCACCCTGCCACCCCCCACCGTAAATACGCCGCCATCCAGCTTGCCCCCCAGAACATCCCGATCACGCCCCCGGCCGCCAGGTAAGGCCCGAAGGGCAGGGGCGTGTCCCGGTGACGGCCGCCGAAAATCATCAGCGTTATCCCCACCACCGCTCCCGCCGCCGAAGACAGCAGGATCACCAGGGGCAGCATCTGCCACCCCAGCCACGCACCGATGGCCGCCAGTAGCTTGAAATCCCCATAACCCATGCCCTCCTTGCCGGTGGCCAGCTTGAACAACCAATAGACGCCCCACAGCGACAGGTAGCCGGCCGCGGCCCCCCACACCGCCGCGGGCAAATCGGCGAAGGTCCCCCCGACATTGAACAGCAACCCCAGCCACAACAGCGGCAAGGTGATGGAATCCGGCAACAATTGGGTATCCAAGTCGATGCAGGTCAAGGTCACCAGGGCCAAGGCAAAACACGCGACGCCCAGCGTCGCCCAAGTCGCGCCGTAGCGCCAGCCCGCGTAAGCCGCCAGTATGCCGCTCAACAGTTCCACCACGGGATAGCGCAGGGAGATCGGGGCTCGGCAGGCAGCGCACCGGCCTCCCAGCAAGACATAGCTGATCAACGGGATGTTCCGCAAAGCGGTGACCGGCGCCCCACAGGCCGGACAGGCCGATGCCGGGGTCCAGAGGTTGTAACGGGGTTCGGCGGGAGCTTCCCGGCCTTCTAGTTCGACGCATTGCCGCCGCCAGTCCCGCTCCATCATCTTCGGCAGGCGATGAATCACCACATTCAGGAAACTTCCCACCACCAGCCCCAAAACCAGGCACAGGATCACAAACGGCAGGGGATTCGCGGACGCCAGCAGCGGAAGCGATGCCATCGGTCAGCTTAAACCACCGACCCCATTTTAAAGATAGGCAGGTACATGGCTATCACCATGCCGCCGATCAGGGTTCCCAGCACCACCATGATGATCGGCTCCATCAGGCTGGAAAGCGCTTCCACGGCGTCGTCCACCTCCGCCTCGTAGAAGTCCGCGACCTTGCTCAGCATGGCGTCCAAAGACCCCGATTCCTCGCCGATGGAGACCATTTGCAGCACCATGTTGGGAAACACCTCGGAGTTTTGCATCGCCACCGTCAGGTTGGTGCCGGTGCTGACCTCGCTTTGGATCCTCTTGGTGGCCTGGAAATACACGTAGTTGCCGGCCGCCCCGGCCACCGAATCCAGCGCCTCCACCAGCGGCACCCCGGCGGCGAACATGGTGGACAGGGTGCGGGTCCAGCGGGCCACCGTGGCCTTGCGGATGATGTCGCCGAAGATGGGCAGCTTGAGCAGCACCCGGTCCATGAAGATCTGCACCGGAACCGAGCGCTTCCAGGCGTAGAAGAATCCATAGACTCCGCCGCCCACCGATCCGAAAATCAGGTACCAATAATTCACGAAGAATTCGGAGATGGCCATCACGACCAGGGTCGGGGCCGGCAAATCGGCGCCGAAGCTCTTGAACACCTCCTTGAAGGCGGGAATAACGAAAATCATGATGACCGCGGTAATGACAAACGCCACCACGATGATGGAAATCGGGTAGAACAATGCCGACTTGATCTTGCTCTTGATGGCGAGAATTTTTTCCTTGTAGGTCGCCAGCCGGTCCAGCAAGCTGTCCAGAATGCCGGCCTGCTCGCCGGCCCCCACCAGATTGCAGAATAACGCATCGAAATAGAGCGGATATTTGCGGAAAGCCTGGTTGAGGCTGTTGCCGGTTTCCACGTCGGTCTTGATGTCCATCAGCAACCGGCCCACCGCCGGGTTGCTGTGGCCCTTGCCGACGATATCGAAAGCTTGCAGCAACGGCACTCCGGATTTCATCATGGTGGCCAACTGCCGGGTGAACAGGGTGATGTCCTTGTCGGAGACGCTGCCGCCGCCGGTGCGCTGGCGCTTCACCTTGATAACCGATATGCCTTGGCGGCGCAGCGTGGCATTGACCACCGCCTGGCCGGCGGCCCGCATGTCGCCTTTGACGATCTTGCCGGATCGATCCTTGCCTTCCCAAACGAAGGCGTATTCCTTTGTGCCTTTTGTGCCTTTTTTTGCCGCCGTCGCCATCCCCATCACCTCCACCGGCCATTGTCGAAAGCCGCAATCGGCCTCATGCTACCGGCAAAGCACCGTCTTGCACAACCCAACAGGTTTCAGTCAAGGCTCGTATCCTTCCCCTGCCGACCCTGAGAGCCTCGGAAGTAAACTATCCGACGTAATCGAGCAGGCCGAGCCGGGAGACATTGGGGCGCGTGGCGTATCCGTTGGTTGTGCGTCAGGGCAATGCGGTCATTCTTGCCAAGGTAATGCCATGGGATAGCGGCCCCTTTATGGCGGGCCCGCGGCCAGCAGTTCCGGCCCCATCTCCGCCAGCCGGGCGCGGAACCAGGCCAGCGCCTTGCCCCGGTGGCCGCTGCGCCAAGCCACCACCAAGTTGTGCAGGGCCACGCCGTTGCCCTCCAACGCCTTCGCCACCAAGCGGCCGGCGGCCAGATCGGCTTGGATCATGTGGCTGGGCAAATGTCCGATCCCCAATCCGGCCAGGATGGCGGCCCGCTTGGCGCTTTGATCGCCCACCGTCAGCACCTGCTGGCCGGGCAACAGTCGGGTGGTGCGGGCCGGCAGGTGACGGGAAGAGTCGGCGGCGGCCACGGCCTGGTGAAGGCGGATGACGCGCTCCGGAATCGGCTCCGGATGACTTGCCAGGGGGTGACGGGAGGCCACCACGAACAGGAAGCTCGCTTCCCCCAACGGCTGGACGGCGCATCCGGCGGTGGGAGGGATATCTCCCGGAGCGCCCACTCCCAGATCAGCCCTCCCTTCCAGCAGGGCATCCCAAACGCCGCCGAAGACTTCGGTGGAAAGCCGCAAACGGGTTTGCGCCGAGACGGTCTCGAACTCCCGGATCAAGGGAAACAGACGAGGCTGGGGAATCAGGTCGGTGACGGCGATGCACAGCTCCGACTCCCAGCCCCCGGCCACCCGTTCCACCCGGCGCGCCACTTCCTGGGCCTGGTGCAGCAAGGCCCGGCCTTCCTCCAACAGGGTTTCCCCGGCGGGGGTAAGCAGGGCGCGGCGCCCCTGGCGCACGAACACCGGGAAACCCAAGCTCTGCTCCAAGTTTTTCACCGCATAGGTGACGCTGGAAGGAACCCGGTGCAATTCCTCCGCGGCGGCGGCGAAACTACCCCGGCGGGCGATGGCATCCAGCACCGCGAGATCCTCCAAACTGAAGCGCATGTTCGTTTTCCTAGAATGACCCGTTCGAGAAATTCCGCTGGACGGGTTGGGCTCGACTCAATATATTGCTCCGGCGGGGTTTCGTTTCGGCATATTCGCATTAAGGAACGTCGCTCCCGCCAAGCAACTTTACCGAAAAGCCCGATGGAACGCTTCCCCCCGGCCCCCCTGTTTCTTTCCCACGGCGCGCCCACCCTGGCGGTGGAGGATTGCCGCGTCACCCGCTTCTGGAAAAGCCTGCCCGCCCGCTGGGGCGACGGGATCAAGGGGGTGGTGTGCGTGTCCGCCCACTGGATGACCGAAGGGCCGATGCTGGCGGGCGGCCATCCGCGGCCGGCCATTCAGCACGACTTCTACGGCTTTCCTGCCGATCTGTACCGGCTTTCGTGGCCGGTTTCGGGCAGCGCGGAGCTGGCGGGGCAAGTCGTCAGCGTTCTGGAGGACGCCGGCATTGCGGTGGAGGAGGATCGGGACTGGTCCTTCGATCACGGCGTTTGGGTACCGCTGCGGACCCTGTGGCCCGAGCCGGCTTTTCCCATTTTGCAATTGTCGATCTGCCCGAGGCGGGACCCCGCCTGGCACTGGGCCCTCGGCCGGGCCTTGGCGCCTCTGGCGCAGCGGGGCATTCTGCTGGTGGGCAGCGGCGGCATCACCCATAACCTGGGGGACGTGGAATGGAGCGCTCCGGAGGACGTCCCCGCCGGTTGGGCGGCGGCTTTCATGCAGGCGGTGGACGCCGCCATCGAGCAAGGGGAGAGCGCTCCCTTGCTGAAGCCCGGGTCCTTGCCCTTCGGCCGACGGGCGGTTCCCACTCCCGATCATTACCTGCCCCTGTTGGTGGTGCTGGGCGCCGCCGGCCGCCTGCGGCGCATCTATTCGGGCTGGATGCTGGGAACGCTGGCGCTCCACGCCTACTCGGGCTGAACTGATCCAGCGTCGAGGCATTCGGCCAAGCAGCGGCGGCACAGACAGGCGGCTCTTGAAGGGTCCGGGGGCGGGGCCGGCGGGAAATCCTCGCTGCACCAGCACGGCCCCGGGTCCGCGACGCCGCAGTGAAATGGGCTCCCGCACCGGTCGCAACGAGAATTGGGCGCCGCGTCCGGGCCTCTCTCCCGAATCATGACAGCAGCGTTCCGAGCAAGGCCAGCGCCAGCAATCCGACCGCCAGGGCCAGCCAGCGGTTCTGCCGCCGCAGCCGCGGCAAGGCCGTATCGTCGGCCTGGGGAGCGGCGGCGCGTTGCGTCAGGGCTTGGTGGGCCAAGCGCGGCAATTGCGGCAGCAGCACCGCCCAGTGGGGCGCTTCGTTTTTCAGGGCCCGTAGCAAGCCGCGCCATCCCAGTTGCTCGGACATCCAGCGCTCCAGATAAGGCTTGGCGGTTTTCCATAGATCCAAATCG
The DNA here is from genome assembly GCA_023259135.1 of Betaproteobacteria bacterium. Classification (GTDB taxonomy): domain Bacteria; phylum Pseudomonadota; class Gammaproteobacteria; order Burkholderiales; family JAHFQX01; genus JAHFQX01. The sequence goes on along the minus strand of JAHFQX010000004.1, from coordinate 13,714 downwards.
GGATCCAGTTGCCGCCCCAACCCCTCCACGTTAAGCAGGGTTTTTTGCAGCAGCACCAGCTGCGGTTGAATCTCCATGTTGAAGCGGCGGGAAGTTTGAAACAGGCGCAGCAGTACCTTGCCAAAGGAAATCTCCTTCAAGGGCCGGTCGAAAATCGGCTCGCATACCGCCCGGATGGCCGACTCGAATTCCTCGACCCGGGTGTCGGCGGGCACCCAGCCGGCTTCCACGTGGGCCTCCGCCACCCCCCGGTAATCCCGGCGGAAGAACGCCAGGAAATTGCGGGCCAGATAATTCTTGTCCTCGCGGCTGAGGGTCCCCATGATGCCGAAATCCAAGGCGATGTAGCGGCCGTCGGCGGCGACGAAGATGTTGCCGGGATGCATGTCGGCGTGGAAGAATCCGTCCCGGAACACCTGGGTGAAGAAGATCTCCACCCCGGCCCGGGCCAGACGGGGAATATCCACTCCTTGGGCGCGCAGCGCATCTACTTGGCTGATGGGGATGCCGTGCATGCGCTCCATCACCATGACGTCGCGGGTGCAGTAATCCCAATGGATCTCCGGGATCCGCAGCAGCGGCGAACCGAGAAAATTGCGCCGCAACTGGCTGGCGTTGGACGCTTCCCGAATGAGGTCCAACTCGTCGCTCAGATGCCGCTCGAACTCCCCCACCACTTCCCGGGTCTTGAGGCGCCGGCCCCCGGGCCACACGGCCTCCAGCACGGCGGCGCCGATGTAGAGCAAGGCCACGTCCTCGGCGATCACCCGGGCGATGCCCGGCCGCAGCACCTTCACCGCCACTTCCTTGCCGTCGGGCAGCACGGCGAAATGGACTTGGGCCACCGAAGCGCTGGCCACCGGCTCCGCCTCGAAGCCGCGGAATACTTCACCGGGGGGCTGGCCGTAGACCCGCTCCAAGGTGGCGAATACCTGGGCGCTGGGAAAGGGGGGCACCTGGTCTTGCAGCTTCGCCAGTTCGTCGGCGATATCGGGAGGCAGCAAATCGCGGCGGGTGGACAGCACTTGGCCGAACTTCACGAAGATGGGACCCAGGCTCTCCAGGGCCAAGCGCAGGCGCACCGCGCGGGGAATCGTCAAGCGCCGCCAAAACAGCAGCCCGCTCACCAGGGAGCGCAGCCAGCGGAACCGGGCGTGACTCAAAACGGCTTCATCCAGCCCGAACCGGACGCTGATCCAAACGATCCTGAAAAACCGCAGCAGGGTAAGCATGAGAAAAGGCGCTCGGCTGGGTCAGGAGTTGTGGATGGGGAAGCGCGCCTACCTGTGCTTGATTAGCCGCGGGGTGCCGCGCTGCTCGGCGCCAGGCGGCCGTTGCCGGCCATCAGCCTGGCGCGGCCCCATCCGGGATCATGGGTTAACGGGCGGTTAAGCGATTTGCTGAATGCCGGCCAGCAGCCAGCCGGTTCGGGAGCCGGCCAGGGATTTCTCCACGTGCCAGATTTCGTCGAAGGGTTCGGCCACCCCGCCGAGGGATTCGCGCACCAAGCCGGAGAAGCGCACGCTGGCCACCGCCGTCTCGCCTTCGGTGACCACTTCCAGCAACTCGGCATCCAGAGACACCACCTCGGTTTTCTGGGCCAGCCCGCCCCGCCCCTGGATTTCGGCCTGCACGGCGGCGAATAGCCCGGGCGTCATCAAATCCTGCAAGGCATCGAGCTGTTTTCGGTCATGGGCTTCCTGCAGCCGCAAAAAGGAGAGCTTGGCGTGCTTAAGAAACGGCCCCGGCTCGAACCCCGCCGGATAGCGCGGCGCCCCGGAAGGGTCCGGGGCCGTGTGCAGGACGCGCGGATCTCCGGAAGGCATGGCCTCCGCCCCCAGGCCGGCATATTGGAGCGTCTCGCGGCGCGGCGCGGGGCGAGCCAGCATCCGCCACAACGCGAACACCCCCGCGGCCAGCAGCAATGCCAACGCCACGTCCATGAGGCGGATCCCTTCGAAACCGTGTCCCATCAGCAAGCTGGCCAGCAACCCGCCGGCCGCCAGTCCCGCCAAGGGGCCGAGCCAGCGCCCAGCGCCGCCCTGGGCCGGAGCCGAGGGGGCGACGGGGGCCGCGGGAGGCCGGGTCGCCTGCTGCTGGGTGATGGATTCCCGTTGCTTGCCCAGGCTCTTGCCGCCGCCCAGCCGCTTGGCCTCGACGCTGCTCGCCGCCGATCCGAGGGTCAACAAAAACAATGCTACCCAAAACTGCTTCATCGCTTTTCCTCTTCGCGAAAAGTTAAAAGTTAATGGAACCGCCGATCATCGGCAAAGCGTCCAATTATATAGATCGTCCGTCAACACCGTCCCGCCGGCCACCGGCTGCCCTTGATAAGGCTCCCCGCCTGCGCCGGGATCGAGCACCTTCACGCGGATTTTCCGATCCTGCACGGCCTCCACGGCGGCCTTGATGCGCCGGGCGCCGCCGATTCCCAACGGCGTTTCGGCGCAAACCGCCGTGCCCGGCCGGAACGCTTCGGCCAGGGCTTTGGCGGCAGCCTGCTGGCGATTTTCCATGGGCGTGAGCCCCAGGCGGTTGCCCTGCTCCCACCGGCCCTCGAAACGGTCGCCGCTGGGCCACTGGTACACCCCGTGGCCCTGGCGTAAATCGTTCTTGAATTCGCCGGTATATTTTTCTCCCGCCCAAGGGGTGGCGGCGCCCCAAGTATAGACCCCCTGGCCGTTACGCCGGTCGTTGCGAAATTCGCCTTCATAGCGATCGCCATGGGACCAGACCTTGATTCCCTTGCCGTGCTTCATCCCGGCGCGGAAGTAGCCGTGGTAGGTGGCGTTGCTTCCCTTGGCCTGGCCGAATCCATGGGCCAGCCCGTTCTTGCAGCCGCCTTCGTAGACCCCTGAAAGCTCCGGATCCAGTACCCGGCACGACTCCCCCCAAGCGGAGACAGCCGCCAGGAGGGTAACGCAAGCGAGCAGCGCCCGGGGCCCATGGCCGCGTTGCGCGGCGCCCCCCGCCGGTTTATGCGGCGTTTTCTCAAATAAGGATGACATCGTACAGTTCCTGGGTGTATTGGCTTTCCACTTGGAGAGAAATGGGCTTGCCGATGAAATACTCGAGTTGCGCCAAGCCCTGGGATTCCTCGTCCAGCAGCAAATCGATCACCGACTGGGAGGCCAGGATGCGGAATTCCCGGGCATCGAACTGGCGCGCTTCCCGCAGCAAGTCCCGGAGGATTTCGTAACACACCGTCCGGGCGGTTTTGATTTCACCTCGCCCTTGGCAGGTGGGACACGGCTCGCACAGGATGCGGGCCAGGCTCTCCCGGGTGCGCTTGCGGGTCATTTCCACCAGGCCCAGGGGGCTGAATCCGTTCAGGGTGGTCCGGGTCCGATCGCGGGCCAGGGCTTTCTTGAATTCTTGCAGGACCGCTTCCCGGTGTTCCGGGGTGTCCATGTCGATGAAGTCCACGATGATCATCCCCCCCAGATTTCTCAGGCGCAATTGCCGGGCGATGACTTGAGCGGCTTCCAGATTGGTCTTGAAGACGGTGTCGGTGAAGCTACGCTCTCCGACGAACCCGCCGGTGTTGACGTCCACCGTGGTCAGGGCCTCGGTTTGGTCGATGACGAGATAGCCGCCGGATTTTAGCTCCACCCGCTTTGCCAGGCTGCGCTGGATCTCCTCTTCCACTCCGTAAAGATCGAACAGCGGCCGCTCCCCGGTATAGTGCTCGATCCGGTCGGCGAAAATTCGGGTGTATTGCTGGGCGAAGGCGAGCACCCGCTGAAAAGTTTCCCGGGAATCCACCACGATGCGGCCGGTTTCCTCGCTGGCCAGATCCCGCAGGGTCCGCACGGCCAAATCCAGATCCTGATAGAGCAGCGCCGGGGCTTCGGCGGTCCGGGAGCTCTCCAGCAGGTCACCCCACAGCTTGCACAAATACTCGGCATCGGTGCGCAATTCCGCGTCGCTCGCCCCTTCCGCCACGGTGCGCAGGATAAATCCGCCGCTGCTTGAGGCCGTGATCTGCTGCAACCGCTCCTTCAGAGCCAGCCGCTCGGCCTCGTCCTCGATCTTCTGCGACACCCCGATATGGTTTTCCTGGGGTAGATGGACCAGCAGCCGGCCGGCGATGCTGATTTGGGTGGTGAGCCGCGCCCCCTTGCTGCCGATGGGATCCTTGGCCACCTGGACCATGAGAATTTGCCCTTCCCGCAGCCGCTTCTCGATGGGGGCCGGGGCCTCGCCGGGGGGCGCCCACAAATCCGCCACATGCAGAAAAGCGGCCCGCTCCAGGCCGATGTTGATGAACGCCGATTGCATGCCGGGCAAAACCCGAGACACCTTGCCCATATAGACGTTGCCCACCCGCCCTCGGTTGCGGGCCCGCTCGATATGCAGTTCTTGAGCGACGCCGTGCTGAAAAACGGCTACCCGGGTTTCCTGGGGGGTGACGTTGATCAGGATGCGCTCGTTCATGACGGCCCCCCCTCAAAGCGGCGCAACAGCACGGTGGTTTCCAGCAGGGGCAGACCCACCACGCCGGAATAGCTGCCGGATAAGCGCTTAACGAATACGCCGCCCCGCCCTTGAATTGCGTAGCCACCGGCTTTATCCAGCGGCTCGCCGGTGAATACGTACTCGGCGATTGCCGGCTCCTCGATGACGCCGAACTCCACCAGGGTAGCGGACATGGCCATCTCCACCCGCCGTCCGAAGGCTACGGCGACGGCAGTCAGCACCTGATGTTCCCGGCCGGACAAACGCCGCAGCATCGCCGCGGCATGCTCGGCATGGTCCGGCTTGCCGAAAATCTCCCCGTCCAACACCACCGCCGTATCGGCCGCCAGCACCGGACGGGCCGGCAAGCCGCGCTGTTCCACCCGGGTCCAGCCGGACTTGGCTTTCTGCCGGGCGAGACGGGTCACATAGCTTGCCCGATCCTCCCCCGCCAGCGGCGCTTCGTTCACGTCCGCTCCCCGCGGCGGGCGCTCCCGCAACAACAAGGTTTCAAAGCGCACCCCGATCTGCTGCAACAGCTCGCGCCGCCGCGGGCTGCGCGAGGCCAGATAAATTTTTTGCGTCAACAAAGCTTCCTTCGCCCTCAATCTCGATGATAAGGATGACCCGCCAGGATAGTATGGGCCCGGTAAAGCTGCTCGGCGACTAGAATCCTGACCAGTCCATGGGGCAAGGTCAAAGGGGATAAAGACCAGACGAAATGGGCTGACTCCCGGATCCGCGGCGCCAGTCCGTCGGAGCCGCCGATGATCAAGCCCACATCCCGGCCGGTCTCCCGCCAAGCGCTGAGCTTGCCGGCCAAGTCGGGGCTGGATAGCGCCGCGCCCCGTTCATCCAGCGCTACTCGCCAGGCGCTGCGCGGCAAGGCGGCGTCGATCCGTTGCGCCTCGAGATCCAGCATTCGCGCCAGGTCTTCCCCCCCTCTGCGCCGCGCCTTGATTTCGACGAGTTCGATGCGGGCTTCCCGGGGCATTCTCCCGGCATATTCCCGGAAGCCCTCCTCCACCCAAGACGGTGTCCGGTGGCAAACCGCCGCCACGTAGAGTTTCATGTCTCGGCGCCGCTCCCGGGGTTAAGCCGACCCCGGCTCGGTCCACAATTCCTCGAGGTTATAGTATTCCCGGCTGGCGGGCAGCATGATGTTCACTACCACGTCTCCCAGATCCACCAAAATCCACTCGCCGGTTTTTTCGCCCTCCGCGCCGTGAATCGGCGCCCCGAGGGATTTGATCCGTTCCTGGAGATGGGTGCTCAAGGCCTTGACCTGGCGGCTGGAATCGCCGGTGGCGACAATCAGGAAATCGAACAGCGAAGTGAGCCGGCGGGTATCCAAAACGGCGATATCGCGGGCCTTGATGTCTTCCAGGGCCGCAACGGCGGCTTGCTTCAGCGCGTCAGACTGCATTGTTCTCCCGGTATAAGCCATGACGCCCAATATATTCGAGAACGCCGTGGGGGAGCAAATAACGCGGGCTGCGGCCCGCCGCCAACAAGCCGCGGATGGCCGTGGAGGAAATATCCAGCGACGGGATGGGCAGCGGCACTATTGTTCCGGCGGGGGCCCGTAACGTCGCCGCGGCGTCCCGGCGGGTTTGGGTTTCGCTTCGCAAGGCTTCCGGCATGGTTTGCTCCAGCGTCGCCAGGGTGATGCCGGGCCGGTTCGCCACCACGATGTGGCACAGGCCGAACAATTCCCGCCAGCGATGCCAGGTGGCCAAACCGAGAAAGGCATCGCCGCCCAGCAGTAGGCACAGCGGCCGGGCGGAACCCAGTTCGGCGCGCAGCGCTTCCAGGGTGTCGACCGTATAGCACGGGCCGGCGCGGCGGATTTCCCGGTCATCGAGGGAAAACAGCGGGTTTCCGGCCACCGCGATGCGGGTCATCTCGAAACGGTGCGGGGCCGAGGTGCGGGGCGCCGCCCGGTGGGGGGGTATCCCGGTGGGGATAAAGCGCACTTGCTCCAGGCCCAGGCGCTCGGCGGCTTCCAGGCCCAGCCGCAGATGGCCGAAATGAATCGGGTCGAAGGCGCCTCCCAACAGGCCGATGGGCAACAGACTCATGCCGGATTCCGAAGCGATAAGCGGCCGACCGCCGGATCCGGGTTCAAAGAACCAGGCGGCGCAGATCGCCCAACAGGGATCCCAGCAAGGTGGTGAAGCGGGCCGCCGCCGCGCCGTCTATGACCCGGTGATCGTAGGAGAGGGAGAGGGGAAGCATCAGGCGCGGCACGAAAGCCCCGTCGCGGAAGATGGGCTGCATGGCGGACTTGGAAATGCCGAGAATCGCCACTTCCGGGGCGTTGATGATGGGAGTGAAGGCGGTGCCGCCGATGCCCCCCAGGCTGGATATGGAAAAACATCCGCCCTGAATGTCGTCGGGAGCCAGCTTGCGGTCCCGCGCCTTGGCGCTCAACGCCGCCAGCTCGCCGGCCAGTTGCAGAACGCTTTTCTGGTCCACGTTGCGGATCACCGGAACCACCAGTCCTTCGGGAGTATCCACCGCGCAGCCCAGATGGTAGTAGCGCTTCAGGATCAGGCTCTGCCCATCCGCGGCCAGGGAAGCGTTGAATTCCGGGAACTGCTGGAGGGCGGCCACGCTGGCCTTCATGACGAAAGCCAGCAAAGTGAGCCGCACCCCTTGGGCCCGGGCTTCTTCGGCCATGGCTTTGCGGAAGGCTTCCAGTTCGGTGATGTCCGCCAGATCATGCTGGGTGACGTGGGGGATGCCGACCCAACTGCGGTGCAGATGGGGCCCCGACAGCTTTTTCACCCGAGACAATGCCTGCGTTTCGACGGGACCGAAACGGGAAAAATCCACTTCGGGCGGCGGCGGGAAAGCCCCTCCCCCGGCCGCGGCCGGCTGAGCCAGCGCCCCTTTCACGTAAGCCTGGACGTCTTCCTTGAGGATTCTTTCCTTGGGCCCCCTCCCCCGCACCTTGGAAAGATCCACTCCCAGCTCCCGGGCGAAATGCCGCACCGAGGGGCTGGCATGCACCTGGGCAAAGCTGGATAGGGCTGTCGGCATTGGCCCGGGGGCGCTCGCGGCCGCAGGCGGCGGAGTTGCCGGTGGTGCCGGCTGCGGGGCGGCGGGCGGCGGGGGTGAAGCGGTGACGGTCCGGGCGGCGTCTGCTTCCACCTCCAAAGTCAGCACCGGGGAGCCGGTGGAGACTTTATCCCCCACCTTGACCAGCAGCTCCCGCACCACGCCGTCTGCGGGGGCAGGGATTTCCACTGTGGCCTTGTCGGACTCCAGGGTGATGAGGGATTGGTCGGCATGCACGCGGTCGCCGGGCTTGACGAACACCTCGATCACATCCACGTTGACGAAGTTGCCGATATCCGGCACCCGGACTTCCTTGACGGCGGCCAAAGAACACTCCTTCCTTAGACGGTGGTGGGGTTGGGCTTATCCGGGTCGATCCCGTACTTGCGAATCGCCTCGGCCACTTGGGCGGCGGTGATGGCGCCTTCCTCGGCCAGGGTTCGCAAGGCCGCCACCGTTACCCAATAACGATCCACCTCGAAGAACTTCCGCAACTGCCGGCGGGTGTCGGAGCGGCCGAAACCGTCGGTTCCCAGCACCCGGTAGCGGCGGGGCACAAAGGGGCGAATCTGGTCGGCGAACAGCCTCATGTAATCGGTGGCCGCCACTACCGGGCCGGCACGGGGCGCCAGGCAGGTCTCGACGTAGCTCTTGCGGGGCGGGACCTCCGGATGCAGCGTGTTCCAGCGCTCGGCATCCAAGCCCTGGCGGCGCAGTTGGGTGAAACTGGTGACGCTCCAGACGTCCGAGGCGATGCCGAAATCCTCCCGCAGCAATTCGGCCGCCGCCAGCACTTCCCGCAGGATGGCGCCGCAGCCCAGCAACTGCACGGTGGGCGCATCGGTCCGGGAGGCGGGGGTTTCCCGCAACAGGTACATGCCCTGGAGAATGCCCTCCTGAACGCCTTCCGGCATGGCGGGATGGGCATAGTTTTCGTTGAGGACAGTGACGTAATAGAAGACGTTTTCCTGCTCGCCGGCCATGCGCCGCAAACCGTCCTGGATGATTACCGCCAACTCGTAATTGAAGGTGGGGTCGTAAGCCACGCAGTTGGGAATGACCGACGCCAGCAGGTGGCTATGGCCATCCTGGTGCTGCAAGCCCTCTCCCGCCAGGGTGGTGCGCCCCGAGGTGCCGCCAATGAGGAAGCCCCGCGCCTGGCAATCTCCCGCCCCCCAGAGCAAATCTCCCACCCGCTGGAAGCCGAACATCGAGTAGAAAATGTAGAAGGGCAACATGATGAGGCCGTGGGTGCTGTAGGCAGTGGCCGCGGCGATCCACGAGCTGGTGGCCCCCGCTTCGCAAATGCCTTCCTGGAGGATCTGGCCTTGCTTGTCCTCCCGGTAGAACATCAGTTGGTCCTTGTCCTGGGGCTCGTAGAGCTGGCCCACCGATGAATAAATCCCCAATTGGCGGAACATCCCTTCCATGCCGAAGGTGCGGGATTCGTCGGGGACGATGGGCACCACCCGCTTGCCGATGTGCGGGTCCCGCACCAGGGCCGAGAGGATGCGCACAAAGCCCATGGTGGTGGACATTTCCCGATTGTCGGTGCCGGCCAGCAGGGTCTCGAACTGCGACAAGCCGGGGATTTGCAGGGGCTCCGCGGTGCGCCGCCGGGCGGGCAAAAAACCGCCCAGGGCCTTGCGGCGCTCCATGAGATAGCGCATCGCCGGATCGTCCTCGGCGGGCTTGAAGAAGGGGGCCTCCGCAATACCCTCGTCGGGAACGGGGATCTTGAAGCGGTCGCGGAATGCCTTCAGGGCTTCCACCCCCATCTTTTTCTGCTGATGGGTGATGTTCTGGCCCTCGCCGGCGGCCCCCATGCCGTAGCCCTTGATAGTCTTGGCCAGGATCACCGTGGGCTGTCCCCGGTGCTTCACCGCCGCGGCGTAGGCGGGGTAGACCTTGTGGGGATCATGGCCGCCGCGGTTCAGCCGCCAGATATCGTCGTCGCTCATGGAGGACACCATCTCCAGCAATTCCGGATACTTGCCGAAGAAGTGCTTGCGGACAAAGGCGCCGTCGTGGGCTTTATAGCTCTGATAATCCCCGTCCAGGGCTTCTTCCATGCGCTTTTGCAGAATGCCCTGGGCGTCCCGGGCCAGCAACGGGTCCCAGTAGCGGCCCCAGATTACCTTGATCACGTTCCAGCCGGCGCCGCGAAAATCCGACTCCAATTCTTGAATGATTTTGCCGTTGCCCCGCACCGGGCCGTCCAGGCGCTGCAAATTGCAGTTGACCACGAAAATCAGATTGTCCAGATGCTCCCGACCCGCCAGGGAAATGGCCCCCAGGGCCTCGGGCTCGTCCATCTCGCCGTCCCCCATGAAAGCCCACACCTTGCGGGGGGCGGTATCCGCCAAGCCCCGGTCGTGCAAATATTTCATGAAACGAGCCTGATAAATCGCCAGCAGCGGCCCCAGCCCCATGGACACCGTGGGAAATTGCCAGAAATCCGGCATCAGCCAGGGGTGGGGATAGGATGGGAGCCCCTTGCCGTCCACCTCCCGGCGGAAATTTTTCAATTGTTCCTCGGTAAGGCGCCCTTCCAGATAGGCTCGAGCATAGACCCCGGGGGCCGAATGGCCCTGGATGTAAACCAAATCGCCGCCGTGGCCCTCGCTGGGCGCATGGAAGAAATGGTCGAAGCCGACATCATATAAAGTGGCGGCGGACTGGAAGCTGGCGATATGTCCGCCCAGCTCCGAACTGTCCTTGTTGGCTTGCAGCACCATGGCCACCGCGTTCCAGCGCACCAGGGAGCGAATCTGGTGTTCCAACTCGAAGTCCCCCGGGGATTTCTCCTCCAAGTGGGGGGGGAGGGTGTTGATGTAAGCGGTGTTGGCGCTGTAGGGCAGATAAGCCCCGGAACGGCGGGCCTTGTCCACCAATTTTTCCAGCAGGTAATGGGCGCGCTCCGGGCCTTCGCGGCTTAGCACCGCCTCCAGAGCTTCCAGCCACTCCTGGGTTTCTTGGGGGTCGTGATCCGGGTACTCCGCCATGGCGAGTCTTTTCGAGAGGGTAGGCCGTCGGAAAATTATCGCACATCCGGGGCCAGGCTGCGGCGGCGATCCCCTTGCCCGAAACCCAACAAAGGGGCCATGCGGCCCTTGCCCAGGGCCATCACCTTGAAAAGCTCGCCCATTTCCGCCGGGCTCAGCAGCCGCTGCACCGCGCCGGCTTGGGGCAGATAGGCCGGGATATCTTCCGCGGGGGTCTGGGCCAGCAAATCGACGATGCCGCAGTTGATGAGAAATCGAGCCTGCGAGGTATAGCCCAGCAACTCCAGCCCGGCTGCGGTCCCGGCTTCGCCGATGGCGGTAAAGTTCACGTGGCTGGTGATGTCCTGGAGTCCCGGCAGCCAGAGCGGATCGTCGTGAGTCCGGTGCCGGTAATGGCACATCAAGGTGCCGCCGGATCGCTGCGGGTGGTAATACTCTCGCTCGGGGAACCCATAGTCCAGCAGCAGCAGAACACCCTGCTTCAGGATTTTTCCCAAAGTGTGAACCAAGCGCGGGGCGGCAAGCCCGATCTCGGTCACGGCACCGGTCGGCAGCCCCAAACGCAGCGCTTTATCCCGCAAGGGGCCCGGACCCAAGAGGCGCTCCTCCCAGCCAAAACCCTCGCCGGCGACGACCGCTCCACGCTCATAGACGCCATCTTTTCGCCAGGCCAGCAAATGGACCGGCAGCGCATCCAATACCTCGTTGGCCAGCACCACCCCGGCGAAGGTTTCGGGCAAGGCCTCCAGCCAGCGGCAACGGGGCAAATGCTCCGGGGCCTGCCGCGCAATTTGGTTCCGCTGCCGCTCGGCCAGGTCAGCGCTTACTTCCAATATGAGGTAATGCCGGAGAGGACAGCCGCATTCCTCCAAGCCCCGCAGTAGGTCCACCGCCAGCCGACCCGAGCCGGCCCCCAGCTCCAGTACGTCCCCTCCCGATCGGCCCAGGATTTCCGCCACCTGCCGGGCCAGGGCGCGGCCGAATAGCGGGGAAATTTCCGGGGCCGTGACGAAGTCGCCCTCGGCGCCAATTTTTCGGCTGCCCGCGCTGTAATACCCCAGGCCGGGGGCGTAAAGGGCCCGCTCCATGAAACGGGCAAAATCCAACCAGCCGCCGCTGGCTTCGATTTCGGCCTGAATGGCCGCGGCCAGCCGATGGCTGTGGGCCAAGGCCGCGGGGCCGGGTGAGGGCAAAGAAGTCATGAGCCGGGTGTCCCGAGTCGCTCTGCCAGATTTAGGCTAGTCATTCTAAACCTGTTTAGGGGCCGGCTTGGCGAGGCAGGCAGGATGCTGCTACCCTTGCAGTCGAAACCCGCTTGTCCAGACAAATTTAAACTCAGAGGAGTTTTTTCATGCCCATTTCCGCGAATCTGGCCGGAAAATTGACCTTGCCGGTCATCGGCTCCCCCATGTTCATCGTCTCCGGACCGGAACTGGTGCTGGCCCAGTGCCAGGCCGGCATCGTCGGCACTTTCCCGGCTCTGAACGCCCGTCCGGTGGAGGAGCTGGAGGTGTGGCTGACTCGCATCAAGACCGATTTGGCCGCCTACCAGGCCGCCCATCCGGCCGCCAAAGTCGCTCCTTTTGGGGTCAATCTCATCGTCCATCCCAGCAACGAGCGGCTGGAGCAGGACTTGGAAATGGTGGTGCGCCACGAAGTTCCGGTGATCATTACCAGCCTGAAAGCTCCCGAGCGGGCGGTGCTGGATTCGGTGCATCGCTACGGCGGGGTGGTGTTCCACGACGTGATCAACGTGCGTCATGCCCGCAAGGCGGCGGAAGCGGGAGTGGATGGCCTGATTCTGGTGTGCGCCGGCGGCGGCGGCCATGCCGGCCGCATGAGCCCCTTCGCGCTGATTCCCGAAGTGCGGGAATTTTTCGGCGGCGTCATCATCCTGGCGGGAGCCATTTCCGACGGCTGCGGCGTGCTGTCGGCCCTGGCCATGGGAGCGGACCTGGCCTATATGGGCACCCGCTTCATCGCCACCCAAGAGGCCAATGCGGTGCCCGAATACAAGCGGATGATCGTCGAATCCTCCGCCGAGGAGGTGGTATACACCGATCTTTTCAGCAACATCCACGCCAATTATCTGTCCCGCTCGGTGCGCAACGCGGGTCTGGATCCCAACAACCTGCCTCCCAGCGAGAAAGGCAAGTCCGGATTCAAGAGCGCCGGCGGCGAGCGCCATAAGGTGTGGAAGGATATCTGGGGCGCCGGCCAGGGAGTGGGGGCGATTCAAGATATTCCCACCACGGCGGAACTGGTGGCGCGGATGCGGCAAGAATTCGCTGCCTGTCGGTCCAAGCTGGCTGGCCTGGATTACGCGCCGGACCAATGAGGGAGCGAGTTTCTGGTAGAATGCCGGCCTTCCGTACCGTTTGCTTAAGGAACAAAAATCATGACTTATGTGGTGACCGAAAGCTGCATCAAGTGCAAATACACCGACTGCGTCGACGTATGCCCGGTGGACTGCTTTCGCGAGGGCCCCAACTGCCTGGTGATCGATCCGGACGAGTGCATCGACTGCACCCTGTGCGTGCCCGAATGCCCGGTGGAAGCGATTTTTGCCGAGGACGACGTCCCCGAGGATCAGCGCGTCTTCATTCAGATCAATGCCGATCTGGCCAAGCAATGGCCGGCCATCATCGAGAAGAAGGATGCGCCGCCGGATGCCGATGAATGGGCGAAGCGGAAAGACAAGAAGGATTTGCTGGAGCGTTGAGAAGCTCCGATTAGGTTTCGAGCCGCGGAGAGGGCGTCCCGCACTTCCCTACCGCGCTGCTGATCCAGGCTTTTTCTAGGCCCCTTTACTCGCCGTGCGGTTTTTTTGCGGCTCGGGCCGCATCAAAATCAAGGGGGCCAGGTAGGCTCCGGTGTAGCTGGTCGGATGGCCGGCCACCGCTTCCGGCGGGCCTTCGGCAACGATGCGGCCGCCGCCGTTGCCCCCCTCCGGCCCCAGATCCACGATCCAATCGGCGGTCTTGATGACGTCCAAATTGTGCTCGATCACCACCACCGTGTTGCCGTGGTCCCGCAACCGGTGCAGCACCTTGAGTAGCATGGCGATGTCGTGGAAATGCAGGCCGGTGGTGGGCTCGTCCAGAATATATAGAGTCCGTCCGGTGTCCCGCTTGGAAAGTTCCAAGGCCAGCTTGACTCGTTGGGCCTCGCCGCCCGACAGGGTGGTG